>LGER01000048.1 GCA_001507915.1 Desulfonauticus sp. 38_4375 | reverse complement strand
ATGGAGTTGACATTGTTTTTAATTGTAGAGCGTAAGTTATTAAATTCCTCCTCTTCAATCTGGGCAATGTTTTTTAAAATAGCTTTTAACTTAAAGAGAATAGAACTATCTTTATCCTCAAACTCTGCCTCTGCCCACAGGGTACCCAAAATAAGGCACTGGATAGCTGCTTCAAACTCTTCTATTCTGTCTACTGCGTGATGGTACTTTATAGCCCCAAAAACTCCATTTAAAGGAAAATTCCAGGATTTAAGCAAGGCCTGAGTAATCTGGGGATGCTCTATTCCCCAGAGCTCAACTTCCCTACGCAACTGGTCCTTTTTCAAAGAAATGAGATTGTCTCCATCATAGCAAATACGGGTAAAGTCTTCTACTTCCTCATCTTCTACGCAACAAATAAGAAATAAACTCAAATCCTTAAGTAGCCCTGCGGTATAGACCTTATCTGCTTCTTTGGGGCTTAGTTTTTGAGCCAACACCTCTCCAGCCACAGCGCCCCAGACTGTTTGTCTCCAGGTGCGAAACTTAAGTACCTCGCAGGTCTGAAATTTAAGGCTTAAATTTTTGTGAAAGGTAACAGAAAGGGCAATCTTTAAGATTCCTTTGGTGCCTAAAATTACAGCAGCTCTTTTTAAGTCCGTAACCTTTTCCTGGAGGCTATAATAGGGAGAATTTATCAAACTCAAAATAGTAACTGTAAGCCCTGGATCTGTAGCAATAATCTTTGCCAGGTTATTAAAATCAGGATTGGCTGAAGTTGCTTCCTGTAACAAAGAAGACATGGCTGGAGGAAAGGTAACAGACATGGCTTCTTTAAGAGAAACTTTTAGTTTAGCAGGTATTCTGGGCATTTTATTTTTCTCTCTCCACAATATAAGTTAAGATGGAATTTAAAATTTCTTTTTCTTTACTTTCTGGAAAAGCTTCCAAACTTTTTCTGGCCTTATCCAAATAAGCTTTGGCCTCTGTTTTTACCCGTTCAGAGATTTCTTTCTCTTTTATGGTCAAAAGGATTTCTTCCAGTTCCTCTTCTTCAAAACTAAAACTAAAAAACTTTTCCCAAAACTCCTCCTGTTCTGCTAACGACAGGGTCTCTACATAGTAAATCAAGGGCAAAGTAATTTTGCCTTCTCTCAAATCTCCCAGCTGAGGCTTTCCCATAATCTCATGGGATTGGGTATAGTCCAGCACATCGTCTATGAGTTGAAAAGCTACCCCTAAATTAAAACCATAGCTTTTAGCTGCCAGGACCAAATCCTCAGAGCCACTTAAAATAGCTCCACACTCACAGGCAGCCTGAATTAAATAGGCAGTTTTTCCGCTGATAATTCTAAAATAGGTTTCTTTATCGATCTTGTTTTTACTAAAGGCAATTTCTTCTATTTCTCCATAGGCTGTAGCTAAAATGGCCTCTGAAACCACCTGAGTTAGCAAGGGATTATTGTATCTGGCTACAATCAAGTTGCCCAAAGCCAAAAGCCCATCTCCAGCCAAAATTGCCCTTTTATTGCCAAATTGAATGTGACTGGCAGTCTGTCCTCGTCTCAATTCTGCTTCATCCAAAACATCATCGTGAATCAAGGTGGCCGAGTGGAAAATCTCTAAAGCGCAGGCCAGGGGATAGACATCTTCTTTAGCATACCCCAAGGCCCTGGCCATCAAAAGCACCAAAAAGGGCCTAAGCCTTTTCCCCCCAGCATTTAAGACATGTTGAGCCACTTCTAAAATAGAAGGAGGAAGTGAGGCAATCTCTTTTGCCAGTACAGCATTAATCAGGGGGATTTCCCGGGCCAGATAGTCTTTTAACTTCTCAAGCATCTACCAGTTTCCTCAAATAATTTAAGGCATCTTGCCCCTTTTTGCCCATATCCCAGGACAATTCATTCACATAGGCCTGGATATGCTCCTCCAGAGTCTTTTCTTCCATTTCCTGGGCAAAGGTCTTTATAAAAGGTATAATTTCTTCTTTACTCTCCTTGGCCCTGTCAAGGCTTTCTTTAATCTTCTCAGCAACCACCCGGGCAAGCTCAGGTTTGGCCAGAATCACGCCCAAAGGCAAGGGCAGTCCTTTGCTTTGCTCTTTCCACCACCTGCCCAAATCCAGAACCAACTCAAAGCCCTTTTGAGCATAAATGAGGGCAGTTTCGTGAATAAGTAGGCCAGCGTCAACTATTTTTAACTGCAGGGCCAGGGGAATATCGCTAAAAAGCATGGGCATTGGAATAAACTCCCTGGGCCAGGCACTTCTAAGTAAGTGATAGGCTGTGGTCAAAAGACCAGGTATGGCTATTTTTCTAATTTCTTCCCTTTTTATCCCGGGCAGGGAAACCAGTTTGGGGCCATGAGTAAGCCCAAAGGCTCCTCCTGTTTCTAAAATCTCATACTTATCTTTAAGTTTAAGGCCCTGCACAGCTGAAACCTTTACCACATCCACTTCGCCTTGCCCAGCCAGGTTATTCAAATCCTCAATATCTTCAAAGATAAAACGGGAACTTCTATTTTTGATATCTGGGACCAGGCCCAAAATCCAGGGTCCAAAGATAAAAGTATCATTGGGGCAGGGAGAAATGGCTATATTTAATTTTTCCACTCTTCAAAAATCTCCTTATAAAGCTGATGCAAAGACCTAAAAGCACCCTTTAAGTCCCAGTCTTTTTTTTCTCTACTGCCAACTATGTTAGATAAAGTTCGCACTTCCAAAAAAGGAATGCCATAAATAAGAGCAGTATAAGCCAGGGCAAAGCCTTCCATGTTTTCTATTTCTACTCTATACTCTTGAGCTAAAAAATCAGCCCTTTCTCTAGAACCTGTTACTGTGGAAACAGTAAGGCTACTTACCCTGGGATAAGCTAAATCTTTACCCAAAACCTTTAGTCCCTTATCCACTTCCAGGAAAATTTCCTGCTCTATATTTTCCTCTGCCCACAGGGGAAATTTCAGTAAACTTCTCTTTACCTTTCCTTTTACTTCCACGCCCAATTCCGGCCAAACCTCGCGTTTACAAAGCACTGTTTCTCCCAGATTATAACCACTGGAGGCAAAAACTCCAGCAATCCCCAGATTAAGAATCAGGTCATAAGTTTTTTTACTCAAAAGTTTACTTAAAAAAAGAGCACTGTTTAGAATTGTAATTCCAGTAACCAATACCTCTACTGTCAAGTGCTTTTGTTGCAAGGTAAAAACTTCTCCCTGCTTGGCAGCTAAAGAAGTCCCAAAAAAACTTTCTGCTTCTTTTAAAGTAGCAAAGACTAAAAGTAAATTCACTTACAATCTCCAGTAAGTAAGGCCATAGCTCTTAAAAGCAGAATAATCAAATCTGCCCTTCACATCTATCAACACACCTTTAGCAGGGTCTTTAAATTTTGCCACCAGATCTTCTGGTTTTAGCTTTTGGTATTCTCTATGATTTACAGCTAAAATAAGGCCGTCCAGATTGGTTAAACCATCTAAAGAACAAAGTTTTAAACCATATTCCTGCTCTGCTTCCTCTGGACAGGCCAGGGGGTCGTGTACCACCACTTCCAGGCCAAAGTCCTCCAGCTCCCTTATAATATCCACCACCTTAGTGTTTCTCAAATCAGGCACATTTTCCTTAAAGGTAAGTCCTAAAATGCCAATCTTACCCCTACCCAAAAGACACTGTTTGCGCACCAGAAGTTTGACCATCTTTTCAGCCACAAACTTGCCCATAAAGTCATTTATCCTTCTTCCAGCTAAAATCACCTGGGGATGATAGCCCAGAGACTCTGCCTTAAAGGTAAGATAATAAGGGTCTACGCCAATACAGTGCCCACCTACCAGGCCAGGTCTAAAGGGCAAAAAGTTCCACTTGGTGCCTGCTGCTTCTAATACCTCCAGAGTATCAATCTCCATGCGGTCAAAAATAAGTGCCAATTCGTTCATCAAGGCAATGTTCAGGTCACGCTGGGTATTTTCAATTACCTTGGCTGCCTCAGCCACTTTAATGGAAGAGGCCTTATGAATGCCTGCTTTTACTACCTGACCATATACTTGAGCCAAAAGCTCTGTTATCTCTGGAGTCTGCCCGGCCACCACTTTGACAATGGTCTCCAGGGTATGTTCCTTATCCCCTGGATTGATACGCTCTGGAGAATAGCCTACCCAAAAATCCTGTCCACACTTAAGCCCAGAATATTTTTCCAGCACAGGCACACACTTTTCTTCAGTAAGCCCGGGATAAACCGTGGACTCATACACCACCACACTCCCTTGAGGAAGATGTTCTCCCACCAGCTTGCTTGCCCCTAAAATGGGCCTTAAGTCTGGAATGTGCTCTTTATCAATGGGAGTGGGCACAGCTACAATAAAAAGTCTGGCCTTTTCTAAGTCTTTGGGGTTAGCACTAAAAAAAGCTCTACTCTTTTTTAACTCTTGCTCTTCCACTTCCTGGGTACTATCTTTACCCTGACTTAGCTCTTCTACTCTGAATTTATTGATATCAAAGCCAATGACTTTAAAGTGCCTGGCCAGAGCAATGGCCAGGGGCAAGCCCACATAGCCTAAGCCAATGACTGCTATTGCTTCTTTTTGAGCTATTAAATTTTTAAACTCCAACATTTCTTTACTCCTGGACTTTTTTTTCAACTCTGATTAAAGGCATAACTCCTATGCAAATCAACTGGGAATTATTCTTTTCTGCTTTGGGACTGGCCTTTGTCTTTGAAGGCCTGCCCTATTTTTTGTGGGCGGAAAAAATGCCCTCTTATCTCTCTTTTTTAGCCAAGCAGCCACCCCAGAGTTTACGCAAAATGGGGCTTATTTCCATTCTAATTGGGCTTCTTATTGTATATTTAACCAGAGGCTAATTTTTCTCCCTTATGAATATAAACTATCCCTGAAGTTAGAGGAAAATAGTCTATTTTTCCAAAACCAGCCAATTTTAATTCCCTGGCCAAATCACTGGCCAGGGGAAATTCCTTTACTGTCCTGGCCAAATACTCATAAGCAGGCCTGTCTTGAGAAAAAAAACCACCTATAAGCGGTAAAATTTTAGTTAAATAAAAATTGTAAAGCCCTTTCCAAATTCTTTGCCGCCCACTGCCAAATTCCAGAATAAAAAATCTTCCTCCTGGCTTTAAAACCCGTAAAATTTCTTTATAAGCCTTTTCTCTGGGATTGATGTTGCGAATACCAAAGGCAATACTCACCACATCAAAGGAATTGTCCTTAAAGGGTAAAAACCTGCCATCTCCCTGCAAAGGACAAATTTTTCTCCCCACCTTAGACAGCTTTTTTTTGCCTGCCACAAGCATCTGAAAGGTATAATCCACCCCCATAACTCTTATCCGGGCCTCTTTATTTACAAGGGCCAACCCCACATCATAGGTACCGCAGGCAAGGTCTAAAACCCGCATCCCGGGAAAAGGACCAATGCTCTGCACCAAACGCCTTCGCCAATAAAAATCCACACCCAGACTTAAAAAATGATTTAAAAAGTCATAGCGAGTGGCAATACTGGCAAAAAGCCTATCTACTGGAGTCTTGTTCTGAAGATGTTTGTCCACTGGAAGTAGTGATGGTTTCTAATACATGCTTGTAAATGGTGGAAAAATACTCTGGAAAGTTGGCAGGAGAAATTCTGCCCACTTCAATAAACTTGACCACTATTTCCTTGGTTACTTGCAAGGCTTGTTTTTCCAATTTTTCCATATAGTTACCTCAAAAATTAAAATCCGCCCGGAAGGGGGGAAGTGGCCTTGACCAAGCTAAAAGCTTAATCTTGCCGGGCGGCAAAAGAGAAGAATCCTTGAAACCCTCCTCTTTTAAGCCTTAAAAATAACTGCTTTTAGGAAAATAGTCGAGAGGAAAATAGCCCCTTCTTTCTCCAGAAAGAGGGGCTATTTTTTTCTTTTAGCTAAAAGATTGGCAATCTCTTCGCGAATGACCCTGGCTGCTTCTAAAGGAACCTGCTTGCTTACAAATTCTTCCAGTTCCAGGCGCATTTGTTTGGCTAAATTCTTTAAGTCTTCTCTGGTAATAAAATCAGAGGTATCCTGTGATTCTGCTTGTTTTAAAGCAGTATTTAAGTCCTTTTCCAGGGCTTCTACCAGTTCAGCACTAAAATTCTTAAAGGTTTCTTCTAAGCTCAAAACCTTCTTTTCTGTCTGCTCTACTTTTGCTGCTATTTCAGCTTTCAATTCTTCTGGGTCAAACTCAGATATTTTTTTATCCTCTTCCAGGGATTTGTTTTCTTCCAGTAAATCCAGCTTATTTTTTACTTCTGCCAGCTCGCTATTAATGGGCTCTAACTTGGCATCCAGAAGCCCAACCAGTTCACTTACTTTTTGCGTAAGCTCGGCAACCTCCTTGCCTACAGCTTCCTGAACCTTTTGCTCTACCAAAGCCTTAATCTCTTCTTCATTCCAGCTAACTTCAGGAGTAGACTCTGCTGGTGCCACTCCTTCTTCTAAAGAAAGCTCTTCTTCTGGTTCTATTTCTGGTACTATCTCTTCTTCCTCTCTTACCTCTGTATCCACCTCTGTTTCTTCTAAAGAGAGGGAAGTTAAGTCCTCAGCTAAAGTTTCTTCTACTGCCTCACTTTCCCTAACTGGCTCCAACTCTTCTTGCTCTAAAGGTGCTTCTTCAGTCCCTTCTGCTTCCTCTGGGATTTCTAAAGCCAGTTCTTCTTCTTTCTCCTCTTCTTCCTGTTCGGCCATAGAACCTAAATCCAACTGGGCATCTACTTCTTCTGGACTTATTTCTTCTGTTGAAGTTTCTTCTGGCTCTTCCAAAAGAGGTTCATCCTCTGGCAAAAAGCTCTTGATTTCCTCTTCTTCTGATTCTTCTGGCAAATCCTGTTCGCTTTCTGGCTGGGGTTCTTCTTTTGCTTCTACTTCTATTTCTGAATCAAAAAGGTCGTCAAAATCCAGCTCATCCTCGTTTTCTTTGCCACCTTCTTCTACCTCTTCTTTCTCTTCTGCAGAGGTAAAAAGGTCATCTAAGTCAGAATCAAAATCTTCTTCTTTCACCGCTTCTTCTTTGGGAAAAGAAATTTCCTCAGCAATGGGCTCTTCTACAATGTCTGTAAGTTCAATAATTTCTTCTTCTAAGCTTTTTTCTTTTTCAGGCATTTAAAAAGCCTCCAAAAATTAAAAAGGGGAAGCTTTTATTTAGCTTCCCCCTCCCCGAGTTAAAATTATTTCTTAGGATGGCAGCCATTACAAGCAGTAGGACCGGTCTTTTTACCAGCCTTCTTTAAGTCGGTATGGCAGCCTTTCATACACATATCATGGTAGGCTTTGTAATAGTACTTAATGTCTTTTTTCTGCTTTTCTTTGGCTTTGTAAATGTCGTGACAACCAGCATCAGTACATTTTTTGATAGCAGCCTTACCATCCCAGGTATGGTGACACTTGGTGCAATCAAAAGCAGCGTGGCCTGTATGGGAGAACTTAACAGGAGCTTTTTTAGCCTTTACTCCAGCAGGAGCTTTAAGCATGATATCCCCTTTGGGAGCATCTACTGCCCAGAGATTGGGGATGAGGAACAAGCCAGCTACCAGCGCAGCCATCACCCCAACTAACCAAGACCTCTTCATAAAAATCACCTCCTTCTTTAAAAAGTAGTTTGTCCCAAAAAGAACAAATTCTCCTTTCTATTTAGGTTAGGAGAAAATCCAATGTCAAGTAATCTTTTTAAAATTCTAGTTTATTAGCTGCCTCTAAAGTTTTTTCCCACTCTTTCTCCGTATGACTAAAGGAGTTAAAGCTGGCTTCAAAGGCAGAAGGAGCCAGGTATATACCTTGAGTGCGCATCTGTTGATAAAAGGAGACAAAAAGCTCCTGGTTGCTTTGCTTTGCTCCAGCAAAATCCACTACCTCCTGGTCTGTAAAAAAGAGGGTAAACATGGAGCCAATAAGGTTTAAACGCACTGGCACGCCTTTTTTCTGCAAAATCTCCTGCAATCCCAAGGCCAACTTTTCTGTATTTTGGGCAAGTTTATTATAATCTTTATTTTTAAGCTCCTTTAAAGTGGCAATGCCCGCACTCATAGCCAGGGGATTGCCAGAAAGAGTACCTGCCTGATACACAGGTCCTTCTGGAGCAATGTGTTGCATAATCTCTTTCTTCCCACCATAAGCCCCTACAGGCAGGCCTCCCCCAATAATTTTACCCAAACAGGTAAGATCCGGGTCAATATTAAAATAACCCTGCGCTCCACTATAGCTTACCCTAAAACCAGTTATCACCTCGTCAAAAATAAGCAAGCTGCCGTATTTTAGAGTAATTTCCCTCAGTCCTTCTAAAAAGCCTGCTCTGGGCAAAACCACTCCCATATTGCCAGCAACAGGCTCCACAATTACTGCAGCAATGTCCTGGCCATGCTCTTTAAATAAATCCTCTACCTGGTCTAAGTCGTTGTAGTTGGCCAGAAGGGTATGGGCTACTGTCTCCTCTGGCACTCCAGGAGTCCCTGGAATGGAAAGGGTGGCCACTCCAGAGCCAGCACTGGCCAAAAAACTATCTGCATGACCATGATAACAGCCAATAAATTTAACCACCTTATTGCGCTTGGTATAACCCCTAGCCAGTCTCAGGGCACTCATGGTAGCCTCTGTACCTGAATTGACCATTCTAATCATTTCCACGCTAGGCAAAGCTTCTACTACCAACTCAGCCAGTTCTATTTCCAATTCACAAGGTGCTCCAAAGCTGGTTCCCTTTTCCAGGGTAGCAAGCAGGGCTTCTTTTACTCTGGGATGAGAGTGCCCCAAAATCAAGGGGCCCCAGGAAAGCACATAGTCAATAAACCTTTCTCCTTCCGCAGAATACAGATAAGGTCCTTCTCCCCTCTCAATAAACAAAGGGTCTGCCTGGACGCTAAGACAGGCCCGCACAGGACTGTTTACTCCTCCAGGAATAAACTTTTTTGCCTTTTCAAATAGCTCTTTGGACTTTTGCATTGGTTCCCCCTAAAAATACTCCATAGATATTTTTTTTAGCTCCTTTATGCTTTCTAAGACCTCAAAATCCTTTATGCCAGTTAGTTTGGAAAGCTCTGCAATGACCTGCTTACACTCTTCTTCTGAAGTGGCGTGAATCATGGTATAGAGGTTATAAGGCCAGGAAGGATAGGTAATGCGCTCATAACAATGGGTAATCTCCTTTCTGGAGGCAAATATCTTCCCCACTTCTTCCACGCGCTCCCCAGGTACCTTCCAGGCCACCATGGCATTCTGGTCATAACCTGCCTGTTGGTGCCTTAAGGTTGCTCCAAACCTGCGAATATATCCTTTTTCCTTTAACTTTTTTAGCAAATTAAGAACTACTTCCTCTTTTACCCCTACTTTTCTAGCTATCTCCTGAAAAGGAGTAGGACTTAAAGGAATATCTCCCTGAACTTCCTTTAAAATAGCTAACTCTTCATTAGAAAAATCCAAGGAATAGCGCAAAACAAACCTCCCTTCTCAATTTCTCTCTCTCATAAACAAGACCTGCTCAAGAGGCAAGCTGGAATGCTTAAAGCAAAAACAAAGAAATTTAAACCTAACTGAGAACAAAATAACAACTTGGTTATGTTATCTTAAAAAAATTAAAATAGTTGCCTTTAAAAAATATTTTCTTTATTTTTAACAACTAGTTTAAAAAAGGGAGGAGAGAATGCTTAAAAATCTGCCACTCAAGCTAAAACTCCTTTTAAGTTTTCTGGGAGTAAGTCTGGTTGTTTTGTTAGTAGGTCTGGTTGGTATAAAAGGTTCAAGGGATTTAAGCGGGCAAATTGAAACCCTAGGTACCTTAGAATTACAAAAGGTCGAACACTTACTGAAAATTAAAGTGGAATTTACCAATCTTAAAGAAGTAATTGCCTCCTTTTTAAATCCTAATCTGGAAGATAAAGAAAGGGAGCAACTTTTTGAACAGCTTAAAACAATTAGAACAAACTACTCTGCCTCCAAAGAAGTTTATGCAAAACTTATTCAAAATACTCAAGAAAAAGAAGAATGGGAAAAATTTTTAGCTGCTTTAAAAGAGTGGACAAGCGTAGATGACAAATACTTTGCTCTCGCCCAAAAAGTAGAAGCAAGTAAAATCAAAAACCCTCTAGAGTACTGGGCAAAAATAGAAAGCTATTAGGGCTATCACTATCTACTTCTCAATAAAACCCAGAGAATGCTTTTAACCTACCGTAAATTTAGTGAAGGACTAACCCTGCAAGACTGTCCTTTTACCTCCTGGCTAGAAACTCAGCTTAACACTTCTAACCCAGAACTAAAGAAAATTTTACTTGCCGTAAAAAATGCTCACACCAACTTTCACCAGTCTTTAGCCAAAGTAAAAGCAGAGTTTATTCAGGGAGACTTAAAAAAGGCCATCTCCACCTTTCGCAACCAACTCTACCCTCAAAGTGAACAGCTTTTTCTCTACATCCAGCAACTCATTGCCTTTAGTAAAGAGATAAAAGATACCTATAATCAAATGCTTGTCTTCAGAGAAAAGGAAATAAAACCCAAAATGGAAAAAACCTTTTACCACCTAAACAACCTGGTAAAACTGGTGCTAAAGGAAGCCAATTTAGAGGTAAAAGAAGCTCAAACAACCACTAAAAAAGTATTTATGCTTATTTTAGGTGGAATCCTTTTGGGTATCATTTTAGCCCTAGTATTAGGCGCACTTTTGGGTAAATTAATCCTTTCTCCTCTAAAAAAGAGTGTGGGTTTTGCCCAGGAAGTAGCTAAGGGCAATCTCCAGGCAACCATTAGCTTAGACCAAAAGGATGAGATTGGCCTTTTGGTGCAATCTTTAACTCAAATGTTAGAGGCCTTAAAAAATAAAATAAAGGAAGCAGAGCACAAAACTAAAGAAGCAGAGCAAGAAAAAGAAAAGGCTGCTTCAGCCTTAAAAGAAGCCCAGGCAGCCAGGGAGGCAGCTGAAAAAGCCAAAAAAGAAGGCATGTTAGAAGCTGCCAACCAAATAAAAGAAGTGGTCAATAGCTTAAGCACAGCTTCAGAAGAACTTTCTTCCCAAATAGAGCAGACTCTAAAGGGCGCAGAAATGAGCAAAAACTTGGTAGCAGAAACCGCCACTGCCATGGAAGAAATGAACGCCTCTGTTTTAGAAGTGGCTAGAAATACTTCTGGCGTGGCTAAAGATGCAGAGGACTCTCAAGAAAAGGCTAAGGAAGGAGCGCAAATCGTAAAACAGGTAGTGGAAAGCATTACTGAAGTCCAAAACAAGCAGGCCAAAGAGTCTAAAGAAAACCTGGGTCTTTTGAGCTCTAAAATACAAGAAATTGATAAAATCATTAATGTTATTGAAGACATAGCTGACCAGACCAATTTACTGGCCTTAAACGCAGCCATAGAAGCTGCCAGGGCAGGTGACGCAGGTAGAGGTTTTGCCGTAGTTGCAGATGAGGTAAGAAAACTGGCTGAAAAGACCATGTTAGCCACCAAAGAAGTGGGCGAGGTAATTACAGGTATCCAGGAAAAGGCCAGGGAAACCGTACAAAGCGTGGATGTGCTTACTCATTCCATAAGTGAAGCCACAAAACTGGCAACTACTTCGGGAAAGGTTCTGGAAGAAATAGTTCAGCTTTCTTTAAATGTTGCCCATCAAATCCAAACCATTGCCACAGCAACAGAAGAACAATCTGCTACCAGTGAAGAAATCAACCGCAATATAGCTGAAGTAAGTCAAATCACAACTGAAGCCACTAAGGCCATGCAGGAGTCTTCCAGGGCCTTGCTGGAACTGGCTAAGTTGGCCCAGAACCTCCAGGGTTTAATCCAGAAAATGCAAGAAGATTCCAAAAATTAAAAAGGGAAGGGAAATTTTCCCTTCCCTTACTAAAACCTTGAAATCCAGCTTAAAAAGTGAAAAGATAATTTCTTCTCTTTGTTAATTTATGTATCTTAAAAAGTTAAAAAAGGGGCGCCCATGTTAGACTTAAAATTTATCCGTCAAAATCTTGAATTGGTAAAAGAGAGTTTACGCAAAAGAAACACAGATTTCCATTTAGAAGCATTTATAGACTTAGACAACAAAAGACGAGAAATCATTCAAGAAGTAGAAGCCCTTAAGGAAAAACGCAATCAAGCTTCCAGTAAGGTGGCAGAAAAAAAACGAAAAAAAGAAGATGCCAGCGAGCTTATTGCTGAGCTAGGTCAACTTTCCTCTCGCATCAAAGAACTGGACGCTTCCTTAAAAGAAATAGATGAGCAGGTTCACAGTCTTTTACTGCAAATCCCCAACATTCCCCACCCCAGCGTGCCTGAAGGCAAGGACGAAGCAGACAACAAAGTAGTTAAGACCTGGGGAGAAATTCCTCAATTTGACTTTGAGCCCAAAGAACACTGGGAAATAGGAGCCTTTTTAAATGGTTTAGACTTTCCCAGAGCAGCCAAGCTCACTGGTAGCCGCTTTGTGGTCATGTGGGATTGGGCTGCCAAACTGGAAAGGGCCCTTATCAACTTTATGCTGGACTTGCACACCCAAGAACACGGCTACATAGAAGTCCTGCCACCTTTTATTGTCAACAACCACTCCATGCAGGCCACAGGCCAATTACCAAAATTTGCTGAAGACCTCTTTAAACTGGAAAACTTGAACTATTACCTGATTCCCACAGCTGAAGTGCCTGTTATCAATCTGCACCGTGAAGAAGTCATCCCTGGAGAAAGCCTTCCCTTAAACTACACCGCCTATACCCCTTGCTTTCGCTCAGAAGCAGGCTCCTATGGTAAGGACACCAAAGGCATTATTAGACAACACCAATTTGACAAAGTGGAGCTAATTCGTTTTGTGCGGCCAGAAAACTCTTATGCTGAACTGGAACAATTGGTACAACAGGCAGAAAAGGTGCTCCAGCTTCTAGAACTTCCCTATCGCATTGTGGTGTTGTGTACAGGAGATTTGGGCTTTTCTGCAGCCAAAACCTATGACCTGGAAGTCTGGCTGCCCGGTCAAAACAAGTATCGGGAAATATCTTCCTGTTCCAATTGTGAGGACTTTCAAGCCAGAAGGGCCAATATCCGTTTTAAGGACAAAGGGGAGAAAAAATCCAAATATCCTCACATCTTAAACGGCTCAGGCCTGGCTGTAGGCAGGACTCTGGTGGCCATCCTGGAAAACTACCAGCAGGCAGATGGCAGTGTAGTTATACCCAGGGTACTAAGGCCCTATCTGGGAGGTCTGGAAAAAATCACACCTTCCAAGAATTTCTTCTAGAAAGTTGACTCAAAACTTAAAAGGGGTCCCTGGGTTTTCTAAGGCCAGGAACCCCTTTCTTTTTATTTTATCTCCAGGGGAAATTTATAAATTTGCGAACTAAAAGCGCTCAACCAATCCCAATCATGACTGACCACCACAATAGTCATCTTTTCCTTTTCTTGCAAAGAAGTTAAGGCCCTTCTAATAAGGAAAGTATTTTCTCCATCCAGATTACTGGTGGGTTCGTCTAAAAGCAAGACCCTGGGCTTACAGACAATCCTGCTGGCCAAAGCAACCCGTTGAGCTTCTCCTCCTGAGAGTTCAAACCATTTGCGCTGCCCAAACTTTTTGGGCTCCAAGGCAACCAGTTCCATTGCTTCCAGGACCCTGGCTTCTATATTTTTTTCCTTTCGCACCTGAAGAGGATAGGCAATGTTTTCAAACACGCTCCGTTTTAAAAGATAGGGAGTTTGCTCTAGCAAAGTAACCTCTTTGCGCAAAGAACAAACATCCCTGGCCCGTTCTCCAAAAAAGAAAATTTCTCCCTGTTCAGGGAAGAGTAAAAAGGCAAGTAGCTTTAAAAAAGTACTCTTGCCACTTCCATTGGGACCAAAAATGCCCAGGCTTGTCTCTTTGGGTAAAAACAACTCCCTTATCTGCAAGACTTTCTTCTTATTATAGGCAAAAAGGATATTTTTTAGATAATAACTATAATTCATGGGCCCTTCTTCGAAAAAAGGCTAACACCAGGTTAACCAACAAGGCAATAACCAGCAAAACCAACCCCAGAGCAATCCCCATTTCAAATTTGCCCTTGTTGGTTTCCAGGGCAATGGCTGTGGTAATGGTGCGAGTATACCACTTGATATTGCCGCCTACCAACATGGAAATGCCTACTTCAGAAATAATACGGCCATAGGCCATGGCTGCTGCAGTAAGCAGACTAAATCTGGCCTCCCACAAAGTGGTCAAAAGCACCTGTCTGGGATTGGCACCCAAAGTGAGCAAGGTAGACTTAAGCCTTTTGTCCAGGTTTTCAATGCCTGTGGCTGTAAAGGCTATCACTATGGGCAGGCCTAAAAGGGTTTGGCCGATAATTATAGCTGAGGTAGAAAATAAAAGCCCCCACTCCCCCAAAGGACCTTGTCTGGATAAAAAGGCATAAACCAGAAGTCCAATCACCACAGTGGGAAAGGAGAGTAAGGTCTCTACCAACACCTTACATACTCTTTGGCCAGGAAAGGAGTAATAGCCCAGTCCAAATCCCAAAGGCAAGCCTAAAAGCAAACTGGCCAGAATAGAGCCAGTAGAGACTTTAAAAGAAGTCCAGATGGCAGAATAGGTCTCTGCATCCAATGAATAAAGTAGATAAAAAGCTTTTTTTAGCCCTTCCAGTAAATAATCCATAAAGTTTAGTTGACCCTGGCATTGGGAATAAAGAGCTGTTTACCCAATAACCTGAAACTGGCAATCTTTTTTTGTACAGGTTTAGAAGTAAGCCAGGCAATAAACTTTTGGGCCAATTTAAACCTGGCCTGGGGACAAACTTGAGGGTTTACGGCAATTACACTGTACTGATTGAAAAGCTCCTTATCTCCTTCTACTAAAATCTCTAAAGGGGAATGATTTTTATAATTGTCACTATACTTTATATAGGTTCCCCTGTCAGTAAGGGTATACCCGCCCAGCTCGCCTGCAATCCGCAAAGTAGCCAACATCCCCTGCCCAGTCTCTCTATACCAGCTACTTTCAGGCTTAAAAAAACTTATCTTTTTCCATAAAAAAAGCTCCTTTTTATGGGTGCCAGAATTATCTCCCCGACTAAAAAATAAAGCCCTTTGCTTCTCTATCCTGGCAAGGGCCTGTTCAATGGAACTACCCTTGACCCGGGCAGGGTCATTTTTAGGGCCTACCAGCACAAAATCATTGTACATTACAGGAATACGCTTCACTCCATAGCCCTTTTGAATAAACTCAAGCTCTGCCTCCTTAGCATGTACCAGCAACACATCTACATCACAACTTTCTCCCAGCTTTAAGGCCTTACCTTCCTGCGCCAAAAGATTGGAAGAAAAAAATAAAAAGAAAAATCCCCACAACCAAAAAAATATTTTACTCATTTTTCCACCTCCAAACTTTTTACTCATTTTTCCACCTCCAAACTAATGTGGCAAATACTATCTTCACCTTCTACTTATGTCAATATTGACTTTCTGGATTAAAAAGGAGGCAAAATACTGTAGCCCAAAAATCCCTTGGTGGTATATCTGATACCTACGTAAAAAGCCAAAACTACAAA
>LGER01000047.1 GCA_001507915.1 Desulfonauticus sp. 38_4375 | reverse complement strand
GCCTGGTCTGTATTGCAGGTATTGTTTCTGCTTCAGTAGTACCTGATACTTATGCTCAAACCAAATTTGATATTGCTGAGGTTGAAAAAGAAAATATTGAACTGGAAAATCTGGGTAACTGGCTGAAAGAGCAGCATCTGGCCAGATTAAGAGGCTTACTCAAAGAAAATGGCTATGAGCATATTGTAAAAAAATGCCCGGAAGCCAAGGACCTTTTGGAATGGTACGAAGGAGAGCTGGCCAGATTGCATGAGCAGGTACATTCCAACCTGGGTGATGAGAAAGAAGGCTTTTATCGGCAAGAGCTGGATAAGTTTAGAAGGACTTTTCATAAGCCAGTTATTTACGCCAATTGGGACTGGAACAGGACAGTCTTGGATGCCTTGCATCAGGCAGGTTTTAGTTCCTTTGAAGAACAGAAAAAAGCCCTGGAAGAACAACGCCAGAAGGTTTGGTAGGGTTGAAGGGATAAAGCAGTCTTTTCAAGAGGAGGAAAGAGGTAAGTCTTTCCTCCTCTTTTATTTTATTTAGGGTTCAGTTTGCTTGAAAAAAGGAGTGATTTTATGCTTAAGAGAAAAATAGTGGCTATTTCTATAGCTTCTCAAAAGGGAGTTAAAAAGGAAAATGTGCAGGAAGCCTTGCTTAAAGAAGAGCATGGATTGGTAGGAGATGCCCACGCTGGTCCCTGGCATAGACAGGTTAGCTTGTTGGCTTTGGAAAGTATTGAAAAAATGCATCGCAAATTACCCCAGTTAAAGCCTGGAGATTTTGCTGAAAATATAACTACCTTAGGATTGGATTTAACTTCACTACCCCTGGGCAGTAAGCTTAAAATTGGGGAAGTGCTTCTGGAAGTAACTCAGATTGGGAAAAAGTGTCATCAAAAATGTAATATTTTTTATGCAGTTGGCTTTTGTGTCATGCCCAAGGAAGGAATTTTTGCCAAGGTATTAAACGGTGGAACAATTAAAGTAGGTGATTGTATAGAGGTTTTATCTTAGTTGCATTTATATAACAAAGAGGAAAATATGCTGGTTTTAGATATTCCAGGAAGAGAGAAACTGGTTTTAGAGCACTTAATAACAGATTATAATGGAACTATTGCCCTGGATGGAAAAGTTATTCCAGGTGTTATTGATTTGTTTAAAATTTTGTCTAAGGATTTAAAGATACATATTATTACTGCAGATACCCATAACAACGTTAGTTCCCAGTTTAAAGGACTGGATTTTACAATTCATATTATTGATAAGAAAAATCAAGACTTGGAAAAGTTAAAGTATATTGAAAAAATTGGGCGTGAAAAATGTGTATGTTTTGGGAATGGAGCAAATGATTGTCTTATGTTGGAAAAATCTGCTCTGGGTATAGCAGTTTTGCAAAAAGAAGGTCTTTGTTCTTCCCTTTTATTTACAAGTAAAATAGTTGTATCCAATATACTGGATGGTTTAGAGCTTTTATTAAATCCCTTAAGATTGGTAGCTACTTTGAGAATATAGTTTTTTACAACTAGTTGTTTCTTAACCCTTAAAATTTTCCCTTCTTATTTAGCAGTTTTCCTTCCTCACCTCTTCTTATTGATAAACATAATCAAAAACAACAAAAAGTATTATTAAATAGAATTAGATGTTTAGCTTTTATTTGGATATCTAATAAATATTTTTTATAACTATTTTATTATTAAGGAGGGGACTGGTCATGAAAAGGATTTTGTCTTGTTTAGTATTGGTACTGGGTTTTTTTGTTTTTAGTAGTTATGCTTTGGCTGAGAGTGATTATTTAAAACCTTTTAAAGGCCTTAAGGGTACAATTGATATTGCTGGTGGTACTGCTCATATACCGGTAATGAAAGAGGCAGCTAAAAGGATTATGAGTTATAATCCTGAGATTAGGATTTCAGTAACAGGAGGTGGTTCTGGAGTTGGAGTGCAAAAGGTTGGAGAGGGGTTGGTAGATATTGGCAATACCGGTAGGGCTCTAAGCGCTGAAGAGATAAAAAAATATGGACTTAAGTCTTTTCCCTTTGCCATAGATGGGGTGGCCGTGTGTGTGCATCCTGATAATCCTGTAACTTCTCTTACTTCCAAACAAATTCAAGAAATATTTGCTGGTAAAATTCAAAATTGGAAAGAGGTTGGCGGCAAAGATAGTCCTATCCATCTTTACACCAGAGATGAAGCCAGTGGCACTCGAGCTGTGTTTTGGAAAAAGCTTTTACAAAAAGGAGTTATTGCTCAAAAAGCCAATATTATTCCTTCCAATGGGGCTATGAAAATAGCCATATACAGAGATGAAAGTGCAATAGGCTATTTAAGTATTGGGCATATTGATAATACTGTAAAACCCCTTGAAATTGATGGAGTTTATCCTTCTCAGGAAAATGCTAAGAACGGTGTGTATAAGGTGGTACGTAAACTTTACATGAATACCAAGGGTGAGCCCAATAAACTGGTTAAAACCTTTATTGACTATATTTTATCCAAAGAAGGAGCAGAGATTGTCCAAAAGTATGGTTTTATTCCTTTAAGTAAGTAAAAGGTAAAAGAGTAAGAAAAATGCCAGGGAGTAAGGCAGACCAGAGATTTATTTTTTGCTTAAAGTTGTGCGCTATTTTTTGTGCAGGGGTAGTAATGGCTATTTTGGGGTTTCTGCTTTACTTTACCTGGCCCATTATTCAAAGAGGAGAAATAGTTGCGGTTTTTTCCCTGCACTGGCAGCCCTATCAGGGTCAATTTGGCATCATTCCTATGCTTATTGGCTCTTTATGTCTTGCCTTTTTGTCCATGCTAATTGCCTATCCCTTGGGGATAGGCATAAGCCTTTTTGTGTGTGGCTTGGGCCCGAGGTTTTTAACTAAACCCATATCCAGGCTTGTGCAGTTTATGGCTGGAGTTCCTACAGTGGTCTATGGTTTTGTGGCTGCCTTTTCTTTAGTACCCTTTTTACGCAAAAGCTTTCCCTACGGTACTGGATTTTGTCTCTTAGCTGCTTCTCTTACTTTGGCCTTGCTTTTACTTCCTACCATTGTTCTTGTCTTAATTACAGGCTTAAAACCTTTACAAGATAGGTTAAGACTTACTTACCTTGGACTTGGCTTAAATACCAAACAGGCTTTGCTACATATAGTTTTACCTTCTACTAAAGGTTGTTTTTTAGCTGCAGGAATACTGGGGTTTGGACGAGCTTTGGGAGATACTTTAATTTCTCTTATGTTAGCAGGCAATGCTCCTCAAATTCCTTCTTCTTGGTTTGATTCCATTCGCACCTTAACTGCCCACATTGCCCTGGTAGTGGCTACAGATAGTCAAAGTGCTGCCTATAATTCTGTGTTTACAGCAGGTTTAATTTTATTTTTGGTTTCTTTAAGTACTAATCTTATACTTTATTATCTTCATGGAAAAACAAAAAATTAAGTTAAAAGAGATATTGTTTACTGCGCTTTCTTGGTGTGGCCTTGGCTATCTTTTGTCTGGCTTGGCTATCTTGGGTTATTTTTTAGCTACTAAAGGAATCCTGGCCTTAAATAAATCACTTTTTTGGGGAGATGCTCCCATTTATCTGGCAATTGTGGGTAAATATCCTGTTTGGGATGGTATCTGGCCAGCTATGGTAGGTACTTTTATGCTTGTTTTTATTTCTACTTTAATCTCTGTTCCTTTGGGAATTGGTTGTGGAATTTACTTAACCTTTTTTTTAAAAGGAAGATTAAAAGCTATCTTTAATTTTTGCCTGGATCTTTTAGCTGGCATTCCTTCTATTGTAATGGGACTTTTTGGTTTTGTTTTGATTTTATTTTTGCGCAAGACTATTTTCCCCAGAGCCAATACTTCTCTTTTATTGGCAGGGTTTTGTCTGGCTTTACTGGTTTTGCCTTATATTATTCGAACTACACAAAATGCGTTTTTGTCCTTAAGCGAAGAACAAAGGCTTATAGGACCAAGCCTGGGCTTTTCTTATTGGCAAAATTTTTGGTTTGTTTTACTGCCCCAGGCAAGCAAAGGAATTTTAAGCGGAATTATTTTGGCTATGGGCAGAACTGCAGAAGATACTGCAGTCATACTTTTAACTGGAGTAGTGGCTAATGCTGGCATGTTTCAAGGATTAACCGATAAGTTTGAAGCCCTTCCCTTTTATATTTATTACACAGCAGCTGAATTTCGTAGCCCAGAAGATTTGCAAAAGGGTTTTGCCAGTTGTATTATTTTACTGATCTTAACTTCCATGTTGTTTCTGCTGGCCAATACTTTACAACGCTGGATAAAAAAATGAATCTTGAGCCTATTGTAACAGTAAAAGACTTATCTATAGAGTTTAATAGAAAGCAGATAGTTAAAAATATAAATCTCAAACTTTATCCTAATAGGATAAATGTATTTATAGGAGCATCTGGAAGTGGCAAAACCACTTTTCTTAGGAGTTTGAATAGGTTAAATGAAGAACTTGGAGCTAAAACATCTGGTAGTGTGATAATAAAATTTAAGAATAAAAAAATAGATATATACAATTTGAAAACAGATGTTAGTTTGTTGCGCAGAAAAATAGGTATGGTTTTTCAAGTACCCAATTTATTGCCAGGCTCTATTGCTGATAATATCTTGTTGCCTTTAAAACTTTTATTTCCTTATGATAAAGAGACAAGAGAAAGGCAACTACTGGATTCTTTAAAAAAAGTACATTTATTAGAAGAAGTAAAGGACCGCCTACATATGGAGGCGAGTATTCTTTCTGGAGGGCAGCAACAAAGACTTTGCTTGGCCAGAACTCTGGCTTTAAAACCAGAAATACTTTTACTAGACGAGCCAACTGCTTCTCTGGATTTTCAATCTTCGAAAAGGATAGAAGAACTTATTTTAGAGTTAAAAGAAAATTATACTTTGTTAGTAGTTTCCCATAGTTTATCTCAAGCCAGAAGATTGGCCGATTGTTTGTTTTTGTTTAAAGAAGGTAAGATTGTAGCAGAGTATCAGGATAAGAAGGCCATTGAATCTGGTTTCGTAGAGTTGCTGGAGATGTTTTAAAGCTCTGGTAAAGATATTTTTACTCTATTAAATCCTTTTTACTTAATTTTAAATATTGTTCCCACATTCTGGGCTTAATTGTAGTGGTTTCATCAAAACTCAACAAAGATTCAAAACCAGGAATTATAGCTTTTACTACAGGTAAACCTATATCTTGTCTGGTCAGATTTACATATATGGGATGATAACCATTGGCAGTAAGTAGATATTCCAATTGATATAGATTGGCTTCTATATTGCCCAGGCAATAGTTGGGAAACTCTTCCAGGGTCTTTTCCTTGAGATTTGCAGGCCAGTTTTTGGTTTTAGGACCATGGGGAAAGGGGTAAGGTACTTCTGTAAGGGCAGCAACAAGGGCTTTTTGGGCATCTAAATTGGCACCTGTACCTTTAAAGATTTCACCTTCTAAAGTTTCTACAAAGGCCTTGTAACAGGGTATTCCCAGTTCAGAGGTTAAGTCTTGAAAGGTCACCTGGATTCCCGCTTGCTCCAGTTTGCTCAATAACTTGGTAAAAGGAGTTGATGCACTTTTTTGAGGATTCAGGCGAAAACATTTTTGAGGAAGGTAAAAGCCCAGGGCTTCAGAGTCCCTTTCTATTACTTCTAATAAGGCAGCCAGTTTAGCCTGGGCTAGAGTAGCTCCAGCTGCC
Source organism: Desulfonauticus sp. 38_4375 (assembly GCA_001507915.1). GTDB lineage: Bacteria > Desulfobacterota > Desulfovibrionia > Desulfovibrionales > Desulfonatronovibrionaceae > Desulfonauticus. The sequence continues at coordinate 9,945 of LGER01000047.1, read as the reverse complement.
AGACCTGTGGAGCCCAATCCATCAAAGAGGTCTATTTCATTTAAGTTACTAAAGAGATAGACCACCTGAAGAGGAACTAAAATCTTTTCTCTTTGCTCTGGCCTAAGGACCTGCTCTCCATAAATCCAGTGCAGAGGCTCTTCCTGGTAAGTAAAATCCAGACTTAATTTTTGAGGTGAAAGGCAGTTAAGCCCTTGTTTTTTAAGGTTAGAATAAGTCCCAATATAGATTGGCTTAGGTTCTTTTAAGTCCAGGACTTGATTATCCTTTATGCTGGCAAAAGAAGAAAACCTTTCCACTATCTCCATATAAAGTCCTACCCTGGCTTGATCCAGGTTAAATCCTCTACCATAGCTGGTTTGCAAAGAATTAAGAGAATAGTTTAGAGATGGAGTATTAACCTGACGCATTAGTTTCCACTGTCTAAGCAACCCAATGGGGCTTAAGGAGCTTTGGTGGCGCATTTCAATGCTAGCAAAGATGTTTTTGCTCTGGAGGATTTTATAGGCTTTTTTAGCCAATTCATAACTAGAAGGTAGTGGTGTGGGAGAAAAGGATTTAACAGCAATTTGAGAATGAATTTTGGCCAAAGAAGATACTTGGGGATTGGTTGTGTTGAGTTCTATAGGAGAAGGAAGATTAACTTTTTCTCTTAAAGGCAGAGGTTGGTGGTGGATTAAATTTTGTTCAAAGATTTTTAGCCATTGCTGGTGTAAGCTTTGTGCTGGCTTGCTTAACACCCGGCTGATAATCAAAGGAGTATGTTGTTGAAGGCTTTTCAGGTCAGTAGATGGAAAGAATTTTTCCAGTTTTTTAAATTTGGGAGATAATAAAGAAAGCTCATAAGCCAGAGATTGTAAAGGTAGAGGCAGGGGAGAAAAGCTCTGTAATTTTTTTTCTATTTCTTCTATTGTTAAAGAACCTAATTTGTGAATTATATGCTTGCGCATAAAAGTATCTAGAGGATGCTTTAGAAGATAATTTAGACATTCTGTCAAAGAAAGCTCTTTGATAGGAGTGGCAGCAAAAAAACCAGTAGTTTCAGTGGTATTTATCAATTCTAATTTATATTCCATAGAAAAATCCTTTTTAAATAGACTTGAGTTAGTGATTCGATTTTAGCTAAAAGTAGTAGATTAAGCAATGGAGGTCATTAGCTCAAGTTTATTCAGGGGGCTAAGGAGGGATAAAAAATATGGGGTTTGATACTTAGAAGATGTATAGGCTTGGCAGGAGAAGATTATTTTGAGAAAGGTTTACAGGACTACAAGCTAAGTTTTTAAATTTATTTAAAAGAAGAGAAAAAGTTGAATAAGTTTATTTTTAGAAACCAAGGTAAAGTTAAAATAACGACGGAAGATTAAGCAATGAAAGATGAAAATAATCTTATAATTTTTGAAGATAGAGATTCAGCTAACAGAAGGAGAAATTTGGCTTAGCTTAAATCAAATGGCTTATTTATTTGATGTTCAAAAAGAAGCTATATAAAATTATATTAAAAATATTTTTGATTTTTGTGAATTAGAATTAGATTCAACCGTTTCCAAAATGGAAACAGTTCAAATTAAAGGTAAGAGGAAGGCTTTTAAACTCACAGTAAGAAGAGATTTGTTAATTTTTAATTGAGAATTTTAGTGGTTTTTTGTAGAGATAAAAAAGAGTTATATATACATTGAGTCAAAAATAGCGCAAAATAACCCAAAACAAAGGAAGAGATAAGAAAGATTGCGGACATCTATCATAAATGGCAAAAGGAAGATGAAAGTTATGAAGATATAAAGGGATTTTGTAAATCTGCTACCATAGAGGAAGTCAGAGAGCTTGATTATGTATTAACACCCGGTCGCTATGTGGGGCTTGCTGAAGAAGAAGATGATTTTGATTTTGAAGAAAGGTTTACAAAGCTAAAAGCCGAGTTTTTAGAGCAGTTAAAAGAGGAAGAAAGGCTAAATAAGCTCATTCTTGAAAATTTAGAAAAAATTAAAATAAAAAAGAAGAGTGATGATTGAAAAAGACATATTTAAACTAATAAAAACTGGGGAAGGGATAAATATTGAATTTAAAGAGAGTAAAACCTCTCCAACAAAGGATATTTATCAAACAATTTGCGCATTTCTTAATCGTATAGGTGGATATATTTTATTAGGTGTAAAAGATAATGAAAAAATTATTGGAGTTAATCCCGAGCACATTTCAAAAATAAAAAAAGAAATTGTAACATCAGCTAGTAACCCTCAAAAAATTAATCCACCAATCTCCCTTATGGTTGAAGATATTCAGGTTGAAGGAAAAACAATAATATTGGTTACCGTACCAGAAAGCTCGCAGGTTCACAGATGTAATGGTAAAATTTACGACAGAAATGAAGATGGAGATTTTGATATTACCAACAATAACGATGCTGTAGCAATGCTTTATATGAGAAAACAAACAAATTTTTCAGAAAATAAGGTTTATCCTTTTTTAACATTAAAAGAATTAAATGAAACAGTGATAGAAAAAACAAAAAAAATGATAAAATCTTTAAATCCAAATAGTCCACTGCCTGAGATGGATAATTTTTCAATGTTAAAAAGTCTTGGCTTTTATCAAGAAGATGTTACTACAGGCAAAAAAGGATTTACACTTGGAGCATTACTACTTTTTGGAAAAGATGAAATTATTTATTCTACATTAGCTTATTATAAAACAGATGCAATTTTAAGAATTGAAAATGTTGATATGTATGATGATAGAGAAATTGTAAATACAAACCTTATTGATGCATTTGAAATTCTAATGCAGTTTATAAAAAAACATCTTCCAGATCCTTTTTATCTTGAAGATAATATTCACAGACTCTCTTTGAGGGATAAAATATTTAGAGAAGTTATTTCAAATATTTTGATGCATAGAGAATATTTAAGCCCACTTCCTGCAAAACTTATTATTGAAAAAACAAGAGTTGTCACTGAAAATGCAAACAGAGCTCATGGATATGGGCATATTACTCCAGATTCTTTAGTTCCTTATTCAAAAAATCCTAAAATTGCAAGAGTCTTTAGAGAAATTGGAAGAGCAGATGAACTTGGTTCTGGAGTAAGAAATATTTTTAAATATACTCCCATTTATTCAAAAGGCGGCACTCCTCAACTTATTGAAAAAGATGTATTTAAAATTATCATTCCTCTTGTGCCTGATAACTCATACGAAATCAAAGAGAAAGGTTCGGAGAAAAGTTCGGAGAAAGGTTCGGAGAAAAGTTCGGAGAAAATACTGGGTTATATGAAAGAAAATAAAAATATTACAATAGCGGAACTGTCTCAAAAACTTGGAATTTCAACTAGAGCAGTAGAAAAACATATTTCCAAACTCAAACAACAAGGAAAAGTAAAAAGAATTGGCCCTGACAAGGGCGGATATTGGAAAGTTGTGAAAGATGAAGGATGAATGTTGAAGGATGAACAGTGAAAATCAGTTAGTAATTTTAACTGATACTGTTTCGATTGTGGAAACAGTTGAAATTTTATAAAAATTCAACTGTTGCAAAATTTGCAACAGTTCAAACAGATGACAAAAAAAGAAAAATAAATTTTATAGCTTTTGAAGGATAAAAGATGAAATCAGAAATAAACTTTTCCCATACGCAAAAATTGAGTGTGCAAGGTTTAAAGGAACTATACCCGGAGATTTTATTGACCAAAAGACTATTGATGAGCCTTTGAGTTTTCAGGCAGAAGAAGCCTATAAATTTGTTTTAAGGCATATTTCTCAGGGCTCAATCTATGAAGGAGTTTATAGAAAAGACAGATGGGAGTATCCAGTTATTGCAATTCGTGAGGCAATAAGAAATGCTGTTATTCATAGAGACTATTCTTTAAGCGGTAAGGATATAAAAATTGCAATATTTGATGACAAAATTGAGATTACAAGCCCGGGCAAACTGATGCCTACTATTGATTTTGATGATATGGAGTCTGGCCAGTCAGACATAAGGAATAAAGTGCTTGCATCCGTTTTTAAAAAGCTCGGTATTATAGAACAATGGGGAAACGGATTAAGATTAATAGCTGAGGAGTTAAGAAAGTATCCGGAAATAAAATTTGAATGGAGTGAGCCGGGAATTTCTTTTAGGATAACATTTAGAAAAATAAACTATAATCCAGAAATTCAAAAGGGGGAGGATATACAAACTGCGACCGATTACGACCGATTGTCCGTAGAAGAAAAAAAGGTGTTGTTGTTCTTATTAGACAATGAAAAAATTTCAAAAAAAGAAGCAATGAATTTAATTAATGCTAAAGAAACAAAAACCAAAGAGGTTTTAAAAAGTTTAGTTGAAAAAAATCTTATTCAAAGACAAGGAAAAGGTAGAAGCACATATTATGTTTTGAAAATAAAAAAGGAAAAAGTTATGAGTGATAAATTACTTAAAGGATGGAAGAAGGTTAAGTTAGGAGAGATTTGCGAGGATATTTCCTATGGCTATACAGCAAGTGCAAAATCAAATCCTGTTGGACCTAAATTTTTAAGAATTACTGATATTGTTCCTGAAAGAATTAATTGGGATGAAGTTCCTTATTGTGAAATTGATGAAAAAAAAGCTAAAAAATACAAACTTGAAGTTGGAGATATTGTTGTCGCAAGAACTGGTGCTACAACTGGATATAACAAAATTATAAAAAATAATATAAATAGTGTGTTTGCTTCATATTTAATTAGATATAGAATAAATAAAGAATTTGTTGACCCATTTTTTGTATGGTACAACTTACAATCTCCGAATTGGTATGGATTTGTCGATAATATTATTGGAGGTTCTGCTCAACCGGGAGCAAATGCAAAACAATTTGCAGATTTTGAATTTTTCCTCCCAACTCTCCCAGAACAAAAAGCCATAGCCTCTGTGCTTTCCTCCCTTGATGATAAGATAGACCTTCTGCACCGCCAAAATCAAACACTTGAACAAATGGCACAGACACTTTTTAGAAAATGGTTTATAGAAGATGCAAAAGATGATTGGGAAGAGGTAAGTTTAGGAGACAGTGATTTAGCAACTATAATTAGTAGCGGAATAGAAAAATTTGAAGGCGAAAAGATATACATAAAAACTGGAGATGTTAAAGATACCAATATTACTGGTGGAACAAAAATTACTTACGAGAGCAGACCTTCAAGAGCTAATATGCAACCCATAAAATTTTCAGTTTGGTTTGCTAAAAAAGGAGGAGTTAGAAAACTTTTAATGTTTGATGATTATTCAGATACAGATAAGTATATTCTTTCAACTGGATTTTCAGGATTAAAAACAAATGAATTAAGTCATTATTATGTTTGGTGTTTTGTTTTAACTAAAGAATTTCAAGAAATAAAAGATTCTTTTGTAAGTGGTTCAGTTCAACCAGATATAACCAACGAAGGAATTAAAAACATAATAGTTCTAAAGCCAGATGAACAAATATTATTCAAATTTAACGAAATTGTAAAACCATTATTTTATAAATATCAGCAAAACAAAGAACAAATCCGCACACTTGAAAATTTAAGAGACACACTCTTACCAAAACTTATGAGCGGTGAAATTAAATTAAAGATAAGAGGTGAATAATGAAAACTTATCCAAGAGGTTCTGAATGGAGAAAGTGGGATTTGCATGTTCATACACCAATAGATCATGAATGGAGAAATAAGCCTAAAATAGATTTTACAAAACAATTAGAAGAAATAAAAAGTGATTTAGAAAAATTTGCAGATGAATTTATAGGATTTGCTGAACAAGAAAAATTATCTGTTTTAGCTATAGTTGATCATAATTTTTGCAATGATTTAGAAAAATGTTATTTACCTTATATAATTAAAGAAGCCAATAAAGTCAATATTACCATATTACCTGGATTTGAAATTACAGTAAAAGATGGAAGTGGAATACATTTATTAGTAATTTTTAAAGAAAATACTAATTTAAACACTATTCAAGATATTGTTAAGCAATGTTTTGATCCTGGTATAGAGTTAATACCAGCAAACGGACAAGTACCAATAAGCAATAAATCAATAGATGAGCTAAAGAAACTTTTAGATTCTTCTAATTTAGAATATATATTAATTTTTGCACATGCAGATAGAGAAAATGGAGTTTTGGATAAAAATACTATATCTGGTGGAAGAAGAGTTCAAGAGTGGAAAAAGTCTTTTATAAATATTGCTCAATTATCAAAATCAATCAATGAATTTAATGAAAATAGTTTTATTTTTAAAGTGATAAAGAAAAAAGATTTAAATTATGCCCGTGATATAACATGTATTATTTCTTCTGATTGTAGAACAATTAATAAGCAAGAAACAAATGAAGGAAGAACCTATTTAGGAGAAAAATTTGTATGGATAAAAGCAGATCCAACTTTTGAAGGATTAAAACAAATTATTTATGAACCAGAAGATAGAGTTAAAATTCAAGAAGAAAAGCCTGAACAAAAAGAACCCTATAATTTAATAGATTATGTTCAATTTATTGATTCGAATGAAAATTTTACTAATGAAAAAATTTATTTAAATCAAAATTTAAACGTTATTATTGGTGGTAAATCTACCGGAAAATCTATCCTACTTAGAGAAATAGCAAGAACAATAAATCCATATGAGGTAAAAAATAGATTAGAAGAAGCTAACCTAAAAGATTATAAAATATATGAAGATGGTAGAACTCTTACTGATGATTTTATAGTCAGATGGATAGATGAAAGAGAAGATAAAAGATCTAATATAATAGATGATTATAGAAAAATAATATATATTCCACAATCTTATTTAAACAGATTAGTTGAAAAAGATGAAGAACAAAGTCCAATTGATAGATTGATAGAAAATATTTTAAAAAATGATGAAAATATTAAACATTTGTTTGAAAGTGTAGATAGTCAAATAAATGAAAATGATAGATATATAAGTAATGAAATAAATGAGTTAATACAAAATTTACAACAATCAAGCTTAAAATTAGAAGAAATTAAAAATCTTGGAGATAAAAAAGGTATAGAAAAATATATAGACAATATAAAAAAAGAAATTCAAGGTTTACATAAAAAAGGAGGTTTGACAGAAGAAGAAATTAGCCAATTTAGTATTATTAAAGAAAATATAGAAAAGCTAAACAATGAAATAAAAGATCTTTCTAAACAAAAAATAGATTATAATGAGTTACTTAATACTAAAAAATTTGAAAAATCATATAGATTTAATCAAATTGTTGAAAAATATAAAAATTTAGAAGATAAAGCAACTTATTTAATCAATAAAATTGAAGATGAATTTAATAAATATTTACAAGAAGAAATAGAAAAAATAGAAAATTTTATAATAGAAAAAAATAGTGAATTAACTAAATTAAATAAACAAATTGAACCATTATTAGAAAAAGTAAAAAATATAGAAATATTAAAAAATAAAAATGAACTTTTATCAGAACAAGAAGAAAAATTAAAACAAATTAAAGAAAAAGAAACTGAAAAAGAAAAACTTGTAGAAAAAATAGAAGAATCAATTAACAAATTAGTAGATTATTTTATTAAGTTTTATGAAATAAAATCAGAATTTACAAAAAAAATTGAACAAAATAATTCATTAGGTGATGATTTAGACTTGAAAATTAAAGTAAATCCTAAAAATGAAAAATTTAATGAAGAATTTATAAATGAAGTTTTTGATATTAGATCTTTACCAGATAATCTAAAAGATTTTAATTTAAATATAGAAGATATTCATAATTTAAAATTAAAAATTAGAAATCTTATTTATGATGTTTTAAATGGTGATATTAAGCTTAAAAAACAATATAGTAAAAATATTACACAGATTTTACAAAAACTAATAAAAGATTGGTTTGTGATAAATTATTCAATAATTTATGATGGAGATAATATTTCTGATATGTCTCAAGGTAAAAAATCTTTTGTTTTATTAAGATTAATTATTGAATTAGATAAAAGTAAATGTCCATTATTAATAGATCAACCAGAAGATGATTTAGATAATAGATCGATTTATAATGAAATAGTAAAGTTTTTAAGAGAAAAGAAAAAAGAAAGACAAATAATAATTATTACTCATAATGCAAACTTGGCAGTATCTACTGATGCAGAGTGTATTATTGTAGCTAATCAAGATGGAGAAAAAACAAAAAATAAAAAATTTAAATTTGAATATGTGCAAGGTTCTTTAGAAAATACTTTTATTAATAATGAAAAAGAAGAAATTTTATTAAAACAAGGTATTAAGGAACATGTTTGTGAAATCTTAGAAGGTGGAGAACAGGCATTTGAAAAAAGAAAAAATAAATATAATTTTAAGTAAAGAGAGTTAACCATGCCTAATCTTACCGAATCATCCATTGAAAACTTAACAATAGACCTTTTAAAATCTTTAGGTTACGATTATCTATTTGGCCCAGATATTGCCCCAGATGGAGAAAATCCTTTAAGAAAATCATTTGAGGATGTAATTTTATTTGATAGATTAAAAGCTGCTTTAGAAAGAATAAATCCAAAGTTACCTAAAAATGCAATTGATGATGCTATAAGGCAACTTACCCAAATCCACACACCAGATTTGATAGCAAATAACGAAATATTTCATAGAATGTTAACAGAAGGAATAAAAGTTACCTATTATAAAGATGGTAGTGAGCGCGGAGATATTGTTTGGCTTATTGATTTTAAAAACCCAGAAAATAATGATTTTTTAGTTGTTAATCAATTTACAGTGATAGAAAATAATATTAATAAAAGACCAGATGTAATTTTATTTGTAAATGGTTTGCCTCTTGTAGTAATGGAGCTAAAAAATCCTACAGATGAAACTGCTACTATAAAAGCAGCATATAATCAACTTCAAACCTATAAGCAAACAATACCATCTCTTTTTACCTGGAATGAGATTTTAGTCATATCCGATGGGCTTGAAGCAAAAATGGGCAGCCTGTCAGCCGGATACGACCGGTTTATGTACTGGAAAACAGCAGATGGGAAAAAGGAAGCGTCACACCTTGTAAGCCAGCTTGAAACTTTGATAAAGGGACTTTTAAACAAAGAAACACTTGTTGATTATATCAGATATTTCATTCTGTTTGAAAAGGCAAAGAAAGAAGATGAGAATGGACAAACCATTGTTCAAACCACAAAGAAAATAGCAGGCTATCATCAATACTATGCAGTAAATAAAGCTATAGAATCAACAATCAGAGCGATAGGCAAAAAAAATAATGTGGTAAAAGAAGACCCTCTTACCTATGGGCTGCCTGATGTAAAGAATCAACCTAAAGGGGACAAAAAGGCCGGTGTGGTCTGGCATACCCAGGGCTCTGGTAAATCACTGTCAATGCTATTTTATGCCGGGAAAATCATACAAACCATCAATAACCCAACAATTGTTGTAATCACCGATAGAAACGACCTTGACGACCAGCTCTTTGACACTTTTGCATCAGCTACACAAATTTTAAGGCAGGAGCCTGTTCAAGCCACCAGCAGACAGCATTTAAAAGAGCTTTTAAAGGTGGATGCCGGGGGCGTGGTTTTTACAACTATTCACAAATTCTGGCCTGATGAGGGTAATATCTATGAAACCCTTTCGGATAGGGACAATATTATTGTCATTGTTGATGAAGCACACAGAACCCAGTATGGATTTAAGGCAAAAGTCGATAAAGAAACAGGAGATATTAAATACGGTTTTGCAAAATATTTAAGAGATGCCTTACCAAATGCAACCTATATAGCCTTTACAGGAACACCGATTGAAAAAACTGACAGAAATACCCCTGCCGTTTTTGGAAATTATATTGATATCTACGATATTGCAAATGCTGTGGAAGATGGAGCAACTGTTCCGATTTATTATGAAAGCAGGCTTGTAAGAATCAATCTTACTGAAGAAGGGAAAAAGCTGATTGAGGAGTATGAAAAAGAATTA
>LGER01000046.1 GCA_001507915.1 Desulfonauticus sp. 38_4375 | reverse complement strand
CCTATGCTCCATTAAGTTTTTTATAATTTGTAAGAAGGAAAATATTACCGAATATTTTAAGGGATAGCCCAGAGCAAAGTTTACTTTTTTGTCTTTAAGTTCAAACATAAGAGGCTTTAGGGTGTCGTTTACTGTGGTTAAAAGGGCTATCTTATCAGGTTGGCTGGGATTTTCTGCCAGGTGGTGTTTTATTTCTTTTATCAGGGCATGATAAGTAGAGGCAAAGACAAAGGAAAATTTGGGCTCTGGATAGTCTTTTTTACTTAAAGTCTGAGGAGTTAACTTTAATTTTTTTAGCTCTCTTACTAAAATGGGATGTATTTCTTTGGGGTCATCTTCAAAAAAGAACCTGGCTCCCTGGTCTTTTAAATAACTAAAAATAACCCGTTCGCTCTGGGTAAGGGCAAAGAAGCCAACCAGCCAGGTTTGCAGGTCTGAGTCCAATACCTGTAAATTGTTAGCCAGGGTGCGAAAACAAAAGCCTGGAGTGGTTAGGCGGTGTTGGTGAAATTTTCTCTCCAAATCTTCTTTTATCTCTTTTAGGTGAGTTAAGATGTATTCTGTGCAGGTGTTTGCTTGAAGACTTAAGTGGATGTTGGGGATATCTATTAGTTCTTTATCTGTTTCTTCCAGTAGTTCGTAGAAAGAGTTGGACCATTCCAGGTAATTTTCCAGGGAAAGAAAGTTTTGAAAGTAAGGGTAGGTAAGGTGGATAAACTCCAGGTAATTGATCAGGGAATAGGGATGGATTTGAATAAATTTTAAAAAAACAAAATCCTCTAAACTGTAAATTTGAGGAGGAATAAAGGGTTTGGCTATTTCCTGCGCTAAATAATAGCGTAAAAAAAGCCCGGACCTTCTGGAAGGAAGAATGATTTGCAGGTGAGCCAAGTTTTCTTCTTGGGCAAGTAATTTGGCTATTGTTTGTAAGAAGTTTTCCTGGGGGTGGATAAGATAGCTTGCACTCATAAAACTGGCCTTAATTCTTCTTCTTCAAAGTAGATTAAATAAGCTTCTGTTTCCTTTTTAAATATATTTTGAAGCAACTGCTGATATACTTTCAACTGTTTTTTATGGTTTTCTTCACTATCCTCTTGCTTGGAAAGTTTTAAATCCAGAATTACTAGTTTTTCAGGAAATACTAACACTCTGTCTATACGATAGATATTCCCTCTAGCATCTATTACTTCCTGCTCTTTTAGCTCCTTAGTGCAGGCAGTAAAATTTTTTTCCTGAAGTAAAGTTAAAATAATATAAAACTTTTCCCTTATTTGTTTATGCTGGATTAAATCCTGGATGTTTTTTTCTTTATGGAGATAGAGTAAGCTTTGCTTTTGAGCAAAAAAGGCCCAGGCCTTTTCCAGGGCCTGGTCTAAGCTGGATTGGTCAGGTTTAAGCTGAGGTAAAAAATACAGGATAAGATGTAAAAAATCTCCCAGTAAAATGTATTTTTTAGGTGCTTTGGTATTTTCCTGAAGAAAATATTTTTTTAACATGCTTCTTTCTCCAGGAGGGTTTTAAGGATTTTACCCACGCCCCTGTCCTGATAAAAACAGTAAAGTTCCCTTTCTGCCCTGGTCAGGGCTACATAAAGCAGGTTGAGGCTTTCAATGGCTTTTTGGGCCTGCTCTTTCTCCAGATAGGGTTTGATTTCTTCAGCATAAGGTTTTTTTATGCGCACCAATCCTTCCTGCGGCAGGTAGAGCAGTTGAACCTTTTCTGGTTCCCAGTCTATTTTAGGAACAATAACTACGGGAAATTCCAGTCCCTTGGCGCTGTGAATGGTTAAAAGGCGAAGGGCATCTAAATTTTCTGGCACTTCCAGAAACTGCTCGGTTTTTCGTTCTTCCCAAAAGGTAAGAAAGGAAGAAAGGGGAAGAAAATCCAGGTTGGTAGTAAAAATAAGCTCCAAAAAGTATTCAATAAAGGGCAGATGCTCTGGAAACCGTCCATAAATATCTTCTTCAGTTAAAAAGAGCTGCACTAAGTCATAGCAACTGAGATAAGAGGTCTGATTTAAGTAAAAGGCCAATTTATCAAATAACTCTGGATGGTTTTCTTTAAGGGCTAAAAGCAAAGGTTTATCTGACTCCTTCTGGCTGTAGAGGGAAACATCTGGGTTTTCTTTGAGCAAGAAAAAAGAGCCCAGTAAATAGAGGTCTTCCAGGGGAGAATCTAGAAAAGATAGCCAGCTAATTAGGCCTCTAATGACCCGGGAAGTCTCCAGGAGCAGGCTGTTTTCAGAAATAGCTGGAAGGTCTGCTTGCCATAACAGGGAGGTAAAGTGGCTTACCTCCTGGTTTCTTCGACACAGGATGGCAATGTCTTTCAGGGAATAATGTTTTTGTAGCTCCTTTAGGGTGGAAATTACTTTCCTTTCTATTTCTTCTTGTTCTTCCAGGGCCAGATAAACAGTTTTTCCCTGGATATTGGTAGGTTTGGGGGCTGGTTTTTGTTTTACTTCTGCAAAAAAGGTCTGTATTTTTTCTTTTAGTTCGTTGTTATCTTTTGCTAAATTTTCTAATATAAGGTCAAGTTTTTCTCTTACCTGGCTAAACAAATTGTTGTTAAACTCTATAACTTCTGGAGTTGAGCGCCAGTTGTATTCTAAAAGGCAATCTTTTACTTCCAGAGAAAAGTCCCTTTCTATCTGGTTAAAGATTTCTGGATTGGCGTTTCTCCAGATATAAATGGATTGTTTACTGTCTCCAACCAAAATTAAACTTCCACCTTCACTCAGGCTGTTTTCAATAAAAAACTTTAAGATTTGCCACTGTTCTAGGCTGGTGTCTTGAAACTCATCCAGGAGAAAGTGTTTCCACCTTTCTCCCAGCAAGCAAAAGATATGGGGAAGATTAAATTCTTCCAGGCAGGTTAAAAGAGGTGCGTACCATTTGGAAGGAAGAAGAAATCCTTCTTGAGATTGTAGTTTAGCTAATTCTTTTTCTAAATAGTTACATATCTGGGTATAACTTTTTACTTTTGCTTTAGCCAAAGCAAGCAGGTAGGCATTTCTGGTTTCTTTAATCTGGGCAAAAAGTGTTTCTTCCCTCTCTTCTACCAGGCCTTGATAGTCCTTTTTCAATAGTTCCTTTACACTCGACTTGGAGAAGCAGGAACTATTCAGGTTTGTTAGAGGGTCTTTTAGATTATTATTCCAGGAATATTTCCATTCTGCCTTAGAGTCTTTTTGGTAAATGCTTTCTACTAAATCCAGCCCCAGGGTGTTTAATTTTTGTTCTAAACTGGTCAGGTCTACCTCTGTTCCTTCTTTTTTTTCTACCCTGTTTGCCAGGCGGGTGGTGATTAAGTCCATTATCCGGCTTTTTAATTTGGGCTGTAAATAAAAGCCAGAAGGTTTTTCTATGTTTAAATAGGAAGTGAAAAGCTCTTCGCTTTGAGGTGCTTTGTTTCTAAAAAAATTGTCTATTAGTTGCTCTAGGATAAGGGTTTCTTTTAGCTCTACAAAGAGGTTTTTGGGCCAGTTTTGGTCCAAGCCCAGCAGGCTTAAAAGGGAAAAGAGAAAGCTATCAATGGTTTTGACTTGAAAGCTTGCATAGTGTTCAAAGATGAGTTCCAGCCATCTTTGGGCCTTGGAAGAAGAAAAACCTATTTCTTGAGCTAGTTTTTTACCTGCAGGAGTGCCCAGGATTATTTCCTTTAGCCCTTTAATGATTCTGGATTTCATTTCCTTGGTGGCCTTGTTGGTAAAGGTTAAGGCGACCAGGGACTTTAAGTTTTCTAAGCTGGGCTCGAGTTGGGCTAGATGCCAGAGGAAAGCCTGCATCAAGGTATAGGTCTTGCCTGCTCCAGCTGAAGCCCGGATGCGTAAAATAAAGGGGTAAGAGAGGGAAGAGGTGAAAAGGGATTTCATCAGCTAAAAAGTTTTTTGGTAATCTTGGCTACATAGCTTCCTTGAAAAGTTGCTCCTGCTAATTCTTTGTCACTGGGCCACCTGGAGCCATCCCCGCCAGCAATTGTGGAAGCACCATAGGGCGAGCAGCCCATGATTTCTTCCAGGCCCATCTGTTCCTGAAAGGAATAGGGAAGACCTACTATAATCATGCCGTGATGTAAAAGGGTAGTATGGAAGTTCAAAATGGTGCTTTCCTGACCACCATGCTGGGTAGCTGTACTTACAAATACACTCCCCACCTTGCCTATTAAACTCCCCCTGGCCCAGAGTTTGCCTGTGGCATCTAAAAATTGACGCATTTGAGCACACATATTGCCAAAGCGGGTGGGAGTGCCAAAAATAATTCCCTGGTAGTCAGCCAGTTCCTCCACAGTGCAGATAGGGACATTCTCCTGTTTTTGTTTAAACTCCAGGGCGTTCATTTTGGTTAGCACTTCTTCACTTAAAGTTTCAGGTACTTTTTTGAGTACACCCTTTACTCCTTCTACCTGCTCTATTCCCTTAAGTACTGCCCTGGCCATTTGATAGACATGGCCATAAAGAGAGTAATAGAGTACCAGTATTTTCATAACTTTCTCCCTTTGTTTTTCCAATTATTGTTTATTTTCTACCCCACCCTTTGTAGCAAAAGGGAAGATTTTTTACAAGTTTTATCTTTGAGTAAAAAGTTGGTCTGGAATAAACAATTTCAAAGGAGAAAAATTATTTTTGTTCTTGACTTTTGCTTTAAAAAAGAATTATGTCCATAAAAAAAGAGGTTTTTTAGAATGATTGACGAAATAGATAAGAAGATCCTGAACTTGCTCCAGGAAAATGGGCGCATGAGCAATGCGGAGATAGCCAGGCGTTTAAAGATGGCTCCTTCAGGGATTTTGGAGCGAATTCGCAAGCTAGAAAGTAGTGGTATAATTGAAAATTATGAAGTGCGCTTGGACCATAAAAAGCTGGGGTTGGTTTTAACGGTTTTTATTTTAGTTAAGACCGCTGATCCTGTTGGCTCTACAGCCATCGGGCATGAGATTGCCAGAATAGAGGAAGTGCAGGAAGTCTTTTATATTGCTGGCGAGTTCAACTACCTGGTAAAGGCCAGGGTTTCTCACACAGATGCCCTAACCGAGTTATTAAAAAAATTCGGGAAAATAGAGGGAGTTATTGATACCAGGACCACTCTGGTCTTGCAGGAAATTTTGGAGACTTTGAGGCTGGATTTATCCGAAGTAAAGGAAAGGAAAAATAGGCGTAAGCGTAAAGAATAAGCAAGGAGGATATAAGATGCTGGATAAAAAGGTATTGAACGAAAAAATTAAAAGCAGAGGCAAGGAGTTTTTTGCAAGCATAAAGGGAGAAGCTCCTTCAGTTTTTAATAAAAGCTGGTGGACAGGTAAGGTAATGGACTGGGCCATGCAAAATGAAAACTTTAAGGTCCAGCTCTTTAGATTTGTAGATGTACTTCCCTACTTGGATAGCACAGAGTCTTTGACCAGGCATATTGAAGAGTACTTTACGGGTAAGGAAAATGACTTGCCAGCAGTATTAAAATGGGGGGCCAAAGGTGCTGCTGGTTTTGGCAAGGGCCTGGCTGGTAAGCTTTTGGCCAAGACCATTCGTTCCAACCTGGAGTCCATGGCCAAGCAGTTTATTATTGGTGAAAATACCAAACAGGCTATTAAAACTTTAAATAAACTTAGAAAAGACAATTTTGCTTTTACTGTGGATATCTTAGGAGAAGCTACAGTAAGTGAAGAAGAAGGTATTTTTTATCAAAATAGCTACCTGGAATTATTAGATGCCCTGGCCCAAGAAGCCAAAAAGTGGAAGGGGTTAATAAGTGGAGGAGATTTGGACTGGGGATATGCTCCCAAAGTAAATGCTTCCATTAAGCCTTCTGCCCTTTATTCCCAGGCTAAGCCTGTGGACTTTGAAAATACAGTCCAGGTTATTTACGAGAGATTAAAACCCATTGTGCGCAAAATAAAGGAGATTGGCGGACACCTCTGCATTGATATGGAGCAATATCTCTTTAAGGATATTACCTTGGAGGTGTATCGTCGTTTAAAAATGGATCCAGAGTTTAGGGATTTTGATGAATTAGCTGTGGTTTTACAGGCCTACTTAAAGGATACAGACAGGGATCTGGATGAACTTCTGGATTGGGCGAGAAGAGAAAAGGTCAAGATTTCCATTCGTCTGGTAAAAGGTGCCTATTGGGATTATGAGACTGTGATTGCCAAGCAAAGGGGCTGGGAGATTCCTGTTTACACTATTAAGGCTGAAAGTGATGCTGCCTTTGAAAGACAGGCGAAAAAGATTTTGGAAAATCACGATATTTGCTATTTTGCCTGTGGCTCTCATAATATTCGGACCATTTCTGCTGTTTTGGAAACAGCCCTGGCTTTGGGCGTTCCAGAAGAGCGCTATGAATTCCAGGTGCTCTACGGAATGGCTGAGCCTGTGCGCAAGGGGCTGCTAAATGTGGCCAAAAGGGTACGCCTTTATGCTCCCTATGGCGACCTTATTCCTGGTATGGCCTATCTGGTCAGAAGGTTGCTGGAAAACACTGCCAATGAATCCTTCCTGCGCCAGAGTTTTGTGGAAGGGGCTGCTCTGGACAGGTTAATGGAAGATCCGGAGATTATAGCAGAAGAAGAAAAGGCCAAGCGCAAGGAAAAACAACAAAAAACTCAGGCAGAAGGAGAGATTCCTCCTTTTACCAATTTCCCTGCTCCAGATTTTACCAAGGAATTTGAGCGCAATGCCTTTCCTAGAGCCATTGCTGAAGTGAGAAAGGAGTTGGGTAAGACCTATCCTTTACTTATCAACGGGGAAGAAGTCTTTACTGAAGACAAGCTTGCCTCTGTCAACCCGGCCAACCCGGATGAAGTAATTGGTTATGTTTGCCAGGCTTCTACCCAAGAAATTGACCAGGCCATTTATGCAGCTAAAAATGCTTTTCCCCTGTGGAGGGATTTGAGCCCTCAAGAAAGGGCCAACTATCTTTTTAAGGCGGCTGATTATGCCCGTAAAAATATCTTTAACCTGGCAGCCTGGCAGGTTTTAGAAGTGGGTAAGCAATGGGATCAGGCCCATGCTGATGTGGGTGAGGCCATTGACTTTCTGGAATACTATGGGCGTGAAATGTTAAGGCTGGGTAGTCCCAGAAAAATGGGAAGAGCACCTGGAGAATTAAATCACCTTTTCTATCAACCCAAGGGTATTGCTGCAGTTATTGCTCCCTGGAACTTTCCTCTGGCCATTTCCTGTGGCATGACTTCTGCTGCCCTGGTTGCAGGTAATTGCGTACTCTATAAGCCTGCAGGTCCTTCTTCTGTAGTGGGCTATACCCTGGCCCAGATTTATGCTGCTGCAGGCATTCCCAAGGGAGTATTTAATTTTGTGCCAGGTAGGGGAAGTGTGATTGGCGATTACTTGGTAGAGCATCCAGATATCAGCTTGATTGCCTTTACTGGTTCTATGGAAGTGGGGCTTAGAATTATTGAAAAGGCAGCCAAAGTTCAGCCTGGGCAAGAACAGGTGAAGAAAGTCATTGCTGAAATGGGTGGTAAAAATGCCATTATTGTAGATGATGACGCTGATTTGGATGAAGCCATTGTGCACATTATCTATTCTGCTTTTGGCTTCCAGGGACAAAAGTGTTCTGCCTGTTCCAGGGTTATTGTCCTGGAAGAAATTTATGATCGTTTTGTAAAGCGTCTGGTAGAAGCAGCCAATTCCATTGCCATTGGACCTGCTGAAGATCCTCACAACTACATGGGGCCAGTTATTGATGAAAAGGCTCAGAAAAAGATCCTGGAATATGTGGAGCTGGCCAAACAGGAAGGTAAGGTCCTGCTTATTAGGGATGATTTACCCAAGAAGGGATACTATGTGCCTTTAACCATTGTGGAAGGCATTACTCCTGAGCATCGCTTGGCCCAGGAAGAGATTTTTGGCCCAGTGTTGGCTGTAATGAAGGTCAAGGATATAGACCAGGCCATTGAATGGGCCAACTCCACCCGCTTTGCCTTGACTGGCGGCATTTTCTCCCGTAGCCCAAGGCACTTAGAAAAGGCCAAAAAAGAGTTTAGAGTGGGTAACCTTTACTTAAATAGAGGTATTACAGGCGCTTTAGTGGAGAGACAGCCCTTTGGTGGTTTTAAAATGTCTGGTGTGGGCTCCAAGGCAGGAGGACCTGATTACTTGTTGCAATTTATGGATCCTCGTTGTACCACTGAAAATACCATGCGTCGTGGTTTTGCTCCTATTGATGAAGGCGACGACTGGATAGAATAAAATTTATCTTCACCTCCCCTGACAGGGCCTTGAACCTGCTTGGTGCGGTTCAGGGTCCTGCATTTTTTTGGGAAGGTTTGACATACCTACCGTCAGTATGTATTTTAGCTACCATGGGACGAAGTAGCAAAGAAAAGGCTTTAAGAACCAGGGAAAAAATTTTGGCCAGGGCTCTGGATTTGTTTGCCAGCAGGGGCTTTGAGCATGTATCCTTTAGTGATATTGGCAAAAGTTTGCACTTGAGCAAGGGAGCAGTTTATTGGCACTTTAAGAATAAAGAGGTTTTGCTTGTAGAGTTGGTAAAGCAGGCTCTTTTGCGTTTAAAGGCCAGGCTTGCCCTTCAGCAAAAGGAGATAAACTCACTTGCTCAATTAGAAGAATACTATGTGCTTCTGGTCAAGGTGATTATTGAAGATGAGTTTTTATTAAAGTTTTTAAAGGTTGTTTATCGTATGGCCTGGTTGCCAGGAATTTTGGCCAGTGTAAAGCAAGAGGCCTGCCAGGTAATGCTTTGTCCAGAGGAGGTGAGTTTGTTAATTCTGGACAGGTTGAAAAGAGAGAATAAGATAAGGCTCTCTTTAGAGGTAGCTGATGTGGTGCATGTAGTAGAATGTTTTGTGGGAGGGCTTTTAAATTTTTATCTGACCCATCCAGAAGATAAAAAGAATGAAAGGATTTTAGATTATTTAAAAATAGGCTTAAGGAGTATTTTTAAAGGTTTTCAGCAAGAGAGCGCTTATGAATAAAAAAACTTTTTTACTGTTGGTGTTTTTGTTTTTTATGGTGGCCTGCAAGGGACAGGAACAAAAGGTAGTTGCACCTCCGCCTCCTCAGGTAAAGTTTCAATTTCCTGTGAAAAAGGAAGTTACTTACTATCTTTATTTTAGTGGGCGGACCAAACCCTTTGCTGCAGTGGAAGTAAAGGCCAGAGTGGAAGCTAAGGTGAAAAAGATGTTTTTTTAAGCCTGGGCAGAGGGTAAAGAGGGGAGAGCTTTTATTTTTACTGGAAGATGACCTATATCGTTCAAAGGTGGAGGAAGCACAGGCCCTGGTAGAAGTGAGAAGGGCAGAGTTGTTTAAGGCCAGTTCCACTTTTGAGCGTATGCAAAAGGTGTTTAAGCAGGGTGGAATCAGTGAACTGGAATTTATTCGGGCCAAAAGTGATTATGAGCAGGCCAAGGCCAATTTATCCCTAGCTTTAAGTAGCTTGAAACAGGCTCAAATAAATCTTTCCTATACCCAAATCAAAGCTCCCATTGATGGGAAAACAGATCTCAACAGAGTAGATGAAGGAGATTTGGTAGGTGTTTTAGGAGCCAAAACTCCTCTGGTTAGCATCATTCAAGACAATCCCTTGTATGTGATTTTTTATGCCAGTGAAACAGAGTGGCTGAAGTTAAAGGAAAAACTGGATGTTGCTAAAGGTTTTCAGGTGGACATTGGCACGAGCGAGGATGAGGGCTACCCTTATAGGGGAAGGTTGGAGTTTTTTGCTCCTCAGGTGGATGAATCTTCAGCCACAGTAAAACTTAGAGCAATAGTGGATAATAGTTCCTTTTCTCTGGAACCAGGTCTTTTTGTTAAGGTGAGAGTAAAGCTGGAGCAAAAGGAAGCCCTGGTAGTGCCTTTAAAGGCTGTATTTAACTTACAGGATGCCAATTTTGTTTACGTACTGGACAAAGACAATCTGGTAGCAGTGCGTAAAGTCAACTTGGGGCCTGAGCAAGGAGAGGAAGTGGTAGTGGAAAAGGGTTTAAGGCCTGAAGATAAGGTGTTGGTTTCTGGCCTGGCCAAGGTGAGACCTGGTATGCAAGTAATACCCAAGCAAGCAGAGTAAGAGATGTTTAGTAGTTTTTTTATCAAAAGACCTATCCTGTCTGCAGTTATTTCCATTGTCCTGGTTATCCTGGGAATGCTGGCCTTTTTTAAATTGCCCATTTCCCAGTATCCTGACATCTTGCCCCCCAGTGTGGTAATTTCTGCCAACTATCCTGGAGCCAATAGCCTGGATGTGGCCAGAGATGTGGCCAGGCCCATTGAAGAGGAAGTAAATGGCGTGGAAAACATGCTGTATCTTTCTTCTGTGTGCTCCAATAATGGAGAATACCGTCTAACCATTACCTTTAAGGTAGGCACTGATTTGGACCAGGCCATGGTCCAGGTTCAAAACCGTCTTTCCAAAGCAGAGCCCTTTTTACCCCAGGAAGTGCGAAAGCTGGGTTTAGAGCTCAGGAAGCAGACTACCAATATTTTAATGTTTATTAGCCTCTTTTCTGAAGATAAGGGATTGGACGAGCTTTTTTTAAGCAACTATGCTGTATTGCACCTAAAAAATGAACTTAAGCGTTTACCCGGGGTAGGAGATGTCCAGGTTTTTGGCGCTGGTGAATACTCCTTGCGGGTATGGCTTAATCCAGAAAAGATTCAGGAGTTGAACTTAACCATCCCTGAAGTAATTCAGGCTATAGAATCTCAAAATGTCCAGGTGGGAGCAGGTAGTATAGGCAATCCACCTGCACCGGCTGGTCAGCAATTTCAGTTGCCTTTGCAGGTAAAAGGGCGCTTGAGCGAACTGGAAGAGTTTAGCCAGATTGTTATCAAAAAGTGGCCAGATGGCCGTTTGATTCGTCTTAAGGATGTGGCCAACCTGGAATTGGGTGCAGTTACCTATTCCATTTCCAGCCAGTACAAAGGCATTCCTGCTGCAGCCATTGCCATTTTTCAGTCCCCTTCTGCCAATGCCCTGCAGGTCGCTACTTTAGTAGAGCAGAAGATGAAAGAACTGGCCCAAAAATTTTCTCCAGGTTTAAAATATACCATTCCTTTTGACTCTACTCGCTTTGTTAATGCAGCTTTTGAAGAGGTTTTGTTTACTTTTATTTCTGCCTTTTTATTGGTCTTTTTGACCATGATTCTCTTTTTAGAAGACTGGCGGGCAGCTCTTATCCCTGGCATAGCCATTCCTGTTTCTCTGATTGCCTCTTTTTTGGTGTTGCACCTTTTAGGGTTTAGTTTGAACCTTATTTCCCTTTTTGGTCTGGTTTTGGCCATTGGGATTGTGGTAGATGATGCCATTGTAGTGGTAGAAAATGTGGTGCGCCACATAGAAGAAAATCAACTCACCCCTCAAGAAGCCAGTCTAAGGGCCATGCAGGAAGTAACAGGCCCTGTTATTGGCACCACCCTGGTGTTGCTCTCTGTTTTTGTGCCCACTGTGTTTTTAGAGGGTATTAGCGGGCAGCTTTTTACCCAGTTTGGATTGACCATTTCTGTAGCCACCGTATTTAGTTCCATCAATGCCCTTACCCTGAGTCCTGCCCTGTGTGCTGTTTTTTTGCGGCCCAAAGGCAAAAAGAACTGGTTTTTTCGCCTCTTTGACCAGGGTTTTGTAAAGGTTCGCAATGGTTATTTGCGAGTACTGGTTTTATTTTTGAGAAAATCTGTTTTAGGAGGAATATTTTTTCTCCTCTTGCTTTTTGGCGCTTACAAAGGATTTGTGTCTTTGCCCACGGGCTTTTTGCCTCAAGAAGACCAGGGCTATGTTATGCTGGCCATTCAGCTTCCCAATGGTGCTTCTAAGCAGAGAACCCAAGAGGTAGTAGACAAAATCAACAAGAGTTTGCAAAAGGAACCTGCCCTTTCTGGTTTTGTCAGTGTTACTGGCTATTCCCTTTTAGACGGTGCTCCTGCCAGCAATAGTGCGGCCATGTGGCTCATTTTAAAACCCTGGGAAGAGCGAAAGTCTCCAGAACTTGGCCTGCAAGCTGTTATCACCAGATTGTGGCAACTAGCCTATCAGGTTGAAGAGGCCAATGTCTTTGCCTTTCCTCCTCCAGCCATTATTGGCATTGGCGGAGTGGGGGGCTTTCAACTGGAACTCCAACAGGAAGGAGAGCTAAAGCCTTTAGAACTGGAAGATACTGTGTATAAAGTCCTGGCTGGGCTTAATCAAAAACCCAGCATTGCTTCCATCTTTACCTCTTATCAGGCCAAGGACCCACAGGTTTTTATTAACCTGGACCGTCTTAAGGCCAATAGTTTGGGTGTGAATATTGATGATGTTTTTACCACCCTGTCTGTGGTCTTTGGCTCTGCTTATGTAAATGATTTTAATAAGTTTGGTAAAAACTACCAGATTAGAGTGGCTGGGAATCCCACCAGTAGAGATAAACTGGAAGATATTTTAGGTTTAAAGGTTTTAAATCAAGAGGGAAAAAGGGTTCCCCTGGGGAGTTTAGTGCGTTTGCAAAAAACAGTGGGTCCCAAGCTGGTACACCGCTATAACTTGAAAACCGCAGCTACTCTTAGTGGGAATTTAAAACCAGGTTTTAGTACAGGAATAGTGCTCAAGGAGATTGGGTCCTTTTTGGAAGAAAATCTGCCCTTGGGCTATAGTTATGAGTGGACAGGCATGTCTTATCAAGAGCAGGCTACTCAAGGCCAGGCTGGCAAGATTTTCCTCTTGGCCACTTTCTTTGCCTACCTAATTTTGTGTGCTTTGTATGAAAGCTGGACCTTGCCCCTGGCAGTTATGCTCTCTGTGCCCTTTGCCTTTGTGGGTTTGATAGGTATTTACTTTCTTCTGGGGTTGGATGTAAACCTCTACACTCAATTGGGGTTAATTTTGTTAATTGGCCTTACTTCTAAAACAGCCATTTTGATTGCTGAATTTGCCAAAGTCCTGGTAGAAGAACAAAACTTATCACCTTTTGAGGCAGCCTGTGAGGCTGCCAAACTCCGCTTTCGTCCCATTTTAATGACTGCCTTTACTTTTATCCTGGGAGTGGTGCCTTTACTCCTGTCTTCTGGAGCTGGAGCTGCCAGCCGTTTTTATCTGGGGATAGCAGTCATTGCTGGCATGTTTAGTGGCATTTTCTTAATGCTCTTTTTTACTCCCCTCTTTTTCATCTGGCTTTCTAAAAAGAGCTAATTGGCCTTTAAGTTAGCTATGATATCTTTAAGCAAATCGCCAGAAGGGGTCTTGTAGTTGGGGTTAATCTTTACCAGGTTTTGCCAGGATTTGAGGGCTTCTTCTTTTTGATTGAGGTCAAAGAAAAGCACTACTCCTTTATTAAAAAGGGTGGTTTGATGTTTTGGGTCTATGTTTAAGGCTTTATTAAAAGCTTCCAGGGCCTTTTGAAACTGTCCTGTCCTTCTGTACATAACGCCTAAGTCAGTCCAGACATTGGGATTTTGAGGGTTTAGTTCCAGAGAGCGGTTGTAAGCTTTTATGGCCTTTTGATATTGACCTGTATCAAAGTATAGGTTGCCCAGTTCCGTAAAAAGCAGCACATTGTTTACATCGGTTTGGGCTTGAGTTTCCAGTTCCTGAATTCTTTGTTGCATGGCTGCAGGAATAGCTGGCTCAGAACTGCCAGGTGCTTGAGCAGGTGGGTTTGAGGTTGGCATAATCAAGCTGAAAACCACAAAGCCAATATAGGCTCCAGCTACCAGGGCAATAAAAATGACCAAGAGATTTTTACTTTTCATGGAAAATTCTCCTTTTTTAGGTTTTGAGAATAGAATACAAGATTGGGGCCAGAAAAAAAGGACTATTAAACCCTTAACTTGGAAGAGAAAAGGAATTTTTTAGTGCAATTTTTTGCACTAAAAATGTGCGCAGGAGAAAGGTACCAACCTGGATTTTCCTAGACTTTGAAGTTTTGGATAATCTTTTTTAACTCCTCTGCCAGTTGAATGAGTTGTTCTGCGCTTTGTTTGAGCTGGCTGGAACTGGTTGCCATTTCATTGATTTCATTGTTTACCGTAGCAATATCTTGAGCGATTTCCCCGGCTACCTGAGAACTCTGGTTGATATTTTCATTTACTTCCCCAATGTTTTGGGAAATGCCTCCAATGTTTTGAGCTATATCTCTGGTGGTTACAGATTGCTCTTCTACTGCTGCAGCAATGGTAGAAATAATGGAATCAATTTCGCTAATGGCAGAAGAAATATCTTCAATATCCGTTACAGTAACTTCTGTGGCTTGTTGAATATTTTTCACCTTTTCCTTGATTTCTTCAGTGGCCTTGGCTGTTTGCTGGGCCAATTCTTTAATTTCATTGGCCACTACAGCAAACCCCTTGCCTGCTTCTCCTGCCCTGGCTGCCTCAATGGTAGCATTCAGGGCCAGGAGGTTGGTTTGCGAGGATATGGCTGTAATGGTTTCTGTTACCTGGGAGATTTCCTTGGCAGCCTCACCCAGAGCATTGACCTTTTCTGTGGTGTTTACAGCTTTATTTACAGCTTCATTGGTCATTACCTTGGCCTTTTCTGTGTTGGTGGCTATTTCTGAAATGGTAGCACTCATCTCTTCTGAAGCAGTGGCAATGGTAGAGGTAGCCTCAGCAGAACTTTCCATGACCTGAGCTACATTTTGCATGTTTACACTCATTTCCTCAGCTGCTGTAGCCACTGTGTTGGCCCTGGAAGCAATGTTTTCCGAGCGTTTAGAATACTCTTCAGACATGGAATCCATGGAGCCAGCAGAAGAGGTAAGTACTTCAGCCAGATGGCGAAGGTCGTCTATCCTGAACATTTCTTTTAGCTTGGTGCCCATGTTGTTTAGGGCCTGAGCTAAAGTGCCTAGCTCGTCTTTAGAATTTAATTCTATGCGGGCAGTTAAATTGCCTTGAGCAATTTCCTGGGCAAAACTCACGGTCTTGGCCAGGGGCGCCAGGATGTTTTTCTGGGCTACTAACAGGGTTAAAACAATCATAATCAAGAGCACCAGGCTGGAGTAAAGGAGGGCGGTTTTAATAGAGCTATAAACAGGAGCAAGGATTTCTGCCTTTTCTATAAAGGCAAAAAATTTCCAGCCCAGGGCTTGGGAGGTAAATACTTTGGCATAATAAGGTTTGCCCTTAATGGTTACTTCTGTAAAGTCCTTAGATGTATTGAAAAGGTTGGCATAAACAGCATTTACTTCTTCCACTTTTTTAAAGTTGTGTTCTGGATTTTGCGAATCAGCTAAAATCACTCCATCGTCCTGGAGCATAATAATGTATCCTGTTTTGCCTATTTGGGCTTTAGCTACCATATTGGTTAAAACTTCCAGGGAAATATCTATGGCTGCTACGCCCAGAACTTCTCCATTATTGGCTGTAATGGTCTTGGCAATACTTAAGGTCGCTCCGCCTGTAGTGGAGAGATAGGCCTTGGAAATAATAGCCTGGCCAGGTTTGGCCACTGCTTCTTGATACCAGGGGCGCTTCCTGGGGTCATAATGGGCTGGAAGCTCATCCACCCTGGCCAATAAAAAACCGCCGTATTTAGTGCCTATATAGACATCCAGATAGTTGGGATGGCTCTTTTGCAAGGATTGCATAAAAAGAACAATTTCTTGTCCCAATTTGTCGTCCTCTCTGGGAATGGATTTGGTAGCTTGCTCTGTGTCCACCAGAGAAGTGATAGTATCATCTATTTTTTGCATTAAGTGAAATTTGGTAATGGCGTCTACATTGGCTTTGGACTCCTGAAAAAATAGATTTATATTTTGATCAAACTGAGTGAGGATATTGTTTACAGAACTTTTAAAGGAATTTAGGGAGAGCTCTTTGAGATGGTAACTAAAGATACTAAAGCTAATAACTACTGGAATTAAAATCCCTAAAATTACTAAGGCCAGGAGTTTGGTTTTTATGGATAGACGCATGGGATTCTCCTAAAAAGAGATTTTTACCTGATTTTAGAAAAGGAAAGTTTTTTTGTCAATGAGAAGATTTTTTTTTCCTTTCTTCTTTGGAAGCTGGTTTCAAGTTTTCCTGGTTGTAAATTTAGAAAAAGTTTATTATGGGAAGGCAAACATAGAAAAGGAGCTTGTATGAAGACTTGGGAAAGGATTTTAGGACAGATTTTCCCCTTTTTGGGTGCTCTTTTTTTGGGTGTGGAATTGTTCTGGCGTTTTAATAAGGGAAAAAGTCTTTGTAGCACTGAAAGCTGTTCTCTGGTGGGAAATTATATTCGCTTTGAAGATACATATTTAATTGCTTTGGGTTTTGTTTTTTTACTTGTTCTTTTTCTCTTTCATTTTCTTTATTTTCGTTCTCCAGATAAAACTTACTTAAAAAAGATAATATATGGACTTTTTTGTGCAGGTTTTATCGTAGATGGAGTCCTTCTGGGATTTCAAATTTTTATTATCAAAACTTTCTGTCAAATTTGTTTTATTTTTGCCGGGATTTTACTTATTAG
>LGER01000045.1 GCA_001507915.1 Desulfonauticus sp. 38_4375 | reverse complement strand
CTGTTCCGATTTATTATGAAAGCAGGCTTGTAAGAATCAATCTTACTGAAGAAGGGAAAAAGCTGATTGAGGAGTATGAAAAAGAATTAGATGAAGAAGGCTTATCAGAAGTAGAAAAAGAAAGGGCAAAATGGGCAAAACTTGAAGCATTGGTAGGCGCCAGGTCAAGATTAAAAGAGGTGGCAAAAGATATAGTCAATCATTTCGAAAGCCGTCTTGAAACCTTGGACGGTAAAGGGATGATTGTGACAATGACCAGAAAGATTGCTACCGAACTTTATGATGAAATTGTACAACTTCGTCCGGGATGGCATAGTCCAGAACTAAAAAAAGGACAAATAAAGGTTGTAATGACAACATCTTCATCAGATGAACCGGAAATATCAAGATTTTACCTGACAAAAGAAGAAAGAAGGATTCTTGCAGATAGATTTAAAGACCCGGAAGATGAACTTAAGCTTGTAATTGTTGTTGATATGTGGCTAACAGGCTTTGATGTGCCTTGTCTTCATACCATGTATATTGATAAGCCGATGAAAGGTCATACATTAATGCAGGCAATTGCAAGGGTAAACAGGGTTTACAAAGATAAAACAGGTGGGCTTATAGTTGACTACATAGGTATCGCTTCTGATTTAAAAGCAGCGTTATCTTTTTATGCTGAAAGTGGTGGAAAAGGTGAACCGGCTAAACTGCAGGAAGATGCCGTAAAAGTAATGCTCGAGAAATTGGAAGTTGTCAGAGATATGTTCTACGGTTTTGAATATCAAAGATATTTTCATGCGGATACTTCACAAAAGCTAAATATTATACTTGAAGCAGAAGATTTTATACTTGGGCTTGAAAATGGCAGAAATAGATTTATTGATGCAGTTACTGCACTCTCAAAAGCGTTTGCAATAGCAGTACCCCATCCTGAAACAATGAATATAAAAGAGGAAGTAGCATTTTTTCAGGCTGTTAAATCAAGGCTTATAAAGTTTGATACGGACAAAGAAAGTAAAGGTCAGAACTTTGAGACCGCTATAAAGCAAATTGTTGATAAAGCAATATCTGCAAATGGTGTTATTGATATATTTGATGCAGCAGGGTTGAAAAAGCCTGAAATTTCAATATTATCTGATGAATTTTTAGAAGAAATAAGGAAGTTAAAACACAAAAACCTGGCAATAGAAACATTGAAAAAGCTTATAAATGATGAAATTAAGGGGCGAATGAAAATTAATCTGGTGAAAAGCAAATCTCTGATGAAAACATTGGAAGAGTTAATCAAAAAGTACAACAACAAACTTTTGACAGCCGCTGAAGTTATAAATGAGCTTATAGAGCTTGCAAAAGAAATAAAAGAAAGTGATAAAGAACCAGAAGAGATGGGGTTGACAGATTATGAATACGCTTTTTATTGCGCAGTTGCTGATAACGACAGTGCAAGGGAGCTTATGGGTAAAGAAAAGCTTAAAGAACTGGCAGCTGTTTTGCATGATAGGGTTAAGAAGAATACATCGATAGATTGGACAATAAGGGAGAGTGCACGGGCAAAATTAAAGGTAATAGTGAAAAGAACTTTAAGACAATATGGCTATCCACCTGATATGCAAAAGCTTGCAACAGAAACAGTTTTAAAACAGGCTGAACTTATAGCTAATGAACTAGTTGATTAACGTGATTGTGATACAAGTAACATAAAAAACTATTTCTTATAAGAATTTAATAAGACATAACTATATCCAGACCTGGTCAATGTAAAAATATAATAAAAGAATTTATATATTTGTTTTATAATTCCTTTCTAAATAAGTGTTTAACTCTTAGATATACACTTTTTCCTATAAAAAGGTTTAAAAAGATTGTTTAATATTACAATATACCAACTTAAAATACGAGCATTAGGAAAAACAGGTAGGAAATTTTTTAATTTCCTACCTGTTTTAAGATTGGTTTTTTATGTTGGGTTAGTAGAGAACCAGTTGGGTTGATTTTTTAGGGAATAGACGGTTTTTTCTTCTTTTAAGGCTTGCTTAAGATACTTGGGAAGTATGGTAGAGCTAAAAAAGGTTTCTGAATCCAGAAACTTTAACTCGCCCTTTATTTGTTCGTTGATTAAGGTATCTATTTGTTTTGCTGAAAACGCTTTAAACTCCTTTAAGGAAACTAGAGAAAATCCTAGAGGAGTTAAATAACTCTGGCAAAAACAGAGACAAGCCTTAAAATAAGGGAATACCTGTTTTAGGGTATGGGCTACCCGGGTGAAGCAATAGTGATCAGGAGGGGCTGCTGGTCCTGACTGAACACTGATAATTCCCTCAGGAGAAAGTATCTGTTTTAGTTGAGAGAAAAATTCCACTGTAAAAAGAGCCAGCGAAGGCCCTTTTTCTATGGGATCTGAAAGGTCACAGATTATTACATCCCAGAGAGTTTGATTTTCTTTAATAAATTTAAAGGCATCTTGAATTATAATTTTGGCTTTGGGATGTTCTAAAGAATTTTGGTTTAAATCGCTTAAATAGGATTTAGCACATTCTATCACTTGTTTATCAATATCCACCAGAACCACTTCTTTTACACTTTGCCAGCGCAAAGCCTCCCTTAGTGCACATCCATCCCCTCCACCCAGGATAAGTACTTTTTGGGGATTGGCGTGATAAAGGCAGGGTAGATGCACCAGTAGTTCGTGATAAATAAACTCATCAGCTTCACTTATTTGGCAGATATTGTCTAAAAGCAGCACCCTTCCTAAAAGAGGCGATTTGATTAGAGCCAGCTGTTGATATCTGGTTTTTTCTAGACAGAGTATATCTTCTGCTGCATGCAGAAAAATATCTCCACCTGTGATGACCTCGGAAAAATAGTCTAGTTTCTTCTGGCCTGACATGCTGAGCAACCCTCTTGTTCTAAGTTTGGAAAGTAATTATCTTTTTTTACTTTGTTCCCCCGAGGAATAGTAATTAAATCATAATCTTTGGCTTTTAGAAAGTGTACTAAGAATTCGCAGGCCTTATGGGGATCAGAATGTTCCCCACAGGTGAAGATATCTATGGCTGCATAGCCTAATTCTGGCCAGGTATGAATGGAAATATGGGATTCAGCTAACAGGGCCAGAGCTGTTACTCCCATGGGATGAAATTTGTGACTGGTTAGGTTTAAAAGCGTGGACATGGACTGTTTGGAAGCTTGGGTGAGGGCTTCGCGGATGAGTTTTTCGTTATCCAGGATGTCAAAGGGACAATCCTTTACCTCTAAGACAAGATGAACTCCACAGATCTTTTTTTTCAATGGTCTTCCCTCCTTATGGTTAAAGGTTACGCTAAGTAGGTGCCATACTTTCGGGCACTAATACCTTTTCTTTAATTAACGGTTCATCACTACTCATAAAAACCCCTGGGTTAATGGTTAAACTTAGATCCCCTTGAAAAATAAACAGGGAATTGGACATTATCCCTTAAACTTCAGTTTAATTGAGGAAAAAAATAGGGAATGTCAAGCCATAGATAGGCTAAAGAAGAAGTGGTTTATTGGCTTACTAGAAATTTTGAATAAATTGTTTTGGACTAGAGATGACTCAAATAAAAAGGCCTCAGCAATCTGAGGCCTTTTTTAAAGGTTAATTTTAGTACTTAAAATACTCTTTTGGGGTCTCTTCAGCCAAAAATTTTACTGCTTGGTAAATACAGGTCCTAATGGCCTTTTCCATAGGAGTTTTGGCAAAAGCACCCAATTCTCATCCCATGGAGCCTCCACCTGTAAGTACATTTAAGGCACTGCCAATATTAACATCTTTTGATTCACCTTTTACAGTTGTAGCTGCCAAAATTTCTGTAGTGTTAGCATCAATAATTCTAATATCCATAGCCATAGAAGATTTTTTGAAACTTCCTTTTACACTTTGAAACCATTTCCCATAATCACCAAATAAGCTACCTCCGCCACCAGAGGTGCCAGGCTCCCAGCCGGTTACAGCAGCTACAATAATAAGATCAGCACCTTTAAATTTTCCTTTTTTTATACCGCTTTTATCTGTCCAGCCCTTTTGTTGCAATTGAATTTCCTTGGCCAGGACATCTAGATTTTGTCTTTCCAGGACCTTAAATCTTTTACTTTGGACCATAGCAGTGGTGAGCATATCCCTTAGGGCCTTTCCATATCCAGACTGTTCAGGCGTTTCTTTGATGGCAAAACTTCCCATAGGTCCACTAATGGTAGTGGTTTTGCCCCCGCTTTCCCCCACTGCCCACTCAAACCTGGCCACAGCAACCTTGGCTTTAGGGCCGTGATAGGGAGGTAATAATTCCTCCATTTTGTTTTCTGTTTTAGCACTTGGCTCTACAAGTTTTTCCATACATCCACTTAAAATAAACATTAACAAAACTACTAGCCATACGTATAATTTACGCATCATTCTCACCTCCTTTATTTTTTGGGTTTTAATTATTAAAAAAATAAAATATTTTTTTTAATCTTAAAATTACATATATTTTTTAGTGCATCAATAAATATTTTAATTTTTCCAGGTTTCTTTGTCTAAAAAAATTTTAACATTTTTAAGTTGTTAAATAAAAAAAGAGGCTTATTTTTAAAGTAATAACTAAAAATACGAAGTTGCTTTTATTTTTTAACTTTTTATCTTGAGGCTGGTTAAAATTTTAGTTATAATCACAAGTTAGATTGTTTTAGTTTTGGGAAATTATGTTGAAAGTTGTAGCCGGGATATTATTGCAAAATAATAAAGTATTGATTGCCAAAAGGCAGGCAGGTAAAGAGTTTGCCCATTTTTGGGAATTCCCTGGGGGTAAGGTGCAGGAGCAGGAAGGTTTAGAAGCAGCTTTGGCCAGAGAATTCCAGGAAGAACTGGGGATAAATCCCCTTGAGTTTTACTTCTGGAAAGTGTTAAGGCACAAATATTCTAAGTTTGAAGTAGAGCTTTATTTTTACATAGTTAAAAAATGGCAGGGAATAGTAGAGGCAAAAGAAGGTCAGGTGGTGAAGTGGGAATTTGTGCTTGATTTAAATCCAGAGATATTTTTACCAGCAGACAGAAAGGTAATTTATTGGTTAAAAGAGGAGTTTAACTAAAGGTTTCTAATTATCTTATTAATTCAGGGAGGGAAGTGGATGCCAATATTTATTTACAAGGCCAAAAACAGGGCTGGAAGAAGGGTCAAGGGAGATTTTGATGCGCCCAATATAGACCTGGCTCTTATGGCCCTGAAGAATAAAGGCCTTACAGATATTAAAATTAAACCCAAGCCCAAGGACCTGTTTGAAGGAACTTTTTTAGAAGGCAAGGTAACCACCAGAGATATGGTTATCTTTAGCCGTCAGTTTGCCACCTTGATTAATGCCGGTGTTCCCATGCTCCAGGCCCTGCAGGTTATGTGTGAGCAAACCCAAAATAACAAGCTCAGAAGAAAGCTCTATCAGGTAAGAAATGAAGTAGAAGCAGGCTCTTCTCTTTATATGGCTTTATCCAAGCACAAAGACGTATTTGATGATTTATATCTCAATATGGTGCAGGCAGGTGAGGCTGGTGGTGTTCTGGATGAGGTTTTACTTAGACTGGCAGAATATATTGAAAAAGCAGCCAAACTTAAGTCTAGAGTCAAGGGAGCACTTACTTACCCCGCAGTAGTTGTAACTGTAGCTATTGCTGTAGTAGCAGTTATCCTGATTTATGTTATTCCCACCTTTGAGTCCATGTTTGCCGATATGGGAGGAGCTTTGCCCTTGCCCACCCAATTGGTTATCAACTTGAGCCGCTTTGTAAAGGCCAAGTTTATGTATATGGTGGGAGGGGTAGTTGTAGCCTATATTTTATTTAAGCTTATTTATCGCACAGAAAAAGGTAAGCTATTTTTTGATCAGGTCTTTTTAAACTTACCCATTTTTGGAGACTTGCTGCGTAAAGTAGCTGTGGCCAAGTTTAGTAGAACCTTAAGCACCATGATTAGAAGTGGAGTGCCTATCCTGGAAGCCCTGGATATAGTGGCCAAAACCAGTGGCAACAAGGTAGTAGAAGAAGGAATTATGAAAGCTAAATCCAGTATCTCTGGCGGTAATACCATTGCTGAACCTCTGGATGAAACAGGAGTATTTCCTTCCATGGTAATACATATGATTTCTGTAGGTGAGTCCACAGGTTCTTTGGATACTATGCTGGAAAAGATTGCTGATTTTTATGATGATGAAGTAGATGTGGCAGTAGAAACCCTTACTTCTCTTTTAGAGCCAGTAATGATTGTCTTCCTGGGTACGGTGGTTGGTGGCCTGGTTGTTAGTATGTATCTACCCATATTCAAGATGGGAGAAGTTGTGGGTTAATCTTCTGGATTTTAATATTTTTAAAAAGCCCCTGACTTAGGCAGGGGCTTTTTTATTTATTGAAAAAGGGGACAGGAGAATAATGCTACTCATTGCAGTCTTTCGAATTAAGCTTATGGCATCATCTGAACCAATTACTCTTATTACTTTCCCTAGAATGTTAAATTGCCTATCCACAAGATCTGACATAGTTTGATCATTTAAGAATTCTTACTCTAAGGTTATTACTGTCTTAAAACCACAGACTAATTCGTTTGAAACGATATCAATCGTTCCCTATTTTCAGAGCTTTCAAGAATCGCTCCATTTGTTTTTTTATAAGTTTATTATCATTTGTCTCGCAATGCTTTCCTTTGTTTTTTAACTATTTGGTGAGGATTAAATAGAAGAGCCATTTTCATCAAGCCTACTAATGTATACATAGTTTGGACTATCGGATTTTTTCTAAGTTGAGCAGTAAATTCTATAAAATTTCTAACGTTGGGCTTATATTCTGAGTCGACAATTTTTAAATCACCTTTATCAATGAGGATTTCACGAAGAGTCTGAAACATGGGAGCCGATGTATGCGCTCTTCTGATTTTTGTAGTCCAGATGATGCTTCCACTGTTTTTTACTACATCTCGAAGGGTCGATTTAAGTAGCGTAGAAAATGACTTGTTTAGTCCAAATTTGGCACTGTATTGTTGTTGGTCTTTATCTAATTGAGATTTTGAAGCGCTGACACGAGTTACCGTAGAAATGCCTCCTTGGAGCATATCAATCAGATCAAAAACAATTCTTTGATTTAAATAAACAGGAATAATTAATTCAGTGATATCAATACTCATTATTAGTTTTTATTTTTTGAATAATATGGACACCTTGCCTGTCTGCAACCATGCGGATGGAATGAATCAAAATAACAAATAATTTTTTCCATTGATCCTGGAAGTGAAATGTTAAATTCCTTCTTTAACCACTTCTGTGCTATTCTCAGTGATTCCCATGAATAAGCCTTACAACAGCTTGGACCTGTAAGATTAGCTATGGCTTTGCAGACTTCAGATGTTATCTCCATTACTGTCTTTTGTTCTTGATCTGTTCCACATTTTGAGCCAAGCAAATAAGCAAAACAGGCTCCCACTGCTGGTACAATACCACATATCCCGGTTAGACCACAATATCCTCCTATGGCTTGATTGGAAATTCGGGAAAATACTTCATCAACAATTTTGTCAGTGATTTTAACAGACCCTTCTTTTTTCAATGCTCCGAGCAAAGCTCCTGCAACCATAAAGGCATGATGACATCCAAGCATTGGGACATATAGCTGTTGTAACATTTGGTCAAATATAAAGTACGGATCCATTGAACTGGATTTAAGATAAATTTCTCTAGATTTATCTATTATAGGTTTATTATGACATTCTTCACAGATAGAATGCCCATCGGGACATAAAACATAATTATTAAATTCTTTCCCACAATAGAAGCATTTGGATTTTTGAGCTTGAGTCAAATATTCAAGTGGACTCCCACACACTAAACAATTTTGTAGCTCAATCTCTTTGTTATTTGGTGCAAGTCTCTTTTTCGCCTCACTGGGCGAATTGTTTTTTGTATTTCAACATCCGCCAGATGTAGAATTAATCTTTTTAGTTTCCATAAATTGACCTTTGTCTATATGTCAAAATAATATCAAGGTTATTAAAATTAATACTCATTGCATATTATTGCATAGCTTGAATGTAGTATTTATTTTTTGATATGATCCTTGACTAAAATGTTAAGACTTTATCACTTTCCATGATTAGCCTATATAAGTCTTTCTGGGTTCCCCTCTTGTGATATTCTTCCTTCACTTCGTGAAGTTCCATTAACTTGCCTCAGGCAAATAGTTGACCCTCAGAAAGAGTAAAAGTTGTTGCTAATTTTTTTAAAGGGAATTTATCCGAATCTAATTCCTCATATTTAACAGAGGAACCATCTAAAAAAAGTAGCGTAATTCATTTCTTTGAGCGTAATGTTGGCTAATCTGAAGCAATTCCAAAGTACCTCTGGAATATCTTAACAAATAAAACTTTCATATCTATATTTCATCGCTATCTAACTTAGAATTTATTAACTTACTTAAGTTCCAAACTACCCAAAGAAAAATCATATGTCAATAAATACTCAAAAAATATTTATGCAAAATTTTACACTTTGTAACTTGATTATTTTATTAATATTTGTTAAATTTTACTATACAGATTTTAACCTACTCATAATATATTAAAACAGTTTTTTTGACATATTTAAGGATAAAGTGACATAAGATATATGTCAAATTTTTTATTTGATTGATATATAAATTAAAATAAATTTATTTTAAATATTTATAACTTGGCATATTTATATGATGTAGTCAGGGCAAAGCAGAATAGACGACTACCAGTAGCTCTCACAAAAAGAGAAGTAAGAAAGATTTTTAATCATGTGCCAGATGACCAGAAATTTATGACCATGTTAATTTATGGGAGCGGGATGAGGGTAAGTGAATGTGTCCGACTGAGAGTTAAGGATATAGACCTGGAACAGAATATTGTTATTATTCGTTCAGGAAAAGGGGACCAGGACAGAATTACTATTTTACCTGAAAGATTAAAAGATGGAATGATCAGGTATATTGAAAGATTCCGTGAAATTTATACAGATGACCTCAAGAAAAATATTGCTGGAGTAGTTATGCCAGGTGGCCTTGGTAGAAAATATTCAGATGTAAGAGAGTAAAAAGGAGACAGGCGAATAATGCTTAACTAGATATATTGGTGTAGGTTATTGAGAGTTTATTTTTTTACAGTCTACATCCAATTTTCTATCTTTAGTCTTTTTATCCTTTTAAACTCTTTCTCGTTGTTTGTCACCAGAATAGCTTCTAAGGATATTGCATGGGCTGCTATTTGCATATCATATGCACCAATTGGCAGGCCTTGTTTTTCAAGCTCTGACCTTAGTATGCCATATTCTTTAGCCGCCTCTATGCCAAACTCGTATATCTCAAAGCTGTCAATAAATAGCTCAATAAGGTTTATCAATTTTTTTGAGTCTTTTTTGTAGGCACCATAAAAGAGTTCTGACACAACAATAGAGGATAGAGCTACTGTGTTTTCTCTGGATATCTGCTTTAGTTTTTCCTTTATATGAACTGGATGTTTTCTAATGATATAACTACATATATTTGTATCGAGCATGTAAATCATCTTAGAAAAGCTCTCTTTCTTGAGGTCCTGGTTGGCTTCTGTCTTTTAGGAAGTCTTGTTGATCTAATTTCTCAAGTTCTTCAAACAATTCATCCCATTGGTTTTCAACAGGCGTTATTATTATTTTGTTTTTCTCCTTTCTTATAAAGGCCTTTGTGCCTTTGAGTTTGTATTTTTTTGGTATTCTAACGGCTTGCGAGTTACCGCTTTTAAATACTCTTGTTATCATTTTTTTGCTCCCCAGGTTAAGTTTGTTACTACAAAAAGTATATACTAAGATTATAAAAAGTCAAGAGGGGAAAAGAAACCTGGCGAATAGTGCCCTTATTTCTCCTTTAGAGCCGGTAATGATTGTCTTCCTGGGTACGGTGGTTGGTGGCCTGGTTGTTAGTATGTATCTACCTATATTCAAGATGGGAGAAGTTGTGGGTTAATCTTCTGGATTTTAATATTTTTAAAAAGCCCCTGACTTAGGCAGGGGAGTTTTTATTTCTTTGAATTGGAATTGTTAAAAGAATCAGAATGTAACTAATTAAAATTATTTGAATTTACTGGTTATATTTTATTGTTTCTTTTGGGGCAAGTTACTTTTAAAAGTAACTTGCCCTTTGATTTACATATTGGAGCTAGGCTTCTATCTTACTTCCCAGAAGTTCTAAGAATTTCCTCATCCATTCAGGATGGGCTGGCCAGGCTGGGGCTGTGACAATATTGCCATCTACGT
Source organism: Desulfonauticus sp. 38_4375 (assembly GCA_001507915.1). Lineage (GTDB taxonomy): Bacteria > Desulfobacterota > Desulfovibrionia > Desulfovibrionales > Desulfonatronovibrionaceae > Desulfonauticus. The sequence continues at coordinate 17,536 of LGER01000045.1, read as the reverse complement.
AAGCATTGCTAAAGGTTTCATTTACTTCTCCCCATTTGGCGCCAGCTCTTAAAATATCTGGCATGACTGCTGGATAGGCAGTGCAGAGTTTGTCTTTAATAACATCAGCAGCTACCAGAATTTGTTGGCCATGGCAGATGGAGGCAATGGGTTTGTTGTTGGCAGCAAAGTGTTTAACTATTTCAATGAGTCTTGGGTTTAAACGCAAGTATTCAGGAGCTCTTCCGCCAGGAATAACCAGGCCATCGTAATCTTCTGGATTGATTTTCTCAAAGTCAGAAGTAATGGCAAAGTTGTGTCCCCGTTTTTCGGTATAGGTCTGGTCTCCTTCAAAGTCGTGCACTGCGGTTTTTACTGTTTCGCCTGGTTTTTTGCCAGGACAGACTGTATCTACCTGGTGACCTACCATAAGGAGCATTTGATAAGGTACCATAGCTTCATAGTCTTCCACAAAGTCACCTACCAGCATTAGAATCCTTTTTTGAGCCATTTCTTCCCCTCCTTTTGCATTTTAAGTGTTTAAAAAGTATTTATAGGCTAGAAAAGTAGCGTATAAGTCAGCTTTGCTACTCAGTTCAAAGGGACTATGCATACTAAGTACTCCTGGGCCAAAGTCAATTATTTCCAGACCATAAATGGCCAGGTATTTGGCTACTGTGCCTCCACCGCCCAAATCCACCTTGCCCAATTCAGCCATTTGCCAGGGAATTTGTTGTTGATTTAAAAGGTTTCTAAGCCAGGCCACATATTCAGCGTGGGCATCATTGGCCCCATACTTACCTCTATGGCCTGTAAACTTACACATTACCGGTCCCTTGCCCAACAAAGAGGCGTTTAGTTTTTCATGTACTTCCTGGTAATCCGGGTCCATGGCAGCGTGCACATCCGCAGAGATGGCTTTAGAGTTTAAAAGCATTTGAGCAAAGGAAGTATTTTTCTCTTCCCAGGCTAAGAGTAAGTCCTTTAAGCAATATTCCAGAAACAAAGACTTGGCTCCACTGGAACCTTCAGAGCCTATTTCTTCCTTGTCCCAAAAGACCAGTACCTGGGTATGCTCTGGAATCTCACTGGCTAAAAAGGCTTCCAGGGCCAGAAAAACACAGATGCGGTCGTCCTGTCCATAGCCACCAATAAGGCCTCTGTCCAAACCTACTTCTCTGGCAGGTCCTGCTGGTACTGCCTGTACCTCTGCACTAAAAAAATCTTCTTCTTTTAGGCCAAAACGTTCTTGCAGTAATTTTAACAAATGGTTTTTTATCTTTTTTTCCTTGGCCTGTTTTAAGGGAATGTGCCCCAAAATTACATTTAACTTTTCTGCTTCAAAGGCTTCACTTACCTTTTTTTCTATTTGTTTGTAAGCTAGATGTGGAAGTAGGTCTGCAATGGTAAAAACAGGGTCTTCTGGGTGTTCTCCAAGGTTGATTTCCACTTTTTCTCCACTGGTCTTTACTATGACTCCATGTAAAGCCAGAGGCCTGGCCAGCCATTGATGTTTTCTAATCCCACCGTAATAGTGGGTTTTGGCCAGGGCAACTTCACATTCTTCATAAAAGGGATGTTGTTTTAAGTCCAATCTGGGAGTATCTGCATGAGCGCCAATAAGCCTTATTCCTTCTTGTAAAGGCCTTTTGCCTTTGCGAGCAATAAAAATGGTTTTGTGGTGTAAAATGCGATAGACCTTTTCCTGGGAGAAATCTTCGGAAAATCCCTTTTCCTGCAGGATTTGCCTTACATAATTTATGGTCTCTCGTTCAGTTTTGTTTTGAGAAAGGAATTTGAGATATTTTTGAGCCAGGGAGTTTATCTTTTTTTCTTGCTTACTATAAACTTCCCAGCAATTTTGGGTTTCAAACTCTAAGTTCATGGGGTTATTTCCTCCTTAACCACTCTTCAAAATAGGCAATGGTTTTTTTTAATCCTTCTTCTAAAGGGACTTTAGGTTCCCAGTTTAAAGTCTTTTTAGCTAAAGAAATATCTGGACGCCTTTGTTTGGGGTCATCTTGAGGTAAAGGCCTAAACTCTAGCTTGGATTTGGAATTGGTAAGTTCAATGATTTTTTCAGCCAACTCCAAGATAGTCATTTCTGCTGGATTACCCAGGTTTAAAGGCCCGGTTATTTCTTCTGGGGTTTGCATAAATTTACATATGGCTTCTACTAAATCGTCTACATAACAAAAGGAGCGGGTTTGCTCCCCCTGACCATAGATGGTTATAGGTTTGTTTAAAAGGGCCTGAAGGATAAAATTGCTTATAACCCTGCCATCATTGGGATGCATTCTCGGGCCGTAGGTGTTAAAAATCCTGCCCACTTTTATTTTTACTTTGTGTTGGCGATGATAATCAAAAAAAAGGGTTTCTGCACAGCGCTTTCCCTCATCATAACAGGAACGAGGACCTATGGGGTTTACCTTTCCCCAATAGCTTTCTGGTTGGGGATGCACCTCGGGGTCTCCGTAAACTTCAGAGGTGGAAGCTTGAAAAATAGTAGCTTTGACTCGTTTGGCCAGCCCCAGCATATTGATAGAGCCATGTACGCAGGTTTTAAGGGTTTGGACCGGGTCAAATTGATAGTGAATGGGTGAAGCCGGACAAGCCAGATTATAAATTTCATCCACTTCTAGGTACAGGGGAAAGGTTATGTCATGTCTTAACACTTCAAAATTGTTGTAATCCAAAAGGTGATAGATATTGCTTTTTTGTCCAGTATAAAAGTTGTCACAGCAAATAACTTCTTTTCCTTCTTTTACTAACCTTTCACAGAGATGAGAGCCAATAAATCCAGAGCCTCCTGTTACCAGGACTCTTTTGCTTAAAAGGTCTTTTAATTCACCCTGATACATTTTTGGTCCTTTATTCTTCTAAATGTTTAAATATGTGGTAGATAAGATTTATTTCTGCAGGAAAAATAGTTCTTACATCTAGACAAAACCAGTCTTCTTCCACCCGGCCAATTAAGGGTGGGTCTGTTTCCAGCAGTTTTTTTCTCAATTCTTCTATACTAAAGTTTTTGGGTTTTAATTTTACTACATAAGTAGGTATTTCTCTTTCGGGCAAAGAGCCTCCTCCCACCTTGGAAGAAGACCTTTCTTTTTTTACCACTAGATTGGAAAGGGTCTTTAGTTTTTTACTAAGGGTTGCTGCTCTGTTATTTAAAGTGCTTAGAGGAGTAAAAATAAGTTTTAAAGTGGGGATATTTTGGAGCGCCTTTTCTTCATCCAGGTATAATTTTAGAGTTGCCTCTAAGGCAGCCAGGGTCATTTTATCTATACGTAAAGCGCGGTTTAGAGGATTTTTCTTGATTTTATCCACAAATTCCTTTTTACCCACGATAATACCTGCCTGTGGACCTCCCAGGAGTTTATCCCCGCTAAAAGAGACTACATCCACGCCTGTTTTGAGAATTTCTTTGACAGTGGGTTCGTCAAAGTGAGTTAATCCATATTGGCTAAAGGAAATCAAATTGCCACTACCCAAGTCCTTGATTACTGGCAGATGGTATTTTTTCCCCAGAGCTACCAGTTCTTTTAGACTGACTTCTTTATGGAAGCCTATAATTCTATAATTGGAAGTGTGCACTTTGAGCAGGGCACCTGTATTTTCACTAATGGCCTGCTCATAATCTCTGAGATGGGTTCTGTTGGTAGTCCCTACTTCCTTTAAGATGGCACCGCTTTTTTTCATTACATCTGGTATTCTGAAAGAGCCACCTATTTCCACCAGTTCTCCTCTGGAAACTATGACCTCTTTATTTTGAGCCAGGGTTTCTAGAGTAATTAATACAGCTGCTGCATTATTGTTGACCACCAGAGCAGATTCACTACCGGTTATGGTACATAGAATTTCCTCTACATGAGAATAGCGAGAGCCCCTTTTCCCTGTTTTTAAGTCCAGTTCCAGATTGGAATAATGCAAACAGATGTCTTCAACCGCTTCTACTGCTTCTCTGGCCAGTAAAGAACGTCCCTGGTTGGTATGAACCACAATTCCAGTAGCATTGATTACTCTTTTAAGATGGGGTCTGGTATTTTTTTCTAGAAGTTTAGAAAGTTTTTGCAACAGAGCATTGGGCTCTAATTCCTGTGCCTGGATTTTGTTTTCTTTTATCTGAGTCCTTAGCTGGTCTAAAAAGTTATTGATGTGTTTTTTTAAAAGCAAAATGGGTTCTTGAGGAAACCTTTCTTGCGCCCAGGTAAGAAGTTTGTCAGTTGCGGGTATTTGAGAGAAAAGATGTGAGTTCAAGAGAAGACCTCCTTAATTTTTTTACTTAATTTAAACTATTTTTTAAGGGTTTAAAAGATTTTTATTTAACCACTCTGGTTGGTGGGCATAGATTAAAGCCAGAAGATAAAAAGACCCACAAATAAGGGTGGGTTTATTTAAAGAATTTAACTCCTCTAAATCCGGGAGAAGTTTTACTGTAGGATAACTCTTTTTTACTTCCTCCCAGCTAAGCGCCCTTGGGTTTGAGGTTAAAGGGTAAAAATAAAGAGTAGCATTAAATTCTTGCAGGATGCTTAGCATTTGCTTCCAGTCTTTGTCTTTTAGACAGGAAAAAATAACCATTTGCGGAAAAAAATTTAATTTTTGCAAAGATTGTTTTAAATGTTTTAGTCCGTGAGGATTGTGGGCTACATCTAGGAAAATCTCTGGTTGCGAACTGACTTTTTGAATCCTTCCAGGCAGGAAAAAAGAAGAAATTCCCTGGCTAAGCAACCCGGAATTAAAGGGTAAATTTAGCTTTTTCCGTATCAATTCCCAGGTGGCTAGGGCCAGTTTTAAATTGGTAGTTTGTGGTTCAAGATAAGGGGAAAGGGAAATTTTAAACTCTGGATTGGTTAACATAAGGCTATTATTTTGTTCTTTGAAAAAAGAATTACAAAAAAGTAAAGTAGCTTGTTTTTTTTGGGCTTCCCTGGTCAGAACCTTTACCACCTCTTGGGTTTGAGGAGCACTAATTAAGATTTGTTTTGACTTGATTGCTCCTGCCTTGTCTGTGGCTATTTGCGTTAGAGTTGAGCCTAGAATTTGAGAGTGATCCAGATCTATGGAAGTAAATACCAGAACAGGGTGAGGTAGGACAGTGGTGGCGTCAAAACGTCCTCCCAAACCTGCTTCAAAGATAGCCAGGTCTACCTGGTGTTTGGAAAAGAGATAACAGGCCAGAAGAAAAATATATTCAAAATAGGTAAGATGAAGGTTTTTACAAAAATGATAAACATAATTAAAACCTTCTACCCACTCCCGGGAAGGTAGTTCTTGCTTATTTATCCTTATTCTTTCACGTACACTTACCAGATGAGGAGAGGTAAAAAGGCCTGTTTTTAGTTTATGGGCAGAAGCCAGGCTTTCTAAAAAAGCAGAAGTGGAGCCTTTACCATTGGTCCCCACCACCTGGATGGACAAATAAGAAGGGGAAGCTAATCCTAGGAGCTTTAGACCTTTTTCCACCCTGTTTAAACTTAAATCCATGTGGAAAAGGCCTAAACCTTCTAAAAAAGTATTTACTTCTTTAAAATTGTTAAATTTTTTCAAATTTGTTAAAAAATCTTTTTTTGAGTTGACAATTTGGGCTCAATACCTCTAGCTTGTTACCTAAGCTAAGAGTAACCTTTTTAAGTAGGGTTGCTCTATAGCTTAGCTTAGATAGATTGTAAATTATTTAGGTAAAAATAAACTTTTAATAGTTAGGAGAAGCGCCTTGCTGTACAGACCTATTAATCAAAACTATCATGATTTTATTGTGCAAAGGGATAGAGAGCTTTGCATCAACTGTCGGGTGTGTGAGCGACAGTGTTCTTATCTGGTGCATTATTGGGATGAGAACAGAAAGCAAGTAATGCACGACAATGCCAAGTGTGTGGGGTGTCATCGTTGTGAAGCCCTGTGTCCTACTGGAGCCATAGTTATCAGGCATAATCCCTCCCAGTTTAGAGAAAATTCTCACTGGAAACCCTGGTTTATCAAAAATGTATACAAGCAGGCAGATGGGGGGGGAGTGCTTCTGGGAGCTATGGGTAATCCCCAGCCTTATCCCATTTATTGGGATAGGTTGCTTTTGGATGCCAGTCAGGTGACCAATCCTTCCATTGACCCCTTGAGAGAGCCCATGGAACTCAGGACCTATCTGGGCTCTAAGCCAGATAGTTTGGAATTTGAAGAAAAAGAGGGCAAGCCCAGCTTAAAGACCAAACTTTCTCCGCAGATAAAGTTAAATTATCCCATTATGTTTTCTGCCATGTCCTATGGCTCCATTAACTTTAATTTACATATTGCCATGGCCAGGGCAGCTACAGAATTGGGTATAGTTTATAACACTGGTGAAGGTGGTCTACATCCAGACTTATATCAATATGGCCCCAATACCATTGTGCAGGTGGCTTCTGGTCGTTTTGGTGTACATAGGGATTATTTGAATGCTGCTGAAGGTTCAGATGCGCTTTCTCCTGCACCTCATCATGACATTTATTCCATAGAAGACTTACGGCAACTAATTTACGCTTTAAAGGAAGCTACAGAATATAGGGTTCCTGTGTCTGTAAAGATTGCAGCTGTGCACAATGCCGCAGCCATTGCTTCTGGTATTGTCAGGGCTGGGGCAGATATTGTGGCTGTAGATGGTTTTAGGGGAGGCACTGGAGCTGCTCCCACCATGATTAGGGATAATGTGGGTATCCCTGCAGAGCTGGCTTTGGCAGCCATAGACCAAAGACTTAGAGATGAAGGTATACGCAACAGAGCCTCAGTGGTCATTGCTGGAGGTATTAGGTGTAGTGCAGATGTGGTCAAGGCCATCGCCTTAGGTGCTGATGCGGTTTATATTGGTTCAGCTGCTTTGGTGGCTGTGGGTTGTACCATGTGTCAGCGTTGTTATACAGGCAAATGCCCCTGGGGAATTGCCACCAATGTTCCTTCTTTGGCTAGAAGGCAAAATCCTGAAATTGCCAAGCAAAAGTTGGTGAACCTGGTGCGGGGTTGGGCCCATGAGATAGAAGAAATGCTTGGAGGTATGGGCTTAAATTCCATTGAAAGCTTACGGGGTAATAGAGAAAAATTAAGAGCTGTAGGCTTAAATGAAGTAGAACTGGATATTTTTGGAGTAAAACCTGCAGGAAGGTAAGAATAAAATGAAAAGAGTTTATGTAAACCCAGAAGTATGTATAGGCTGTAAACTCTGTGAGCTTGCTTGTCTTACTGAGCACTCTCAGAGCAAGGATTTAATTATAGCTTACCGGGAAGAACGCATGCAAGGTCTTTTACCTCGCAATACAGTGGAAGAAAGTGGCTGGATTACAGCGTCCTTGAATTGCCGACATTGTGCTGAACCCTATTGCATTCAAGCTTGTATCTCTGGAGCCCTGACCAAAGATGCAGAGTCTGGACGGGTAGTTTATGAAGAAGAGCAGTGTGTAGGCTGCTGGTCCTGTTTGATGGCTTGTCCCTTTGGTGCTATTAAACGACATCCCATTAAAGAAAAAATTGTCAAATGTGATTTATGTCCAGAGAGAAGTATACCTGCTTGTGTCAGTGCATGTCCTAACCAAGCTTTAACCTTTGAAGAAAAATAGATTTTGGGGATAAGGTCATGAAATATTTAATTATTGGTAATGGCGTAAGTTCCATAGGAGCCATAGAAGGAATTAGAAAGCTGGACCAGGAAAGTGAAATCCTGGTGATTAGTGAAGAAGAATTTCCCACTTATGGTCGCCCTTTGATTTCTTATTACCTGGCAGGGAAAATAGGAGATGATAGGGTCTGGCTTAGAAAAAAGGATTTTTATAGCAAAAACAAGGTTACTTTAAAGCTCCAGCAAAAAGTAACTGCACTTAAACTTGCGGAGAAAAGGGTGGTACTCCAGGGGGGCGAAGAGGAAAGATATGATAAGCTATTAATAGCTACAGGGGGTACACCCTTTTGTCCACCTATAGAAGGTTCTCAAGGAGAAGATGTTTATTTCTTTACCACTTTGGCCCATGCCAAAAAACTGGATGCCAATTGTGCTAACTTAAAGAAGGTGGTTGTAATTGGAGGTGGTTTGATTGGCTTGAAGGCAGCAGAAAGCCTTTTTGACCGAGGAGTAGAAGTAAGTATTGTAGAGCTGGCTCCTAGAGTTTTAAGTGCTGCCTTTGATGATACAGCTGGAAATATTGTAGCCAAGAGATTGAAAGAACTTGGCTTTAATATTTACTGTAATACCACAGCCAAGGAAATAAAAAGGACTGAAGAAGGAAGAGTAAAGGGCGTCCTGTTACAAAGTGGCGAATTTTTAGAAGCTGATGCTGTGGTCATTGCCATTGGAGTTGTCCCCAATCTTACTTTGGCCAAAGAAGCAGGCCTTAAGGTGAATAGAGGTATTTTAGTGGATAAAAAGCTTCAGACCAGTGAAGTAGATGTTTATGCTGCTGGAGATGTAGCTGAAGCCTATGACTTTCTGGTGGGAGAAAATAGGGTGGTTCCCATCTGGCCCAATGCCTATTCGCAGGGATTTATAAGTGGTCAAAATATGGCAGGAGCCAATAGAGATTATACAGGTGGAATTCCCATGAATTCCATTGGTTTTTATGGCCTTTCTACTATTTCCATTGGTTTAGTAAATCCACCAGAAGGGCAGGGGTTTGAAATAAGTACTTATGTAGATGAAGAGGAAGAAATTTACCGTAAGCTGGTGTTTAAGGATAACTTTCTGGTAGGGTGTGTTTTGGTAGGTGATGTGGATATGGCTGGTCGTTATGCAGGTTATATTCGCTTTAAGGTGCCTATTACTGAGGACAAGGTAAAAGCTCATCTGATAAATAATCAGCCCACTTATCTGGAATGGCCAGAAGAAATGTTTCAAGCCCAATGGAATAGTGCGGCTAGAATAAGATAAAGGGGATACATAAATGTTAAAAGAGCGTATTTACTCTATAAGTGAGTACAAACAAAAGATTTTCAGCCAGAAAGAATATATGCGGGAAAAGGATATCTCTGGTTGTGGTCTTTTTGGAGTAATTAATAAAAAAGGTCAGCCCATTTCTGGTTGTGTGCCTGTAGAAGCCATTGCTATTCAGCATGATCGAGGAAATGGTCTTGGCGGCGGTTTTGCTGCCTATGGCATTTATCCAGACTTGGCAGACAAATATGCCTTTCATTTGATGTGTGATGACCAGCATTCCCTGGACCAGGCTGAAAGCTTGCTGAAAAAATATTTTGATATCCATCTTTCTGAAGCCATACCAACGCGTAGGACCTTAAATGTAATGGATTCCCCAATACTGTGGCGTTTTTTTCTCACGGTAAAAAAGGATAGGCCCAGCTGGAATTTTTTAAGTGAAGAAGATTATGTGGTAGCTGTTGTTATGCTGGTCAATAAGAGGGTTCCAGGGGCTTACATCTTTTCCAGTGGTAAAAACATGGGAGCTTTTAAGGGTGTTGGCTTTCCCGAAGATATAGGAGAGTTTTACCGCTTGGATGAATACAAAGGACATATCTGGACTGCCCATAACCGCTTTCCTACCAATACTCCAGGCTGGTGGGGAGGGGCTCATCCCTTTACTATTCTGGATTGGTCCATTGTCCATAATGGAGAAATTTCTTCTTATGGCATCAATAAGCGTTATCTTTGCGAACACAAGTACGAATGTACTTTAATGACAGATACCGAGGTGGTGGCCTATCTTTTGGACCTTTTGATTCGTAAGCATGGACTGAGCAAAAAAATGGCCTGCAAGGTTTTTGCACCTCCTTTTTGGGATGAAATAGATAGAATGGAAGCAGAAGAGAGAGAAGCTTATACTGCGCTTAGAATGGTCTATGGTTCAGGGCTACTAAATGGTCCTTTTGCCATTTTATTTGCTGACCATAAGAGTTTGGTGGGCTTAAATGACCGCATCAAATTAAGACCCCTTATTGTGGCTGAAAAAGGTGATGAAGTCTTTATGGCCAGTGAGGATTGCTCCATTAGAAGTGTTTGTCCTGATCCTGAAAAACTTTGGGCTCCTAAAGCAGGAGAGCCTGTTATTGTAGAACTTGAAAATTAAACAAAGGGTAAATTACTATGAGTAAGTTAGTAATTGATGCCAAAGGCATTTACTATCGAGACTTGAATGCCAAGATAAGAGAGGCTGTACGAGAAGGCTATAAGGAGTTTGAACTCCTCAATGTGAGTGGGCAGCGCTATATTGCTACTGGCCTGGAAGGTGATTTAAAGTTTTTAATTAAGGGTGTGGCTGGCCAGGATACAGCTGCTTTTATGCGTGGACCTTACATTCGAGTCAAAGGCAATGCCCAGGATGGCTTGGCCAATACCATGGATGAGGGAAGAATAGTAGTGGAAGGTATGGCTGGAGATGTTTTGGGATATGCCATGCGTGGCGGTGAAGTCTATGTCCTGGAAGATGTGGGATATAGGGTCGGGATTCATATGAAGGCCTATAAGGACAAGTTGCCTGTAATTGTAATTGGCGGCAAGGCAGGGGATTTTTTGGGTGAATATATGGCAGGAGGAGTCATTATTGTTCTGGGCCTTTTTAGCAAACACCCAGAAGCTCCCATTACAGGTCGTAGTTTAGCCACAGGTATTCATGGCGGAAGTATTTATGTGAGAGGCGGAGTCCCAGAATATCAGCTTTCTTCCAATCTTTTAGTAGAAGAAGCAACAGCAGAAGATATGGAACTTATAAGCAAGTATGTGCACAATTTTTGTAAAGAGTTAAATAAAGACCCCGAGCCTATTTTAAAGGAAAAGTTTATTCGCATTCGTCCCAAATCCCATCGTCCCTATGGTAATCTTTATGTGCCCAATTAAAAAAACTTAAATAAAAAAACATAAAAAAAGCCCCTCTTTAAGAGGGGCTTTTTTGTTGGTAACCTATTTTTAAACTATTCTTCTGGGTGAGTGCTTTTGTCCATGCATTCGTAAATAATGTCTCCCAGGAATTTTATTTCCATGTTTAGCCCGTAGTGGTGAATGATGTCTTCCAATCCACCGTGACAGTTATGGCATGGCGCAATAACTACTTCTGCTTCAGTACGCTTTAATTGTTCTGCCTTTACCTTGTTTCCCTTTACTCTTGTCTTTTTATAAGGAGGTCCACAATTGATGACTCCGCCTCCAGCTGAGCAACAATAGTTGTGCTCTCTATTGGGATGCATTTCTACAAAATCAGGGCAAAAGGCCTTGACCACAGTTCTGGCCATTTCCTGTAACCCCCTGCCTCTTACTATATTACAGGGGTCGTGGAAGGTGACTTTTTTGGGATAGGTTTTGCCCACTTTAATTTTACCCGCCTTAAAAAGTTCATAATAAAACTGGACAGCATGGATTATGGGTAAAGGTGGCTCTTTCCAGCCCAGCCATCTGGTGCCAGTGTCATACACAGAACGAAAGGCATGCCCACATTCACCCATGACGATTTTTTTACATTTGAGCCTTAAGGCTGTTTCAAAGTGGATTTTTTTGAGGCGTCCCATAAGTTCGTAATCGCCCACATACATGGCCATATCACTATTGTCCCAGCCAGGAGTAGCTGGCATGGTCCAGTTTACTCCTGCTACATTCATAATCACTGCTGCCTGATAGATAAGCTGGCTTCTAAACTTGGGCTCAGGTCCAATCACAGAATAAAATACATCAGCTTCATATTTTTCCAGAGGAATTCTCAGATAGGGAAGTTCTTCTCTGGCTTCTTCTTCCTGCCATTGTACGCTATCTATCCATTCATCTTCCTTAACCCACATTTGATTCATGGTAGCTGCATGACTGTGGGCTGTATCTTGAATATACTGGGGAGTGACTCCAATGAGATGGCAGAATCTTCTCACCATAGCCATTTGATAGGCGATATCAATGCCAAAGGGGCAATACATAGAGCAACGCCTGCACAAATTACATTCAGTATAGGCTATCTGGGCAATTAGGGCCAAGTCCTGATTATTGACGTTTGCGCCTTCTTTTAAGAGCTTCCAGATGGTATTTTGAACTTTGGCAATGGGCATATAGGAAGGGTCTTTATGGGACATGTAAAAATGACAGGCCTCTGCACAAAGACCACAGTGAATGCAAGTGGAAGTGTATAATTTTAATCTGGTTTCAGCCTTTTTGGTAAAAAGCAGGTCTATGGCTTTTTTTATTTTTCCCCTGTCAATCCTTTTTATGCCTTCTCTTAATCCTATATCTTGGGCTAACTCTCTTTTCATGGCTTTCCTCTTTACCAGTCTTTGGCGTGTCTGATGGCCCCAAATTCAGAGCCAGTATAACTTCTGGAAAATAACCCTAAAAACATGTGCATAATCCGAGTAAAGGGAAGAATAAGCAGGAGTAATTCTGCACTTAAGACATGTAAAAATAAAAGAAAATCTCCCCCTATTCCTCTTACAGCCAAAAATCCAGTTAAAAAGGGTATAAGTACCAGTAAAAGTAAGCCAAAGTCCTTGCTGGAAGAAACATAACGGGCAGGAGGGTAAATTATTCTTCTTAAGAGCAGAAATATACCGCTAACTAAAGCCAGAAAGGTAAGTACATCTGAGAGTATATCCGGAAGCATGGGCGGTTCAAAGGGAAGGTCTATATATTCTTCTAAAATAAAAATATGGCCTGAATAGAAAATAGGAACCAGAATAATACAGATGTGAAATAGATAGGAAACAAAAAAGGTAATGGGATTTAAACGCATATTCCTGGCCTTGAAGGGAATTGTCCAGTTGATAAGAGAACGAAGGGCATATTTAAGGTTAAAAAATTTAAGCACAATAGGATCATTTTGCAAGGAGTGAAGAGTGAAGTAGGCTAATCTAAAAATAATAGCTATACAAAAAAAGCTAAAAACATAAAAAAAGGCCTCTTCTACTAAAAAGGTGTAAATGGAATAAAACATTTATCCCTCCACTGGAATTACTGCTCGTAAGTATTGGTTTTCAGTAATGCCTCTTAAAAGTATCTTTTTGCTATCCGGGCTGAATACAGGCATCCAGAGTTGGTCAAAGCTGTGAGGTAAGACTTTGCCATCAATGGCATAGGTATAGGCGCCGTTTTTTTCCACTTTCACGGCCAGATGTTTGCTATCAGGGCTGAAAACTGGTTCAAAGACCATATCAAAGCTTTCATTCCAGACTTGGTCGTCCACTAATACAAACCACTTGTCTTTATTTTTCCCGGCAGCAGCAATTCTCTGACCATCTGGGCTAAAGGTAATGTCGTAAACCAGGGTTTCAAAGTGGGTTTTCCAGGTAGAGCCATTGATGCATACAGTCCATTTGCCTAAATCTGTGGCCACAATAGCTGCCCAGGAATCTCCCAAGGGTGAGAAGATAAAATTCCACATCTGGTAAAACCGGGGAGTGAGAATAATTTCTCCGTCCTGGGCTAAACCCCATTTTTTGCCTATTCTCACCGGCGCCATACAGGACCTGGTAGCCGGGTTAAAGGCAGGTCGCCACACACTGGAAAACTCTTTGTCCCAGACCTTCCCATCTACCACAATGGTGTAGGTGTAAAGAGATGTCCTGCACTGGGCACAGATGTGTTTGCCCTGGTGGTCAAAAATAGGAGTCCAGATATTTACCAGTTTGGTGTCCCAGGTTTGTCCATCAATGGCTACGCTAAATACACCTTCCTGGTACTTAAAGATATCTCCTTGACTTAAGTTTTGGGTCTGAACCACGGCTGCACTGTGATTGCCTTTGGGGCTTAAGGTAAAGTGGTTGGCATTGGGATATAGGGTAGGCCAGAGAACATCATTTACAGCCATGCCGTATTGTTGTTCATTTTGAATGGCTACTCCTATTTGACTTCCATCTGTAGAGAATTGCAGTTCCCAGGCAAAGTCAAAACTGTTTTCCCAGGGCACTTGCTCTGTAACTACTGTCCAGCGACCTTCATCTGTGAGCGCCAGTACAGATAATCTGCCATCTGGTCCATATTTTAAGCTCCAGACTTTATCATAGGCTTCTTCCCAGTGAGTTTTATTTTGACAAACACTAAATTTATTTTCTCCTTCATTGATAATAAAAGCAATCTTTTCTCCATCAGGACTTACTTTGGGTTCTTCTCGCCAGATATAACGCAGAGGACAGTCCAGAAGTTCTACAATAACCCTGCTTTCTATCTCCCAGTCCCAATCCTTTTTTTCTACCATACCAGACTCCTTTAGCTCTTTAACCCTTTAGCCCTAGACTGGATTCTAAGTCAATATAATTTTTCTAGCTACAGTAAAGGTATCGTCTCTAACCACAATTATAGGGATACCAAGAACTTCCGAGCGAGTCAATATAAAATATCATTGGGATATAAATTTCCAGTTAAAATCAAGCAGGGGCTATTTCCTTCCAGAGCTACCAATTGTACATCTGACCTGTCTCCTCCTACAATAATAGCTGCATCTCTATTTTTTCTAAAATGAGTCAAAAAATTTTCCAGTTGCATGGTGCCAATTAAAAAGTTTTTTACCACCCTGTCCCCTTTGGAACGCATGGAAATGATTTTCCCTCCCAGTTTATCTGCCAATTCCTGTACGGTAATGGATTTGAGAAGAGGGTCAGAAGGGATAGCTCCTAACACCCTGACTTCGTTTCTCTCCAAAAGAGGGATGATAAATTCTTCTGTTTCTTTCCAGTAATAATCAGGAATGTCGTTTAAAACTACCCCCAAAAGATTATCCCCCAGAACTTCTTTGGCTGCTAAAAGGTAGTCATAGTTAAGTTCGTTTTTAAAACGATCTACCAAAATTACCCTGGCTTTTAATAAAGAAGATATGTTTACCCCATCCAGTCCACAATATTTGCCAGAGTAGAGAAAACTTCCAGACCCACCAATAAGAACTATATCTTTATCTTTACTTATTTTGGTAAAACTTTCTTTAATGGTATCTAAGTAGTGATAACATTCCCCTTGATAGGACTTGATTTTAAAATCTCTAGTAATAAGCACTGGTGTGACTACTTCAGGTTCTTCTTTAAGGCCAAAAAAATCCAGACTTAAATAAGCGTCTTCATCCCAAAGTTTATCTTTGATTACTTTGGGCATAGCTCCTACTGGCTTAAAATAGCCAATCTGGTAATTTTGTTTTTGAAAATAATTGCCCAAGGCTAAAGTAATGAGGTTTTTTCCAGCAAAACCTGTGGTAGAACCTATATATATGGCCTTCATCTTTTACCTCCCCTTGCCTGGTTAATCCAGGGTTAAACGAACATCAGCCACAAGGGCCTGTTTATGGTTGACTAAAATGGGATTAAACTCAGCTTCATAGATCTGTGGAAGGTCTAAAGAAAGCTGAGACATCTTTAAAATAATCTCTTCTAGGGCCTGGAAGTTAATGGCTGGCTCTCCGCGAAACCCTTTTAGGAGCAGATAGGATTTTATTTCCCTAATCATGTTTTGTGCATCTTCTCTGGTCAAAGGAGCAAGTCTAAAGGAAATGTCCTT
Source organism: Desulfonauticus sp. 38_4375 (assembly GCA_001507915.1). GTDB lineage: Bacteria > Desulfobacterota > Desulfovibrionia > Desulfovibrionales > Desulfonatronovibrionaceae > Desulfonauticus. The sequence goes on along the minus strand of LGER01000045.1, from coordinate 2,139 downwards.
CAGGACTTCTACATAAATTCCTCCCAGTCCAAACATGAGTAAAGGACCAAATTGGTCGTCTCGCTTAAAACCCACAATAACTTCCTTACAGCCCTTGGGTGCCATTTTCTGGACCAGACAACCTGTAATATGGGCTTCTGGCCTTAACCGCTGCGCCCTGCTGGTGATTTCTAAAAAGGCCTGTTTTACTTCTTCTGGTGAATTAAGATTGACCAGAACACCTCTCACATCAGTTTTATGGGAGATATTGGGAGAGGCAATTTTAAGCACCACAGGAAATCCCATATCCTTAGCTATTTCTACTGCTTCTTCACTGGAACGAGCCAACTCGGTTGAGGGGTGGGGAAGGTTGTAGGCCTCTAGAATTTCCAGGGCCTGAAATTCCACTATTTCTCTTTGTTGTTTGGCTTGAGCCTGCAGAATAACTTCTTTTGCTCTGGAAAGATCTCTATCCAGGATTTCTGGCCTGGAAACAGGTTTATTGCGCCACTCAGCATGTTCAAACATGGACTCTAAGGCATGGATGGCAGGTTCAGGGAAAAAATAGCAGGGAACTTTATGGTCTAGAAGTATTTTTTGGGCTGGCCGTACATGTTTTCTGCCCATAAAGACACAAAAAAGAGGTTTGTCTATAGTTTTACTAAAATTAGCTATGCCCAAGGCCAGGTCTTCCAGATGCGGTACAATTGCTGAAGTGGGAGTCAGGAGAACTAAAATGGAGTGAGTATTGGGGTCATCCTTGATAACTTCCAGGGTGTCTAAATACCTTTTGGCATCAGCATCTCCAATAATGTCTATGGGGTTATACAGAGCTGCGTAACCAGGAAGGATTTTCTGTAAGTTTTCAATAGTCTTAGGTGCAAGCCTGGTCATATTTAGCCTGGAACTTTCACAGATGTCTGCAGCCATAATACCTGGTCCACCAGAGTTGGTAATAATGGTAAGGTTGGGCCCCTGGGGTAAAGGCTGGCTGGAAAAGGCCAGGGCCAGGTTAAAAAGGGATTCTACATCCAGGATGCGAATTATACCTGCCTTTTTAAAGGCTGTGGAATAGGCCTGATCTGAGCCAGCAATAGCACCAGTATGGGAAGAGGCAGCCCTGGCACCAGCAGCTGTCCTGCCTGATTTTATAAGCAAAATAGGTTTTTTGCGGGTAACCTTTTGGGCAGCTTGAATAAATTTTTCTCCAGCACATACATTTTCTATATAACCCAGGATAACTTTGGTTTCCTCATCTTCACCCAAATATTCTATCATATCAGCTTCATCTAACACTGCTTTGTTGCCCAGGCTGATAAATTTGGAAAAGCCAATATTTTCTCCCAAAGCCCAATCTAAAATTGCTACACATAAGGCCCCTGACTGGGAGAAAAAGCCAATGCTTCCCCTTTGAGGGAGGCCCGCAGCAAAGGTGGCATTTAGGTTGGCGTGGGTATTAATTAGTCCTAAACAGTTGGGACCAAGCAAGGCAATGTTATATTGGTTGGCTATAGCGATAAGCTCTTGTTCTAAATGATAGCCTTTACCGCCTATTTCTTTAAAACCTGCTGAGATAACAATAGCTGCCTTAAGCCCCTTAGCTCCCAGCTCAGCCAAGGAAGAGACTGCAAGGGTACGGGGGACAGTAATAACTGCCAAGTCCAGATTGTTGGGCAACTCCTGGATACTGGAAAATACTTTTTGCCCAAGGATTTCCTTGGCTTTGGGATTTACAGGATAGATTTTTCCCTGAAAACCAATTTGAAGCAGGTTATTTAATACAATATGTCCGATTTTTTCTGGATTGGTAGAAGCTCCAATAATAGTAATGTTTTCCGGATAAAAGAGCGCTTTTAAATGTTTGCTCATTTCTCCTTTTCCTTTTTGTTGAAATTTTCTCTTTTTATAAACCAATTTTCAAATTAGTCCAATAATTTTTTGTGGTTTGCTTATTAACTTAGATAGTAAAAGGTTTTTTTATTTTTTTTTAAGTTTCTGTTAATAATCCTTTGACAAAGATATTTTTTTTCGATTATAAGCCAGAGTGAAAAAAATAATATCGTTTTTTATCAAGGTTTTAAGCCCTTTTACCGAGAAAGGGCAAACAAAATTGAGGTTTGCCAAAAAATTAAGGAGGTAGCAATGGCAAAGGTAGGAGTT
>LGER01000044.1 GCA_001507915.1 Desulfonauticus sp. 38_4375 | reverse complement strand
GCTAGATACATAAAAAAGTGGCCTAAAGCAGGGAAGGCATATATTGCACCTGAAACTTACAAACTTGCCCGCAATAAAAAGAGATCGAACTATCTGGCATCTCTCTGGAATAAATTTTTCTATTATTTCTTTTATTAAAAGAGGTATCTACATATGCAATGGTTGAATTATTTTGCAATAGGTCAAGACTACGAAGATTTACTACAATTTGTACAGGATATTGACTTGTTGGCGATACCAAAAGTTCTTACTACTGAAGACTATAACCGAGGCAAACAGGAAGCTGTACCACCTGTAAAATTTCAACTAAAACCAGGAGAAGAAGTGTTTTATTTGATTCCCAAAAGTGTTCCTCTAACTGAAGGTCTTTACACTCCTATGAAATACAAGCCTGCTTTATCCTATTTATTACCTCATCAATCACCGGTTATAGAACTTGGCAAATGTCAATGTAATGGTAAAAAAGTATACAGCAGTGAAATATCTATTCTTTTCCCTGAAAATGAACACTATTCAAACGCTATTTATAAGGCATTTAATAAAATTCATGAATATGTACAAAAATGGCCGCAAGCAGAATATACATACATTGGACCAGAAACCTATAAACTTGTTCAGAATAAAGAAATTGAAATCATTAGGATTTAAAAATGATTATCAATCTTTAGCCTCTTTTCATTAAATAAATCCCATAAACAATAAAAAAAATTGTCAAAGCTATTAAAATATATGGATTTACATATATTAAACTCTCCAGTTGCTTTTTAGGAACAGAAATCCTGGGGTTATCTTCTAAATACAATATTTCCATTTCATCTCCTTTATTAAAAGAATCATATACAGACTCAACAACTGATATTGTTGTCATCTCCAAAAAACCCATACTAGGAATAGAACTTAGCATCACCATTACAGAAACCATCCCGTTATCTTTATCTATACTCTTGACAGTAGCATCAACTGTTTTACCATCCTTATTATAAAGAGACTTCAAAGCATCAATCATGATATAAAAATTGTCTTCAAAATCTTTTGAAGAAATAATCGTTTCATAAGGATCAGCTGGCAAGTAAATAATTTTAATTAAATCTCCTTTTTTTATTCCTGAAATTGTCTTCTGGCTTGCTTTAAAAGATGCTTCTACAAATTTAAAATTAGTCTTTTTCTCCTTTTTACCTTTAAAAAATCCAATATCAAAATAATAATCAGTTTTCCTTATAAAGGAATATCTTGGACTCTTTGCAATAGTCCAAATACCCCATGGCTTTGATTGATGGCTTATATATTTTCTAAGTATTCGGGCCTTACTGGCAATCCCCTTTTTCTTAAACTCATCTATCCTATAGGACTGCCAGGCCAGTCCACCAGACAAAATAGCAAAAATTATTAAAATAACTCCTGCTAGTTCTCCCCCTTTCATTTTGCACAATCTCAACTTACATATTGTTAAAGTTATAAAAGACCAAAGTACCTAATCCCCTTACTCTTACCAACCGCACTTAAACACTTAAGGCTTTAAAAGCCCATAATACCACAATCCACATTTATATAAACTTGATTTTCTTTAATTTCTGGGCTTTTACTAACTGTAACCAGGCAAGAAGTTTCTCCCTTAAAATAACCATAAGTATTTTTAAAAACATTCCTCTCATCAGCCTTAAAACCATTTTCCAGCATATAGGTTTTCACTTTATCTACAAACCTATCTTCTACAATGGCAAACGTGTTATACCCTGTTATCCTGGTTTCACTTTCTTTTGTATTCCAGGCAAAACTAGTTACTTTAAGATTTTCAAAGGAAAGGCCAGTTTTTTGAGGCAAAGCAAGCATAAACTGCCGCAGTTCTTTAAACTTGAGTCCATAATACCCTCTTACAAACTTAGCTTCTTTTCCCTGATAATAAAAACAAAGTTTTTCACCCAAAACTTCTCCTTTTACAAAGGCAAGCTTTTCTTTTCTTAAGGTAATATTTTTATATATCTCCTTTTTACCTCCTAAAGGAGAAAGTATTAAATCTTTACCTTCAAGCCTGCATTCTGCTATCTGATAAAAATCCCCATCTAAATAAGACCTAAAGACACATCCTCCATCTTCTCCAAGGTCAAAAGATATGGCATCTGCCTCATAACCAGATTCCTTTATCCAGTCACCCAATACTTCATCCAGGTGGATACTATTTTGCTGAGAAGCAGCCTGAACATCTAAAATTAAGCCTCCAAGCAAGAACCATAAAAAAAATACCCTGAGAAAAAGCTTCATAAATATATACCTCATTATTCTATTTTTTATATCTATGCCTTTTAGTTTTTTCTCATTTTTTTAGCAAAATAAGCTTTATATTTATCTTATCTTATTTATTTTTATTTTTCAATATTTTTAACCTCCTTTTTTATCAAAACTTAGAAGATAAAATTGAAAAATCAATCATCTTTCTTTAACTTAAGCACCCCATTGATTTTCAAAGAAGCACCTCTCCATCTGCCCTGCTTATTAATAACAATAACCTTTTTATCTTTTTTTACAACATCTTCTATTTCAACAGGGCCAACACTTTTCGTCATCTTTTCTGTTTCCTTATTATCTCCTAAAATAGTAGTTAAAGTATAGGGCATTTCATTTAAATAAAGATTTATTTTGTACTTTAGTTCATCCTTGCCTGGCACTTTCATGCCTAAAGATTTAGCCTGGTTAAAACCCTGCGTAGTTAATTGTTGTAAACTTTCCAGCTGATTTTGTAGTTTTTTAAACTCCTCTTCCATTCCTGCAGGTACATTTTCAGGCATTTTATCCATATCCTGAGCCTGTTCTTCTTGCCCTGCCTCTACACTTAAAGTAATAGTTGATTTTGTTTCTTTGCTCTCCAGACTATCTCCTTCCCATCTATCCACAACATACCCACTTAGCTGAGTACTACCTTTTAAAGCTACGCCTACCACACTTTGTCCACCTTCAGATTCACCCTGCAAACTATAGGAAAATCCGCCTGTAGGAACTAGTTTGTTTAAAGATTTTGTTTTTTCCTTCTTCTTTGGATCCGTAAACAACACGCTTAAATTAATCTTTTCCTTTTGCTGAGCATTTAACCACATACTGGCCACAGGATGTTTCCACTGCCCATCCCCTTCCTTGGTCAAGGTTATATCCAAATCCAATTTAGCCTCACAGCCATAGGGATAGAGTCCATATAAAACATCTACAGCTACAAATGACCTATCAAAAGAGGGATTAGCAAAAATAAAAACAATTTCCTCTAAGTCTTCCTCTTTTAAGTCAAAACAATAACTCTTTTCAGACACTCCCTGCAAATCTTCCACCACTTCTTCTTTATCTTTTATCTTGACAATAGACCATAATAACATATTATAATATTCAATATGTATTGGAAATCTAAAATATATAGATCTTCCTTTATCTTTATCTAAAATCAAAAATCTTACTATAGTTATACCTAAGGGATTTATATGTTTGAGGTCAACTATATCTATGCCTAGTGCAGTATAGGTATCCATTATCTCTGGTACAACAGAGAGATATTTACCAGGTTTATTTCCATCACGAAATTCTTGTACTGGTAATTGATTGTATAACCAAAGGGAGTATTTTTTAAAGGCCTTTTCAAATCCAACCTGTCCCCCTAAATTTGCCAGCCAAGTTTCTTCTAAGGATTTGTGTTCACAGTCCTGCCAAATTTTACCAATAATCTGAGCTCCATAATTTTGTTGTAAAAATAAAGGCCAAACATAGGCGCCATATTCCAAATGACCATTTTTAAATTTCAACCCTTTTTCCAGGTGATTAAAGTACCAAGGCAAGTAATGATGCTCAATGTCATAATCAGGATAAATATAATCTTCACACCAGGTAGCAGTGGATTCTTTCCACCAACTACCAATATTTATATTGATATTATATTGTAAGGCATGAAACAATTCATGAACTACTGAATTTTGAGTCTCTTTTTTATTTTGCCCTTTGTTAATAATGAGTTTGGCATAAGTCTTTTTATTGCTAACCGGTCCAGGCACAGCCATTCCCATGCAGTTTAAAGGTTCCAGGTAGATATCCAGCTTACCGTCATTGCCAACAGCCCCATTATCACTTTTAACTTCTCTACCCATTAAAGCCACTTCTTTTTCCCAGGCCCTATCTTCATTAAAAGTATCCAGGATCCAGCTGACCTGCTGCCTCTCTCCTTCGTCATTTCTATCATACCAGATACGCACCTTACCATTAGCTGTATCTAAAAAGGACAGGTTCTGCGCATAAGCCAACCTTGGTCCCAACCAGCTACCTTTTTTTCTGCTGCTGGCGAAAATACCTGGGGTCCTGGGAATCCACGAAAAAAGGCTCTAATTTTTCCTTTGTTTCTTTAGAAAGGGAATCCCAGTTTCTTCTGACCTCTACCATAATGGAAGAGCCTGAAGGTATAATCACCTCAGAACGATATTCAGCAGGAAGCCTTTCCTGGTCAAACAGCGCATAGACCTGATAAACGAGCCCTGTTTCTTTATCCAGCTTGCCCTTAGCCACATCCTCTTGAATAAGGCTAACCGAAGAAACCCTGGCTTTTTTAGGCCCAGCACTTTCCTCTGCACATCCACCAATAAAAATTAAAAAACATATGCCCAGGATATAATAGAATTTTTTCATCTTCGCCTCCCAAGATAAAAAATAATAAAAACTTTAAAGCTTATTAAAGTGCTACTAAAAACCACTAAAAAGTCAAATGGAAGAAAAAGATTTCCACTCGGAAATGAAAGAAAGGTAATTAGGAAGAGAAATGTAAGACCAAAAGAAAAGGGTATGTAGCAAAAACCACATACCCTTTTTAAACTCTACTCTTTTGCTATCCAGTTACTTATTTTATTTTTTTCCTCTTTCCACCTCTCACTAAAACGCAGCTCCAAAAATTCTTTATAAAGTTCCCAAAAAAAGCCCAAACACTTTTCTATTAAATACATCTTTTCCAAAAACCTTCCCTCATCTCCTTCCCCTTCTTCCAGGCGCATCTCTATCTTGGGGGTTTTTAGTTGAGAGAAGGAAAAGTCCTCTCCCTTCACCTGCATCTGCCAGGTAAAGCTATCCTGTTCAAACCTGAGTTTGGCCTGGGTTACCTTTTTACCCCTTTTAAGCCCCTGTTTGGCTTCAGCCAGTTCAGACATTTCTCCTGAACAAATGGTTTTCTCCAGACTTTCTCCTTCTCCTCCTTCCACCACCACCTTGCCACTAAAATAAAGGGCAAAGCTTTCTCCTTCCAGGGTAAACAGTCCGGATTGTTCTTCGCTTTTAAACCACAGCCAGGTCAAAAATTCTTCACCCAAAGATTTTGCTATATTGGCTTTGTCCATGCAAACTCCTTTTATTCCCAGTAAACAGAAAATCTTACTACTTGTTTGGCCTTATTCTGAAAATATAAATACCCCTTTTCGCGCCCAAAAAGATAAAGCTCCCTGGTCAAATAGACATCCTGCTCACAGTATTTTTTAATTTTGTCCACTTCTCCCTGTTTCCACCACTCCAGGGCCAAAAGACCATGGGCACTTTTCTTGGCACCCAGGGTATGCCTGGCCAGATTATCCAAACTAATTCTATAACCTAAAACCTTTTTCACTTCCTGTAAAATATCCAAGGTAGGCAACTTAGACCAGGGCTTGTCCAGAACACCCCTTAAGACCTGATAGTCAAAGGCAAACACATTAAAACCTATTACCAGTTCCACCTGAGTGAGCAAACGCCAGAAATCACCTATCTCTTCCTGTTCAAAACTTATAAATTCATCCCGGGCTGAAAAATAAGCCACCAGCACACTTACTCCCATTTTACTTGCCCTGGACCAACCTCCCACTTCCTGGGCTGAGCGTCTGGTCTCTACATCAAAGACCACAAAATTTTGCACTCTCTTGACTTTTTTTAAATGGTTCCGAGGTTTCTTTGCTTTTTGTTGTACTATATTGAACTCGCCTTTAAGGTCAGCTAAATGTTCCAAAATCTTAAGCGTAGCTTGCTTATCTAGAGGCCTATTGCCTGAACCACACTTGGGAGATTGGATACACAAGGGGCATCCCCGAGAGCAATCACAACTGGCAAGAAGGTGTAAAGCCTTTTTAGTCAGAAAGGAAAACTCAGCAAAGGCCTGCTCTGTAAGTCCAGCCCCTCCTGGATGGGCATCATAAACAAATACTGCAGGACTCTGCAAACCAGGCTCATAGACCAGAGAAATCCCCCCAAAGTCATTGCGATCACTTAAGACCAAAAGGGGCAAAAGACCTATTAATAAATGCTCTAAGCCGTGAATGCCTCCCATAAAGTGTAGTTTTTGGGCTTCAATCTGTTCTTTTAGGGTAGAAGGAATGGTCAACCAAAAACCTTCTGTAGAAAAGATTAAGGGCGGCAGGTCCAGTTCTACCCTTCCCATAAGTGCAGAATTATAATTTAAACGCTTTTCATACCCTATTACTTCTTCCCTTATTCTTAACTTGCCCCAGAAAAGAGAAAACTCCCCTAGTTTTTTTTGTTTTTCTACTTCCAAAATGGAAATTTCTTTGTGGGTTAAGGCCCGAGTATAGTAAGAAACTTCCTGGGCTTTTAAAAAAACCATCTTTTTTTCTTCATCTATCTTCAATACCAGATAGGATTTACCCAGATGCACATACACTGCTCCAGGATGAGCTTCTTTGTAAACTCTATAACCATCTATATCACCAAGCCAATTATTGTTTTGGTCAAAAAGATTATAGTTGGAACTGGTACCACGCAAACTAACTTTTCTGGCCACCCTTTTTTCACTGCTAATAAAACTATCTTCCCTGGTCTTAAGCACTCTGCCTTCTTGCCAGAGTTCATTTAAAACAGACTGAATAAACTCAGGCTGAGAAGCATATTCTTTGGAAGTCAATTCCCTTTCTTCCACCAGGCAGGGTAATTGCTGTTTTAAGACATAAGGATTAAAAGGATTTATTCTAATCTTTTCAGAAGTGCCATAGATAAGCTCTGTGGGATTTAAAAGAAAGTATTCATCCAGGGCATCTTCCAGACCAATAAAAAGCACCAGGCTGGGCTGTCCCTTTCTGCCAATTCTACCTATACGCTGCCAGGTAGACATAATGGAGCCAGGATATCCTAAAATTACGCACACATCCAGGTGCCCAATATCCACTCCCAGTTCCAGGGCACTGGTGGCCACCACTGTACTTATTTCTCCCTGAAAAAGCTTTTGTTCAATTTTCCTGCGTTGCTCTGGTCTATAGCCAGCGCGATAGGGCAAAATCTTTCTATTTCCCTTGCCCCATTTAAAAAGCAACTCGGTCATTCTCCTGGATTTGGTAAAGACAATAGTTCGCAAGTTTAATGCTTCTAACTGCTGGAGCAGGTAAAGCACCAATTTGGAAGCAGACCAAAAAGGTTTTAAAAAAACAAACCTTATCTCTCCTCTTTTTGCTCCACTCTGGTCAATTACTCTAGGTTTGATTTCAGCCAGGCTAAAAACCAGTTCTTCTGGATTGGCTATAGTGGCAGAGGAAAACACAAACTGAAGCCTGGTATCCAAAAAGGAACAAATCCGTTTTAACCTCCGAAAAACCCAGGCTAAATGCGAGCCAAAAACTCCTCTATAGGTATGGACCTCGTCCACAACCACAAATTTCAACTTTTTAAAAAAATCCACCCAGAGCTCAAAGTGAGGCAAGATTCCCAGGTGCAACATATCTGGATTGGTAACCAGAATATGCGGTGGATTACTTCTAATCCTGCTCCGTTTCCAGGCAGAGGTATCTCCGTCATAAAGTTCTACCTGCAACTGTAAACCCAATTCTTTCTTCCAGCTTTGCCAGACTCTCACCTGATCCTGAGCCAGGGCTTTTAAGGGGAAAATATAAAGTGCTCTTTGCTCTGGATTTTGCAGCCACTTTTGGAGCACAGGCAAGTTATATACCAGGGACTTGCCACTGGCAGTGGGAGTGGCCAAACAGATGTGCTCGCCCTTTAAAAGACCTTCTATCCCTTTTACCTGATGAGAATACAACTTAAGCTTTTGTTTTTCTAAAAAGGACTTAAGTACAGGCAGCAGTTCCTCTGGATAAGGGAGATAATCAGGTGCTTGTCCAGGCAAAGTGTGCTCATAAACCACCTGCCAGCCCAATTCCTCTTTTTTTAGTTTATCTACCAAAAGGTCTAAAGGATTTGGAGTAAAAAGGGATAATTGTTTAAAAGACAAGATTAAAGGACCCTAAAAACAAATTGATTAAAAGCTAATTTTATACTTTTTAATTTTATATTGGAGCAAGCTTTTGGAAATACCCAAAAGCTCTGCTGCCTTTACCTGGACAAAATTGGCCTTGACCAAGGCTCGCTTCACCAGAGCAGCTTCTATCTTTTCCAGGGTTTCAGCCAAATTGCCCTGCAAGGGCAGTAAATCCACTGCACTTTTTAATTGGCTGTCCTCATCTCTTACTTCTGCAGGCAAATCTTCCACACCTATGACTTCACTGGAAGAAAGCACCAGGCATCTTTCCACCACATTTTCCAATTGCCTTACATTGCCTGGCCAATCATAAAGGGTAAGGTATTCCAGGGCCTGGGAAGAAAACTTACGCTCTGGCAAATTGTTTTCCCGACATATTTTAGAAGCAAAATAAGCAACCAATAAAGGAATGTCCTCTTTTCTCTCTCGCAAAGGAGGCAGGTGAATCTGCACTACATTTAGGCGATAGTACAAGTCCTCTCTAAAACGGCCTTCCTCTACTTCTTTTTTTAAATCCTTATTGGTAGCAGCCACCAGACGAATATCCACTGGAATGGTTTTACTACCACCTACTCTTTCGATACTTTTTTCCTGCAATACCCGTAATAGTTTTACCTGTGTCTCTAGAGAAAGCTCACCTATTTCATCCAGAAACAAAGTGCCTTTGTGGGCCAGTTCAAACTTACCCTTTTTGGTAGCAATAGCACCAGTAAAAGAACCCTTTTCATGGCCAAAAAGTTCACTCTCCAATACTCCTGGATTTAAGGCTGTACAATTTACAGCAATAAAAGGTTCCTTTTTTCTGGGAGAAGCATAGTGCAGGGCTCTGGCAATGAGTTCTTTTCCTGTTCCAGATTCTCCAGTAATAAGCACCGTGGATTTACTGGGAGCAACTTTATCTAAAATGCTTAAAATATCCTGGATTTTCTTGCTCTTGCCTACAATATGCTCTCGGGCGTACTGTTTGACCAAACTTTCCTTGAGTAAAACATTTTCCCGTTCCATGCGGGCAAAATTCAAAGCTCGTTTTACTGCCAGAAGTAATTCTTCGTTGGAAAAGGGCTTGGTCAAATAGTCAAAGGCTCCACAACGAATAGCAGCAACAGCGCCGTCAATAGAGCCAAAGGCGGTCATAATAATCACTGGCACATGGGGTAAATCCCTTCTGATCTTTTCTAAAATCTCCTGCCCACTTATTTTGGGCATCTTCATATCAGTAATAACCACATCCACCTCAGACTCTTCCAGAAAAGAAAGGGCCAGCTCTGGGTCACTTAAGGTAGTAACCTCAAAACTTTCCTCCCTTAAAAGGGTTTCCAGCAACAAAAGATAATTTTTTTCATCATCTATAACCAAAATATGCCCAGACATATTTATCTGTCCTCCCACTTAGCTTCCCATCTATCAAACTTAAAACTTAAGAATAATCCTTCCTCCCTGGGAATGATTGTCCAAAAGCATACTGGCCCGATGCCCTTCTAAAATATTTTTGACAATAGCCAGACCTAAACCAGTACCACTATCTTTGGTAGTAAAAAAAGGTTCCAAATACTTTTCCAGCAAAGCAGGCTCAAACCCCGGGCCAGAGTCCAAAATCTCTATGGTTTTTTCTGAGGCTAAAAACTTTACCTTTATCCACCCTTTTTCTTCTACAGCCTGAAAGGAATTTAAAATCAGGTTATAAAAGGCACGATAGAGCAGGTGTTTATCCCCTTCTATATATATGGACTCTCCTTCCAGTTCCAGAGTTACTTTTTTCTTTTCCAGCTCTCCCTGTAAAAACCCTTTTATCTCTTCAAAAATTTGCTTTAAATCCACAAGTTCTTGCCTGGGCTCTACAGGCCTGGCATAATCCAGAAAATCATTGACTGTTTTACCCAGTCTTTTGGCTTCCTCATAAACTGCTTTAATCAGCTTGGACTCAGCCTTGTCTTCTTTGCTAAAACGCTGATACAAAAACTCACTGGTACTTTGAATAATCCCCAAAGGATTCCTTATTTCATGGGCAATGCCTGAAACCATTCTCCCCATACTCACCAGCTTTTCAGTCCTATGCAACTCGGTTTCCAATTTTTCCTTTTCCTTAAGCCTTTCCAAAAGCAAACTTTCGGCCCGTTTGATAATCAAACGCAACAAAACATAAAGTACTAAAAAAGAAGAAAAGAACACCGCAATAATCAACCACTGAAAGTAAACTATGGTTTCAAAGTCTTTACTTATGTCCTGTTTAAATTCCAGTATCCCCATAATGGGTTCTTTTTTCAGACCAAAGGTGCGCTCAGCCTTCAAAGGATAAATAGTCCTAAGCACCACTGTCCTGGGCTCAAAGTCCAGTTTAAACATGGCCCTGAGGTTAGAAATTTTTTTCTCCAGAATAAAAAAGTGCTCCCTTTTTTCTACTGCCCTTTCTACTTCCAGGTTGGAAAGCAATTTTTCTCCTAAAAATTTTTTATTGCTGGCATAGGAAACTTCACCTGAATTGTTAAAAATTTTCACTTCCAGGACATGAAAACTATGGATGGTGCTTTTAACCACCTGGTCCAGGCGTTCGTACTGGTCTTTGTTTTTCAATTCCACCCGGCCAAAACCAATAATAGTGGGCAAAGTAAAACGCTGAAAAATTTGATGGTTTAAATTTTCAGCCAGAAGTAAGGCAAAGTCACTATTTTTCTTTAACAACACTTCTCTAGCATAATTGGACATAAATACGGAAAGTAAAAGCGCAGTGCTTAAAATGAGTAAAAAGGAACTCAGAGAGACAAATTTGGCAAATTGAAAAGGGTGAGCAGGGTCAGGTCTAAAAATACGCACTTAAAATTCCTCTAACTTATTATCTTTTTGCAAAAAAATAGCCAGTTCCTTTTTTTCTTCTTCCAGGCCAGGTGCCCCCAGTTTGGCTTTGGCCAGGCGTTTTCCCAGCTCCACAGCAGGTTGGTCCAGAGGATTAAGGTCTAAAAGCCAGCCAGTAAATAAGGTAGTTAATTCCAAAAGTAAGATGAGTTTTCCAGCTTCAAGCTCAGTCCTGCGATCTAACTCTATTTCTACCAGAGGCATTTTCCTGGCCAGGGCCATCTCTGTGCCCAGGGCTTCAGCCTGAAAAATGTCTCCAAAGCTCTTTTGCTCTAAAAAAGAGAATTCTTGAGGCAAAGCAAAGGAAAAATAGGGGTCTGGAGGCAATTCTCTGGTTTTCAAAAAAATACAGCCTTTATTTTTGGGACCATCTAAAAACATCTGCAGCAAAGAATGCTGGTCTGTCACCCCAACACTGGGAATGGGCATACTGCCTTTGCCAGCTTTACCCAAACTTTCTGCCCACAGTTGGGCAAACCAATCTCCCCAGCAGTCCCAAAAGGGAATGTAATTAAAGTAAATAAGTTCAGTTAACCCTTGAGTCCAGAGTTCATGAGCCCAGAAGGCCAGTTTAAAGGCTGGATGGTCTTTTAAATTTTCCCCAGGCACCAGGCTCTTTGCTCCCAGAAGTAAAGACTTCCAATCTATACCTAAAAAATAGGCAGGCAAAAGCCCCACTGCTGAGAGCACTGAATATCTGCCTCCCATCCTGGGAGGCACTTCCAGGCTTAAAAAGCCCTCTTTTTCTACCTCTGCCCGCAAAAAGCCCTGCCTGGGGTCAGTAATAATAACCAGATGCTCTTTATAGTTCTTCACCTGCTGGGCCAACCACTTCTTTACCCAGAAATATTGAGACAGGGTTTCTATAGTGGTCCCGGACTTGCTTATGACCACAACTACAGTTTCCTCAGGAGAAAGTCTGTCTAAATACCCTTTAATGAGCTCTGGATGAATATTATCCAGAATATAAAGGGATTTTCCCTGGTGCAGAGGAAAATCCTGCTCTGGGTAAAAGGCCCTTTGCAAGGCCTTTGCCCCTAGGGCAGAGCCACCAATCCCCAGGACCAGCATGTTTTTATACTTTTCTATTCTGGGCCCAACCCTGGCCAAGTCTTTTTCCAGCTTTTCCACATGTTCAAAGTTGAGAAACCCCAGATTACTAAACTCTTCTTTTAGCCTGTGCGCTAAAAAGGAAGCCTTGTCTTCCCTTTTGGCGCTCCCTTCCACCTGCTTTTTATAAGCCAGGTCCCAGCGAATAAAGGCCATATCCTCTCCTTTAGGTTAGTTTGGTTAAGGCCTGTTTGATTCTATTCAAAGCTTCCCTTAGTACTTCTTGTTGCACAGCATAAGAGATGCGCAAACAGGAGTCATCCCCAAAGGCTATGCCTGGCACCAGGGCCACTTCAGCTTCTTCCAAAAGATAGGCACACAAGTCTGTAGAATTTTTTATCTCTCCTTTAAAAAAATCCTTTACCTGAGGGAAAAGATAAAAGGCCCCTTCAGGTCTGGGGCACTTTAGTCCCAGTTCAGTCAAAAAATTCCAGGCCAGATCTCGCCGTTCTTGTAAAGACTGCCTTTCCCTTTCCAGAAAGGAAAAATCACCCTGCAAGGCAGCCAAAGCCCCAGCCTGGGCAATAGAGCAGATATTGGAACAACTCTGACCCTGCAATTTGGTCATGGCCTGGATAAGCTTTTCTGCCCCCAGCACAAAGCCTATGCGCAGGCCAGGAATGGCAAAGCTCTTGGACAAGGCATTTACTATAGCCACAGATTCTTTATGCTCTTGCCAAAAGGAAGCTAAAGAAGCTGGCTTAAAGGGAGCATAGACCAGCTGGTCATAAACCTCGTCAGAAATCACTATCAGCCCCTTACTTATAGCCCAGGAAGCCAGTTCTTCCAATTCTTCCTGGGTATAGGTAATGCCCGTGGGATTGGAAGGTGAATTGAGAATGAGCATCTTACTCCTGGGGCTAACCTGCTTTTCCAGCTCTTCTATTTTTAACTTAAAATTATCTTCTACCCTGGTGGGAACTACTCTGGCTATTCCACCACTTAGCTGAATCATGGGCGGATAACTCACCCAGTAAGGCGCGGGCAACAAAACTTCATCACCAGGGTTTAAAAGCACCTGAAAAAGATTGTACAAACACTGCTTGCCACCATTACTAAACATTATTTCTGTGGCCTTAGCTTCCACTCCGTAAAAGTGCTGAAAGTACCTGGCTCCAGCTTGCCTGAGTTCTAAAGTGCCTGGCACAGGCAAATAGCGAAAATAACCCTGCTCTACAGCCTGAAGCATGGCTTCTTTTACTTCTTTAGGCGGAGTAAAGTCAGGTTCACCCACAGCCAGGCTAATAATCTTTTTCCCTTTACTTCTTAGTTCTTGAGCCTTGGCATTAATGGCCAAAGTGGCTGAAGGGGGGATATTTACAATTCTCTCAGCTAAGTTCATCTTTACACCTCTTTTACTGGACTGTTTGAGCTTTTCTCATTAATAGAAGTTTAACGCAAGGTAAACTCCCTGGAAACCCAAATATTATTTTTAATTTCTACCCAAAGGAATAGTCGATGAAAAAACTTAAAGCCATAGATATGAAAAAGTGCATAGGTTGTTATTCCTGTTCCCTGGCCTGTGCTAGGGAAGTGCATAAAAGTTTGTCCTGGAAAAGAAGTGGCATCCAAATTCGCTCTTCCGGAGGCATTTCCACAGGTTTTGAAGCTATTTATTGCCTGGCTTGCGATCCTCCACCCTGTGCAGAAGTTTGTCCCACTCAAGCCCTTACTCCCAGAAAAGGAGGAGGGATATTATTTAAGGAAAAGCAGTGTATTGCCTGTGCAGAGTGTGCCAAAGCCTGTCCAGTGGATGCAATATATTTTGACCTGGAGCTTAGAAAGCCCATTTTTTGTCTACACTGTGGCCGATGTGTAAGTTTTTGTCCGCATAACTGTATTGATCTGGTAGAGGTGGAAAATGTTCGCTAAAATCTTAATTATAGATCTCACTTCCCAAAAGGCTAGTATCGAGCAGATAGATTTAAAAGAAGGCTTATTGGGCGGCTCAGGTTTGGCTGCCTCTCTATATTTAAAATACGGTCTTTTCGAAGAACCAGCCTTTCATCCAGACCAGCCCCTTATTTTTACCATTGGCCCTTTAACTGGCGCCTTTCCCATGATGAGCAAGGTGGTATTGGGCTTTAAATCCCCCTATCATGAACAATATGCAGAAAGCCATGCTGGGGGCAGACTGGCTTTGGCCTTAAGGTTTGCTGGCTACCTGGGCTTGGTGGTAAAGGGCAAGGCTAAGGGATTGACCACCCTGGAAATAAGCGATCAGGAAGTAAACTTTCATTCTACACCCTTTCTCAAGGAAGAAGATGTCTTTAGCACTGGCAAACTCTTAAGAAGAGTTTCCACCATCCCCAGTGGCAAACGCTCCATCTTGCGCATTGGTCCTGCTGGAGAAAACCTGGTGCCCACTGCCTGTATCAATGTGGATACCTATCGCCACTTTGGGCGACTGGGTGCAGGCGCTGTTATGGGCAGCAAAAACCTAAAAGGTATTATTGTTGGAGGAAATAGTGCCTTTGATTTAAACAAAATGGCTTCCTCTCAATATCCCAAACTCTACCAACAAATCCACGAAATAGTTACCACCACCAAGGCAGTAAACAAATATCATGACCTGGGCACTCCTCAAAACCTAATCCCTTTAAACGAACTTAAGTGTTTACCCTGGAACAACCTGCAAAAGACTTCTGACCCGGATATAACCAACATCTCTGGGGAACATTTTGCCAAACACCTGCTATTAAGGCAGGTGGCTTGCGCAGGCTGTCCTGTGGGTTGCATTCACATTGGTCTGCTTAGAGAGCAGTTTGGAGAAGAGCACGAGTTTCTCTACCATCAGGTGGCCTATGATTATGAACCCATCTTTGCCCTGGGCAGCATGCTGGGCATCAAAAGCGCTTCTGCTGTGCTCAAGCTTTTGGAAGAAGTGGAAAAAATGGGCCTGGACGCCATTTCCACAGGAGTAATTTTAGCTTACATAACTGAAGGGTTAGAGAAAAAAGTCTTTACCCAGGAACAAGTCCTTCTGGAATTGAAATTTTCTGAGCCTGCAAACTACCTTCAGGCAATCAGATATCTGGCCATGCCACCCAATAAATTCTGGCGGGATGCAGGCAAGGGTTTAAACTGGATGATAAAACACCATGGTGGAGAAGATTTTGCCTGCGTTTTAGGCCAGGAAATGGCTGGCTATGCTACAGGAGAAAACTATTTTGTGGCTCAAGCTCTGGGCTTTAGACACTCTCATCTGGATTTGGGCGCCTATAGTTTTGACCAGGAAAAAGAGGCCAAAAATCTGGATAAGGCCTTAGATTTCTTTGCCAGAGAAGAAAACTACCGAGTAATTCTAACTTCTTGTGTGGGCTGCCTCTTTGCCCGCAAGGCCTATACCCTGGAAACCCTGGTTGCTTGCCTGGAAAGTGTAAGCTTTACTACTTCTTTAGAGGAGCTAAAAACTTTAGGAAAAAAAATTCAGAGCCTGCGCTGGCAATTACGCTTTAAAACCGGCTTTGACCCTGAAAAAATCAATATACCCAAACGCTACTTACAGGTGGTTACCTACAAAGGCCCCATTGACCCCAATTATTTGGAGCAGCTAAAAAAAGCCTATGCCCGGCAGATTAAAGAACTGGCTCAAGGTTTTTCCTTTTAATAGAATTGGTTGAGTGGAGGAGTAGTTGAGTTGTTGAGTGGAATAGTAGAATAGTGGTTAATGTTTAATAATTAATTCTTTGTATTTCTTCTGCCCACTTATCTACTCAACTACTCATCTACTCAACCAAAAAGAATATTATTCTCCTGTCCTCTGTTTTTCTTTTAAAATTTTATTTATCACCTCAATATACTTTCTTATAACGATATCTTCACTAAAATTTTCCTGAACAATTTTTCTACCTGCTACTCCCATTGATTTTCTTTCTGCCTCAGATAATTCAATCATTCTTTTCATGGCCATATATAAACTTTCTTCATCTTTTGGCCTTACCAAAAAACCATTTACCTCATCAAAACAAACATCCCTACATCCTGGAGCATCAGTTGTAATTATAGGTTTTTCCATAGCCATAGCTTCTAAGAGACTTCTTGGTATACCTTCTCTATATGAAGGTAATACTACACAATCACTAGCACAAAGATAAGGGCGAACATCTTTTGCAAAAGGTAAAATCTTTATAAAGGATAGTTTTTTTAACTGGTTCAATTCCTCTTCTGACATTGAAGCTGGATTTCCCTTATCAATAGAACCAAGAATCCAGAGATTAAATAAAAAATCATCTTGACTTAATTTTTTGCATGCTTTTATAAGTTCGTAAATTCCTTTATCTTTTAAAAACCTACCGACAAATAAAAAAGTAAAATATTTTTTATTTATTTTAAATTTAGAAAATTCTTGGCAAACTTCTTTAGAAAAATATTTTAAATTTACTCCAGAGCTTTTTATTAGCACAGCTTTATTTTTACCTAAAAAAGGAATAAACTCTTTTAAATCTTCTTCGTTTTGAAACACTACAAACTTATTTTGTTTAAAAGATAGTCTATAAAGATTATTGACAATAACCGTTAGCAAGTTTTTTTAATAAATGCATAACCAAGTCCAGTGACTACACTAATAGAATTTATTCCTAAAACTCCACAAGCAAGAGAACCGTAGATATTTGGTTTTATAGTAAAATTTATAACTATATCTGGTTTAATTTTTTTATATAGCTTTAAATACTCTAAAGAAAGTTTAACATCTTTATATGGATTTTTACCTTCATCAGGTGTAAGCAT
>LGER01000043.1 GCA_001507915.1 Desulfonauticus sp. 38_4375 | reverse complement strand
AAATTTGACAACAAAACCCTACAGGGCAGAAGACTAAACAGAAGAGTGGAAATAAGACTGGCTGAATAGGAGAACAGAAATGTTTGGGGGAAGAAGAGTATTTTTAGTTTTCCTTTTCCTTCTTCTTCCCCTAAACTTACAGGCGCAGGACCAGGACTTTCTAGTCTGGAAAAAATTGGCTTTTTTTGTCATCTCCTGGGTTGAAAATATTAATAACAACTTTCAGTATTCCCCGCAACAACCTCAAATTGTCCAGGTAAACAATCTCTATGTGGCCAGTTTCTCCAAAATAAACCCGGAAAGTATCTCTTTTCACCTGAAAAAAACTCCCAATTCCTACCTGGGAATCCTGGAATATGACGAAGTCATCTACCAGGCTCAAGCTTTGACTCTGGAAAGTCTAAGACAAACTTCTTTTGTCCCGGTAAAGGTTAGAAGACTTACAGAAATTTTTCGTTATAATGGTTCTTCCTGGGAATAGAAAAAAATATTGACCAGACTCAAAAACTACCCTAGGAGCGACCCAAAACAAATTAACCCCCCAAAAAGGAGGAAAAACTATGGCCAGAGTTTTAATCATTGGAGCTGGTGGAGTTGGCAATGTGGTCACCAAAAAATGTGCTCAAAACCAGGAAGTCTTTTCTGAAATTTGTCTGGCCAGTCGTACTCTAGCTAAATGCCAAAAAATTGCCCAGGAAGTTAAAAAACTCTACAATATAGAAATTTCCACAGCCAAGGTAGATGCAGATAGGGTTCCAGAACTGGTAGCTCTTATTAAAGATTTTAAACCAGAAATGGTTATCAATGTGGCTTTGCCCTACCAGGACTTGACCATTATGGATGCCTGTTTGGAGACAGGGGTCCATTATTTAGATACTGCCAATTACGAACCACCAGACAATCCCAAATTTGAATACAAGTACCAGTGGGCCTATCAAGAAAAGTTTGAACAGGCTGACCTTATGGCTATTTTGGGTTGTGGCTTTGACCCTGGTGTTACCAATGCCTTTTGCGCCTACGCCCAGAAACATCTCTTTGATGAAATTCACTTCATTGATATTTTAGATTGTAATGCAGGAGAGCATGGACATCCCTTTGCCACCAATTTTAACCCTGAAATAAATATTCGAGAAATCACTCAGGTAGTGAGACACTGGCAGGAAGGAAAATGGATTGAAACGCCACCTGTAATTGAAGAAAACTCTGTGCATTTTACCTTCAACTATCCTGAAGCAGGTCCCAGAGAAAGCTACCTTCTCTATCATGAAGAAATGGAATCCCTGGTCAAACACATTAAGGGACTAAAACGCATCCGTTTCTGGATGACCTTTTCTGATACCTATCTTACTCACCTAAGAGTACTAAAAAATGTGGGAATGACTAGAATTGATGAAGTGGAATTTGAAGGACAAAAAATTGTCCCCCTTAAATTCTTAAAAGCCCTTCTTCCAGATCCTGCTTCTCTAGCAACCAATTACAAGGGAAAAACCGTTATTGGTTGTATTTTTAGAGGAATAAAAGATGGCCAGCCAATATCCAAATACATTTACAATGTCTGTGACCATGCCAAGGCCTACCAGGAGGTTCAATCCCAGGCCATTTCTTATACCACAGGTGTTCCTGCCATGGCTGGAGCCATGATGGTCTTAAAAGGCCTCTGGAGTGGTAAAGGAGTGTTCAATATTGAACAACTAGATCCAGATCCCTTTTTAGAAACCATTGCCCAAAATGGTCTTCCCTGGCAGGTAGTAGACTTTGAAGGGGACTTGCCTGAATAATGCTCGAACTAGCCAAAAACTCTTTACTAAAGGCTAAAGAAGACTATCCAGAGTTTATTATTCAGCAGGTAAAAACTCCCTGCTACCTTATCAGTGAAGATGTTCTTGAGCGTAATTGTAAGACCTTAGATTGGGTGCAAAAAAAAACAGGGGCCAAAATCCTTTTGGCCCTAAAAGCTTATAGCCTGCCAGCTACTTTTCCTCTTCTCAGCAAGTATCTGGCAGGAGTGTGTGCTAGTGGACTTTTTGAAGCAAAACTTGGAAGAGAGTACTTTCAAAAAGAAGTACACACCTTTTCTCCAGCTTACAAAGAAGAAGAGTTAGAAGCAATAGCCAGAGTTTCAGATGTAATTATTTTTAATACCATTGAACAACTTGTAAAATTTCAGCCCAGAGTTAAAAAAATAAACCCCCAGATTCAAATAGGCCTTCGCATAAACCCTGAATATTCAGAAGTAGAAGTAGAGCTATACAACCCCTGTACTCCTAAATCCCGCTTTGGGGTGCTTTCTTCAGAGTTAAAAGAAGAGCATCTTAGCTTCCTGGATGGACTGCACTTTCATGCCCTATGCGAACAGGATAGCATTCACCTGGAAAAAGTTTTAAACGCAGTAAAAGAAAAGTTTTATCCTTATTTATCTAAAATAAAGTGGCTTAATCTAGGGGGAGGACATCACATTACCAGAGCAGGCTATAATATAGATTTGCTCATAAGACTTATTAAGGATTTAAAACAAGAGTTCCATTTAGATATTTATTTAGAACCTGGAGAAGCAGTTGTTTTAAATGCAGGGGTAGCAGTCACTTCAGTACTGGAAGTCATTACCAGAGAGCAAAATATAGCTATAGTGGACATATCAGCAGAAAATCATCTTCCCGATGTATTGGCCATGCCCTATAGACCACAGATAATAGGTGCAGACCTACCTCAAAGGAAAAAGTACACCTATATCCTGGGAGGCCCAACCTGTCTGGCTGGAGATATCATTGGAACTTACTCCTTTGATAATCCCTTAAAACCAGGAGATAAACTGGTTTTAACCGACATGGCCCTTTATACCTTTGTTAAAAATACCTTTTTTAATGGGATAAACCTGCCCTCTCTGGCTACTTTTAACCTCAAGGAAAAACAGGTTAAGCTAATTAGAGAATTTTCTTATGCAGATTATAAGAGTAAGTTTATGGAAAAATAAAAGACCCTTTATTTAAACAACAGGTTTTATAATTTTTGATTTTTCTAAATAACTTAATATCTTGAGGATACAGCTTTCTATATCCCTTTTATCTGTTTCTGCGATAATTAAAACCAACAACTCTATGCCTATTTAACCTTTCCCTATCCTCTCGCTGCACCTTTCCCCTTTGCCAATATATATTGGACTTATTTGTCCTATTTATCTTATCAAAATTATTTAAAAAATACATACCAAATCTCAATCAAAAGGATAAAATTCTTTTAAAAATTTATACACAGATCTGGGAACCAGATCTTGAAAATCCTCTCCCTTTAACAACCTCTTTCTTACTTCTGTACCAGTAGTAAACCGCTCTTGCATGCTTCTTTTCCAAAGGACTTGCACTGCAAAACCAAGCTCTTGTAAAAGCTTAACCTTATACTCTCCCCATTTATCATAAATGGTGACAAAAATATTGGAGCTTTTGGGTATGTAGTACTTTATCAACCAGGGTTTATGAATGGGAAAGGGAACAATATCAAAAAAACTGGCTTTAATATTATGCTCCAATAAAGCCAGCTTAAGCATCTGCATTCTTTCAAAAAAGGTAAAGGGATAAATGGGATCTTCAAAGCTTCTAAAGGGCTTCATTTCTTTTTTATCTTGTTCTAAAATATCACTGTAATCAAAATAGGCACAAGAAGGATCCATATCCGAAATACCAATGAGTAAATAATCACATCTTTTACAACACTCCAATAAATATTCCATATGACCAAAATGCACTATATGAAACCTTCCCTGAGCAACACCTATTTTCATCTTAAATTTACCTGTAAACCAGTTAACTATTCTTTACATGCCAGTTATAGGCACTTTGTATAATTTGCTCAATATGAGTAAAACGTGGTTGCCAGTTTAAAACTTTACTTATCTTCTCCTTGGAAGCAACCAGCATAGGATAATGTCAACAAGTTCACATCCTTTTTGACTTAATAATTTATAAATACCAATATCTTATATAGCTAATAATATTATAATAAACACCATATTACTCATCAGAACGATTTAATTTTTTATATATTTTAATTTAAATCGCTTTTTAAGCTCAAAATGGGCTTTTATTTTAGATAAAAAAGGAATATTCATATTAAACCAAAGGATATTTCTATACATTTTATATAAATTTAAATCAACAAATTCATGAGTATTAAATTCAGCTACTAAATTCCACCAGTTATTAATAAAAGTAGAAGATATCCCTTCTTTTTTCATAATAATATCTTTTAAATTATTTCTTTTAATCAAAAGCTTATATTTATAATCATTACAAAGATTCTTCCCATAATAATTATTACTTTGATGTATTCTATAAAAAACAAGTTTTTTATTTAAAAAAAAATTACTGGAAACAAAAGAAGCTTGAAACACAATGGGATCATCGGCTTGAATTTTCCATTGGTCCTCATTGGGTATAGGAAATATTTTTTTACCTATATTTCTAGTTATAGAAATAGTAGATGTAATATTACCGACATATTTAGATAGGAAGTATACAGGAAATATATTCCATCCAGAATACAAATAACGTTTTAAATTATCCTCTATAAAATTTTCATTTACATCTATTCCTTGATGATCAGTATAAATATATTGATATCCTAAAGAGTGATACTTTACAATTTCTTCAAGCTTATTCGGAGCATAAATATCATCACTGTCTAGAAAAGATATAATTTCTCCTTTTGATTTTTTAAATCCAATGTTCAAAGCACTAGCTTGGCCTTCATTTTTTTTTAAAATAGGAATAATTCTGGAATCCTTTGATACATAGTAATTTATTATCTCTCTAGAATTATCAGAAGAACCATCATCTACTACAATCAACTCAAAGTTACCATACGTTTGCTTTAAAACAGATTCTATAGCTGAATCTAAAAAATGAGCATAATTATAATTAGTTAAAATTACAGATACAAGCAAACTCATAATTAAAAATATTAAATAATGTCATCTAAGTTAAGCTTATCAAAAGAATCCAGACTGCTATTTATAGTCACATTATATACTCTAAAATTGCTATTGACAATATTTTTAGCTAGAAAGTCAAAAAACATTTTTTGTTTATCTAATTGAGGATATGTCCATTTTTCTCCTTTCATTCTGTAATTTGGATGAAAATGATTAATTTCACCATTAGATACTAAAATTCCACCTTGACTTTTTTCAGATGTAGGTATTTTATATTTAAAATCTAAACCAAGCAAATATACTTCATTAAATCCCATATAATAAGCAAACTGCAGTTGAGATGCTATTACAGTATATCCACCCAAAACTCCTCTTATCACATCATAAGAGAACCCAGGAAAATTAGAAGCACCTTGATATTGATATACACAAGTTTTATTATCAACAGTTAAATAGTCTAATGTCCTAATTTCAAAAAATTTATTTAAACTTAAATCATTAATAATATTTTTATTATACTTTGCAACTAAAACATCTTCAACAAAATAATAGTTAGGTCTCCAGTCAGTTTCTTCAAAAATTAAAAAAATCTTATTAGAAGCAAAAGTAATTTCTGATTTAATTTTTTCTATATCTTCCAGTTTTAAACTCGGTCCATTACCTAAGATAAAACATCTTTTACCCAGATGAACATTTTTAAGTTTTCTTATCCTTTTTATATTTTCAGAATAACTAAAACAAGATATATTTGGAGAAGGAGGTACTAATATAGGAATTTTTACATTAGCTCTATCTATAACTCTACCATGTTGGTACCTACTCACAAACAATACATCTACATGGTTTTGTTTCTCTAAAAAAATATCCCAGTTTACTATTGGTATATCTACGTAAAACCCACTTAAAAAATCATCTACAATAAAACATACTTCATACCCATTATTCTTTGCATAATAAAAACATTCATTAGCAGACGTACCTGTCCCAAATATTGCACATTTTTTATAATTCATCTCTAAAAAAATATTTAAATATTAAATTTGCTAAAATTAAGTCCTCTTCTGTCTTAATAACATGAGCAGAAAACTTATTTAACTTAAAATAACCAATTCTTCCAGAATAAGTAGCACACTTTTTATTTTCAAAACTTCTTATATAAACTTCTCTTTTCCAAGCAGTTATACTCCAAGCTATCTTATGGATTGGAGTCAAATCCTGAGAGTTTTCTTTCAACTCAACACTAAAGTTAATAGGTTTATTTTTATATATACATTCTAATATTATCTCTTCCACACTGAGAAAAGTATCATACTTTAAACTAAGTAATCTATTCACAAATTTTTTTATTTCTTCTATGGTTAAAAGAGGAGCTATTGTATGTAACTGTACAACATAATCACATTCATGTTTCTTTAAAAATTCATAAACATACTCTTCGCTTGTTGTTATATTATCAGCTAAGTTTTGTGGTCTTTTATGAAATCTTACACCTTCCTGGAGCGCTATTTTTTCAATCTCTTCACTTTCCGAATTAACCCAGATCTCATCAAACACTTCTGCTCTCAAAGCCTTACGAATAGCTAGTTGGACTAAAGAATACTCTCCTATCTTTCTTAAATTTTTATACTTTAATCTTTGACTTCCTAATCTAGCAGGGATCATGCATACTACTTTCATAGGTTACATCTCTTTTATATTTTTTTCTATCCAGGTAGATAGTGATACTAAAGCATATTCTCCCATCGCTAATATCGCTTCCTTAGCACTTCCACCAATATGAGGAGTGCAAAATACATTATCCATAGAAAATAATTCTTCATCGTAAAAAGGTTCTTCTTCGAAAACATCAAAACAAATACCACCTAATCTTTTTTCCATTATTGCTCTTTTTACAGCTTTAATATCAACAACAGCTCCTCTAGAAGTATTGATTAATAGAGCAGTTGGTTTCATTAATCTTAAACTTTCTTCATTAATTAAATATTTAGTTTTCTCTGTTAAAGGCACATGTAAACTTATTATATCAGCAGAACAAAAAATTTCCTCTTTTGAAGCAATAACTGCTCCATTTTCTTTACAAAAAAAATCTATATTAACTATATCGTTACATAAAACTTTACACTTAAACGGTTTTAGTAGTTTAACAACTTCTTTACCTATATTACCAACTCCAATTATACCTACTGTTTTTCCTGTAAGTTGACTTCCCCCTTTACATACCCACTCACCTTTTTTCAATTTAACAATAGATGAAAATATATTTCTCATAAATCCCAACATAAATCCTAAAGTTAGCTCAGCAGCTGAACGCTTATTTACTCCTTTTGCAATTAGTACTTCAATTCCTCTTTCTGCACATGCCTGAAAATCAATATTATCTGTACCTACTCCATACTTAGATATAACTTTTAAGTTTGGAAGAAAATTTAATATGTCTTTATTTATAATATCTAAAGCAACAATAATAGCGTCACAATCTTTATAGATTTGAATAAACTCTTCTGATTTGAGTTTTCGTCCTAAAGGATTAAGTACCACTTGCTTAAACATTTTTTTTGCTTTTGAAACTAAATACTCACTCTTTGAAAAAGAGACAGAACTTATTCCCACTTTAAAATTCATCTTTACTCCTCTGATTTGTTATATATTTCTTCAATCAACTCCATTACAAGAAGAGCTTGATAAATATTACCGTGTTTTGGCAAACTATTAAATTTAATAGCAGTTAAAAAATCATCTAGCTCTAAGCTCCAAGAGTCATCATATTCATACCATATAATTTCTTCCTTTGGTTTTCCCATAGCTAAATCAATATCTTCGAATTCTCGTAGCCCTAGTACTAATTTTTCAGGTGCATAACTCCTAGTTGTAGAAAGAATACCATCTAAATTTATATAACCTTTCTCCAAACAAATTTCCAACAAAAACTTATGCCTCCACTGAGTAGCAGAAGAATGAAGCATGGCAGTTATCTTGCTATTAGTTTGCATAATAATAAAAGCATTATCTTCAACTTCTATATCCCAATAAAGAGTGTCAACAAAACTGTTTATTCTTGTAAATTTTTCTTCTGAAAAATATAACATTAAGTCAAGCATATGTATTCCTTGATCTATAAGAATACCTCCACCACTATATTTTTTATAATTTCTCCAGTTTTTACAGTAGTCTATGCTTCCAGCTTTACCATACACTCCTCTCATCCATAAAATACGTCCAAAATTTCCTGACTTTATTAATTCTTTAGCTCTCATAATAGAGTAATGGAAGCGATGATTAAATCCATATTTAAGTACATTATTAGAGGATTCAAAAACATTTTTCACTTTTTTTAATTCAGAACAATTAGTAGCAGGAGGTTTTTCACAAAAAACATGCTTTCCTGCCTCTAAAGCTCTAATTGTATACTCAACAGCAACATCATTATAGGTACAAATAAAAATAGCATCGACATCCAATCGCAGTAATTCATCAAAGCTATTGCAAATATATACGTTTGATGGAAGAATATGCTTATCAAGATCATAAACAGCTACTAATTCCACATCACTGCTTTTATCTATTGTCCTAGCCCGTATTTTACCCATCTTACCAAAGCCAGCCAAACCTATCCTCAACATATTTTACTCCAATACATATTTTGTAGAAGCTCCTTCTTTTGTAGAAATAAAATATGAAAATATGAGATGATCTAAAATCATATGTATATCTTCTACTATACCGTATTCCCCTTTTTCTGTAGATACATGAAAAGAAATATCAGATAATTTTTTCAACTCTCCTCCATCAAATCCAGTACAGCCAATTACTAAAGCACCGACACTTTTAGCATACTTTGCAGCTTTAAGAATATTGGCTGAATTTCCGCTTGCCGAAATTGCAAATAATAAATCCCCTTTTTTAATTTTATCTTTTAGTTGGGCATAAAAAATATTTTCATATCCAATATCATTAGATATTGATGTTATCACTGGAATATTATCAGTAAGACATACCACATTAATGTTCTTTATTCCTCTTATTTTCAACCCAATCCCAATATCATTAGCAAAATGAGAAGCCGTAGCTGCACTACCTCCATTACCTATAAAGTATATAGTATTGACAAATGGATCTATATTATCTAAAAGATTAATAATATCACATATATTTTGCAGTTCAATACTCTCTAATAACTTGACTAATCTTTGAATATATCCAGAAACAAATTCATACATACCATTACTCTCCTTTTATTTTGGGTATGGACCTTTAGGTAATCCTTCGTATAGATCTATAATTGGAAATGAATCGCCAAAAATTTCAATACATCTTTTTCTTAAAATGTCTTGCTTACAATCTGAAGCAAGAACTATTGCTCCAATTTCAGAAAGATTACAATCGTTAGGCTTCATAGGAATAATATTCCAAAACTCTTTATATGCAGGATTGTCGTCTAATATTGCTACTACATTTCCACTAGGAAAATCTAACATAGTAGAATGCAACCACTCTAAATACTGTCCAGCACCAAAAAATGCAAACTTATTATACTTTTGTATAATCTCTTTAATCTTATTTCTTAAATAAGACTTATGAAGCTCTACATATTGTAGTTTAGTAGTTTTATAAGCAGAAACATCAAATCTAAAGTTAATTAAATTCTTTTTATAAAAATCATTTAAAGCAGGAAAAAGAATATTTTTATGAAATTCAATATGGCTATAAGCATTATTTCCCAATACGGCGTTATTATGTTTTCGATAATAACCCAGAATTTCAGGAATTGACACCACTCTACCAAAAATGAAACTAGTTCTAGTAAGATATGCATCTGCACTAATTTTAAACTGTAAGGGGACAGGCATAATTCTTTCTAGTATTTTTCTTGAAAAAACTAACCCTGAAGTACCAACAAACAATCCTAATTCACCAGTAACTTGAGTGTGTATAAAACAATCCCCGGAATATAGCGCTGGTTTATATAAATACTCTTTACCATTATCCCAGACTTTAACTAAATGTTGTAGCATAACATAATCTCCTTTTAGAAAGTTATGCCATGCTACAATTCTTTCTAACTTAACATTTTTCCACCAGTCATCACTATCTAAAAAAGCTATTATTTCTCCTTTTGCTACTTCAAAACCAGCATTAAAAGCTGAAGCCTGACCACCATTTTTTTTAAAAACCTTTACAATTCTTGAATCACAAAATGAATTTATCACATCTCTAGAATTATCTGTTGACCCATCATCCACTATTATAATTTCAATTTTTTTATAAGTTTGTCTAATAACACTATTTATACATTTATAAATAAAACTACCATAGTTATAATTATTAATAATTACGGAGATAAAAGGATTATTACACATTAAACAACATCCTCCAACCTAACCACAGGAAAAACATCTAACTTAGTATATCGTGATGCATTAAATATCTTTCTTCCATCTTTTTCAAAAACCTTTTTAGCACATTTAAAAGCATCGTACTGTATATCAAGCCTTGGCTTTGTCCATTCCTCTCCTTTTTTTCTGTAATCTTTATGAAAATGATTCATTTCTGCATCCTGAATCAAGATGTCTTCTCCTGCTTCAGTAGTTCTACCTGTAGGAGGAGAGTGATCAAAATTAAAATCAAGCCCAAGAAGAAAAACTTCTTTTATCCCTAAGTGATAAGCTACCTGCAACAAAGTATATATAACAGTATACCCTCCATAGGTACCAAGAGTTATATCACAAGAAAATTTTTGGTGTCTAACTCCATTAATAATGGGAGTAGGCAAATCCTTTAACCAAAAAACATCTTCTCTATTTCCTATATACGGTTTTATCACACTACTAAAAATTTTTATAGATTCAACTTTAACTATGTCATTTGCATTATACTTAGCAACTAATCTATCTATAACAGAATAATAATTAGGACGCCAGTCTGTTTTATCAAAAGCAAGATATATCTTATTGCAAGAAAAAGATATATATTTTTTTATTAATTCAAGATCAGATATCCTTAAACTAGGACCAGTGGCAACAATAAAAGCTTTATTACCTTTATGCTTATCTTTAGGAATGACTATTTTTTTACTCATAATATTAACTATTTTGGATTTAATTTTTTTATACGCTCCAAAGTCATCTGTTTTCTTTGTTCAAAAGAAGCAAAATAATTAGAACTCCTGAGAATACTTTTGTCTGAAGCAAACACTAAATCTACTTGAGCAAGAGCATCGTCAAGAGGTCTATACACTGCACCAAAAATATCATACACAGAAAAACCTCTTTTATGCATAAAATAAATCACATCAGACATAACAGGAGAACCTTTGTAGAATTGAAAAAGGGATACTTCCAGAATAATTACTTCTGTTTCCTGAAGCACCTTTTCTGCACCTTTCAAAACCTCTAATTCAAACCCTTGAACATCTACCTTTAGCAAAAAAGGGCCTCTGAGCTTATATTTCGATACTTCTCCATCTAAAGTTACCATAGGCACAACCCTTTCTATTCCATCGACATGTGGACCTTCTGATTCTTTTAAAACAGAAGAGCCACTCATATCAGGATGTACATTAATAGTAATGTTTCCTTCTTTACTACCAGCTGCAGCAATTGTATAAACAGCAGGATATTTTTTTGCTATACTTTTCAGTACTTCTTGATATTCTTCTAAAGGTTCAATCATCAAATATGATACTGAATCAAATACTCCATATAGACCATTAGTACCATAAGCAACTCCAACATCTATTATAGTTGATACCTTTAAGCCTTTATTTTTTATGTGCTTCATAACATCCAAAACACTATTACGTTTAAACATAGTATCTCCTACTATTAATCAATATAGTATTATTTACATATATATTTTTAAAAAAGTATTTATTATATGTTCAGCACCTTGTTCGCTAATATGTCTAAGGTCATATTCAAACATATACTCTCTTTGAGAAAACATGGCTATTTCATAACTTGGAAAATAATATACATTTTCATATAAATTTGCAAATTTTTCAGCAGCCACTCTTAATATAGACTTTGATAAGTTATTCGCAACTATTACATCATAATTAGTGAAAGTTTTTAATAAAGGTACAGGTGATACCGTAATAAAAATTTTAAAATCATTCTTGTTATACTTTTTTAAATATTCATAAATTAAACATAGATTATTAATATTCTCTTCAACTGTAATATTTTTATGAAAATATCTACCTTCTTCTTTTAACATAAACCTTGGCAAAAAATAATTAATAAATCTTTTACTAACATTATCATACCAAGCTTCTGTAAGACCCAAAGTAATAACAATTACGTCTGCCTTAGATATAAAACTAAAAGATTTAAGTATACCATCTCTTCTTTTTTTTACAGTATCATAATCTTCTTTACCTAAATATACTGATTGACAACAAAAGTAGCCTTCTTTGTCTGACCCCATAATCGTATCATAAATATTATTCTTTATTCCAAGTGCATACTCTACTTCATAAAGCATTGTATAAGTATTATATTTATTTACATATCTCATTGTTGAGAATAAATCTCTTCTATTTAATAAAAAACTAAATCCAGGAACATTCATACCTTTTCTATTTAATATATCCTCTAATCTTCTAGCAAAACAAGATCCCATGGTGAAAAATATGTCATCCTTTTTAACACTAACTTCTCTAGGCAAATTTATTGTAACCATCTTTTGTTTTAATCTATAACTTGCTGTATAAATATTATCTTTATTTTGTGTATGCCATACAGAATATTTATTCTTTTTTCCTAAAGACAAGGTATCCTTCATACTTACAAAATTGCTTATACCTATTTCATATATATTTTTTTTACACATAAAAGCACCTATTATCCAAAAAGTTCTACCTTGCATCCCATCTTAGACAACTCATTTGCTAACAAATTTTGTCTCTTAACAATGATTTGTTCATCAACTTGACAGTTAAATTTTTCTGCAGGAGTACCAACATTGTTAGAATATTTAAATATATAAACATTATTTATTTTTACTTTCTTAAAAAAACTTAAAGTATCATTAAAATCATCTTCTGTTTCTCCAGGAAACCCTACAATGATATGAGTAGAAAGTAAAAGATCAGGATTAATATTTTTATACTTAATAAGTATATCTACTACCTTTTTTATATCATATATTCTATTCATTTTTTTTAAAATTTTTTGGCTTCCGGATTGAATTGGAACACCTATATTTATTATTCTTCCTTTTTCAATAAACTTTATTAAATCAAAATTGTACTTTAATAAATACTTAGGGTGAATATCGTTAAGGTTCCATTTGATATCACTGGATGGCGTATTTTCTTCCAAAGAAATAAGTAAATCAAGGTAAGTTAACCCTATATCTAATCCATAAGAAGCAGGATCATTTGCATGAATACTAATCCTTTTATAACCACATGCAATTATCCTTTTATAATCAAATATACACTCATCAAGAGGTTTACTCTTCAATTTTCCTAATGACTTTGGATGTAAACAATAACTACAAGCATTATTACACCCTTCACTTATCCTTAAGATAGGGAAAGACTTTTTAAAATTAATATTATTCCTATCATTAGTAGGATAATTTATTTTTTTTAAATTAAAAGGTTTCATTACAAATATATCCGGTTCAAAAGCATCAGCAATATAATCTAGTTTTATTTTAAAATTAGGAAAAAAACTTTCTATTTTGGCTTTATTTTTAGGTGTAAAAAATTTTCCATTAAAAATAATTTTAAATTCATGTTTTGCCATTTCGGGTAAACAACCATAAACAATAATATTATTATTTAATTTTTTAAGATTTTCTATCATTTTTAAAGCTATACTTTTATAAGAATCTACAAATGCACATGTAATAGCAACAACTAAATCAGATTCTACTATATTATCTGTTATTATACATCCATTTGCTAAAAAATAATTTTTAAAAAGAGTAGTATCTAGACCTCGTTTAGTGCAAACCTGGTTTCCTACAAAAAAAACTTTCATTCAAACATTCTCCTGATTTTGGAATCATTTTGATAAATGTTAATAGCTTCTTTAGAAAAAATTTCTCTTTTTTCTTTAGGCCCAAAATTATATAGCCATACTTTAGACAAACTTTGATAAAATTTAACTTTTTTATTTGTCATCCATGGTCTAATGTTAAAATTAATATTACTATTAATATTTTCTACTGGAATAACTTCGATATTTAACATATCTTGGAGTGTAAATTTAATTTTTTTGTTAGTCTTGTCAGTATACTTTCTTATAATACCATCTCCTGGCTGGGGGAAATAAAGATAAAACATAGATATTGCTTTATCTTTTGAAATATTTTTTATTTTCCTCGCAAGTTCAATACTTTCTTGAATATCATTAATATCTTCGAAAGGAAGGCCAAAAATAAATGCAGTTAGAAAAGGAACAGAACTTGAAGTTAATCTTTTTATTAGATACAAAGCTTTATCTATATTTATATTTTTATTTAATAGCTTTCTTATTTTTTCAGACCCTGACTCAATGCACATAACAGTAAGAGGTTTTGCTTTAATAAGTGCTTCTTGTATCTTCAAAGTGAAACAATTTAAATGTCCATAAACTCTCTTTATAGAAAAATCTTTTTTAAATGTATACTCAAATATTTTAAGAGCTCTTTCTTCATTAATTAAAAAATTATCATCCATAAATAAAAAATTTTTACAATAAAATTTTTTTGAATTTAATTGCATCTCTTTTATAATTGATTCATAAGGCTTAAGAATATATTTTCCTTTTTCATTAAAAGTGTTATAGCAGAAGCTACATTTATAAGGACAACCTCTTGATGTTATCATTGGTATAGCATCTAACTTTTTTACTCCTTCTTTCCAAAAATTTAGATCTATTGTAGGCAAATCGTCAAAGGAAACATGATAGTTATAAAGCTTACCAATTTTATAATTATTTCTATCTATTCTTAATGATATAAAAGGATCGTTCATTATTCTATCTTTATCCCCTTCAATTAAACATTTTGCTAAATTTACAATACTAAACTCACCTGTACCCATAATAATATAATCAACTTTTGTTTTCTTGAAACATTCTTCAGGGATTGATGAAGCTAAAGGACCTCCATATACAATAGGTATATTAGGATTTATATTTTTTATTTTTTCAGTTAACTCAATACAATTGTTTAAACCCTCTCCTATATAAGTATTTAACCCAACAAATAAAATATCGTCTTTAATAATAGACACTACTTTTTTTAAATAATTTGTTTCTATTTGAGGATCAATAAGTTCTACTTTAAAGCCTTGACAACTTAAAGCAGAAGCTATAGAAAGTATTCCTAATGGTGGTCCAAATTCAGAAAAAAGTCTTTTTTTTCTACTAAAAACTGTATTTATAAGAAGAATTTTTTTCATTTATCAACCTTTCTTCAAAATTACATATTCATCTAATTTTTTTATTTTTTTAAACATTTTCATCCCAACCTTATAACGTTTTCTCCATGAGTCATGTAAAATTAATATTCCTTTTGACGATAAACAATAATATGAAGTGAGCATACATTCATTGCGCCTCCTGCCATCAATAAAAATTAAGTCAAACTTTTTCTTTAACGATCTTGGATAGGTAGAGTAATTATACTCTTCATAGTCCCATGGCCATATTTCCCCTATTTGACTCAAACATTTTACATTCAATAAAGATGGATAGGGGTATAATTTTTGTAAAATATTTTTTTGATATTCACAATTATCATCAATTGTAACAATAGATTTAGATTTCCATTTTTTCGAAAAATAATATAACAAATAAGTAGAATAACCACTTCCCCATTCTAATATGTTTTCAGGATAGATATCAAGATCATTAAGTATACTATATAACTCATTAATATGAACTCTAACATAAAAAGAAAGGCTATTCCACTCTCTTTGATTCATACATAAAATATCAAGAACATTTCGAATAGGTTTTTCAAAATGATAAAACCTTGTGTCTATAACTTCTACTTCTTTTTTTTTTCTAAACACTATATTGATACTCCAGCTATTTAAACTAGTATCTCTTCTCTTAAAACTTTTTTTAGACAAGTTATTGTAAATATTATAGTCAAAGCCATTACTTTCTAACACATCTAAAATTAAACTTAAACCATTTTCATTTTCATAATGATACTCGATAAAGCCATTGGAAAAATACTTAGCAAAATTATCTTTTATATCATTAAAAACAAAATTTTCTGCACCTTCTATATCAAGTTTTAAAAAATCCACATGTCTACCTATATAATCACTCAACTTAACTGTTTTCACATAATTTTTATAATAATTTTCCATTAATGTTTTATTGTACTTTCTATCTATCAAGCTTGAGCCCATAGGCATTTTAGGAAAAATATTCATTTTTTTTATCCCTTTTTTATTATATAAAGCATATGGATAAATAGTTACATCTTTCCATTTATTTCTTTCTATGTTTTCTTTACATATCTCATAAGCAATAGGATTTGGCTCAAAGGCAATAATTGTTGAGTTAGGATATAAATATTTAAAATATGCAATTGACAAACCGCAATTGGAACCACCATCAATAATAAAAGGAGGTATAGATGAATTATAATAAAAATAATAATTTTCCTGAAGGAAAATTTCTCTGAACTGAACCAAAGCATCATAAATATTTAAGACTTTAACTTTAAAGCCAAGTACTTCTATTATATTAGACTCAGAGCTGTCTTTTTTCAACATATCTTCTATAGCATTAAACTGCTCAATTATTTGATATCCATAACGTTTTTCAGCTTTTTTAAGCTCATACGCCAAAATACATCTATCAGCAAATACACTAAAACACTCATCATTATAAAGTTCTAAAAAATATCTATTTTTATCTTCCTTACAAGCTAAACTAAAAAGATTCACAACTTCAAATACTGATGAAGATTTTAATAACAATGAAAGTCCACCACTAATTCTTTTATCCTCTCTATAAGCTTTTTCTACTTGCTCTTTTGCTTCCTCTATTTCTCCCAAAAAGAGCTAATGCGTAATCTTTATTTCTCATTAAATTCAAAGCCAATAAAGAAAACCCATCTTTTAAAAAATCATCCTCTCTATAAGCTTCCCAAACTAGCTCTTGAGCAAAAAACAAGTTGTTAATTCCAAATATACTTGCAGCAATTATTTTAAAACCATTTGACAATCTATTTTTATCAATATCCTTTTTTAAAATATCACAAACATCTATGTAACTTATTTTTCCTTTTCTATAAAGAATCCATCCTACATGCCCATACCCATTCATAGCTTCACAATTTTCTTCATATATTTTATCAATAATTTCAAATGATTTATTTATATTTCCCTTTAAAGCAAAATATTCAGCATATCTAATAGTACTCCACCAACTTTGTCTTTTTAATTTAGAATCTTTATCTAAGTACTTTTTTGCACTATACAAATCATCTTTTTGTAAAAAATAATAAGCTAATTTTGAAAACAAATCTACGCAGTTAGAATTTTCAGAATATTTTTTTTCTATATATTCTACTATTTTATCTATATCAACAATTTTACGATTAAATAAGTCATCCAACCTAGATACAGAATATAAGTTAAAATTTTTTTTTACAAAAATACGATCTAATACATCTAAAATACCCATCTTATATATCCTTTAAAAATATTTTCTTTTTTATCAAAACAGCTATTATTTTAAATAGCTTTTTTATATTTTATATATCTACAGAAGTCAAAAAACTGAGCCAAATAAGTCATACACCTCTGAGCATTCCTCAATTCATAATCTTTACTAATCAGTTTTAGCAATTTTAACTTATAGTCAAAAATATTCTTGTCCTTAAAAAAACAAAGATCATTTAAAATATTTTTATTTACATCAAAATTCTTATACCCTTCTAACATCAAATCAAAAGTGGAACTATCTTTATTTTTTATCAAGTTAAAAAAACATGTTTTTTTTAAATCTATACCAACATTATCTATAAAATAAGAAAAGCTATCCTTAGAGTCATACTCACCTTTAGAGAACATAAAGTAAGGAGTAACACCAAAAAACAACCACTGTAGTAAATTTTGAGGGAAATAATAATTATAAACAAAAAGATTAAAATCAACTATAGAAATATAGCTTTTTATTTTTTCCATATTTAAAATTTCTACATTAGGAACATCTACAAACTCAATACGCTCATTGGTAAAAAACAAAAAATATGCTTCTACCTTAGATAATATTTGTTCTATAACAAATTTAAAAAACTTTATCTTTAACAAAAATCTAGGCAAAAACATTCCAAAAATTATAGCATTATTAGACAATTTTCTCGATTTTAGAAAATTTCTTCTTTTTTTAGACTCAAAATCTAAACTTTTTTTGTTTTTTCTAATATATATAGCCTTTTTTACTTCATTATCTATAAACCTATCAGAATACAAATCAATCAAATATTTTTTATTTTTAAAAATCTCAATCTTAATCATTAAATTCAAAATAAAATCATCTAACACTTTATAATCTAATTTATCAGGACAAACATTAAATATAACATCCTCTTTTGATATAACACTTCTCTTTAAATTTACAACAAAGTTAACCAAAAAATTTTCAGAATTTGTCAATTTAAAGTTATAAATACTTGGAACACTACAGTTAAAAATATTTACATATATATCTGTTATAAAATATCCAAAGATAGGATTATCTACCTCAATTACAAAAACCCTACTTTCTACCTTTAAGTCAGCAACATAATCCAAAACCTTCTTTTTTACATCTACAGGCATACAAAAACAAAAGATAATATAAACAACATATTCAAATTCTTCTAAGACTATTCTTAATGCTTTAAAAACATCCTTTTCTAAACTTTCTCCTTCCCAAACAGTACCTAAAACAACTTTACTATTAAAGTACTTATCTTTATACTGTACTGCTTTTTCTTTTATTTTTTTCAACATATCGGATTCTATATTTAAAGATAAAACTTCACGAACATCTAAATTATCTATTTCTGCATATATTTTACTATACCTCCCTTTTCCTATCTTCCTAATTATATTTATATAATATTTAGATTTATTAATATAATTAACCATTTTATTCTCACTATAAACAATAGAATCTATTAAACTAACTAAAAATGGATATTCGTCTTTAGATTTAAACTCATTAAGAACCTCCCCACTATGAAAAGGAAAAGTATTTAAATAAACATCTATTACGTATCTATAAACCTTCGGATCAACCCAGCCAGGAAAATAAAATCTCTTTTCATCTATACCTACTTCCCTTAATTTTCTTTTTATAGACTCAACATCTCCTATACCACAGGCTAAATAAATGGTATCCTGGTTATCTTGCATAATTTTAGCAACAGTTTGTAAATAATCATAGTTATCTACTTTGATCAGCCTACCAATAGAGCCCAAAATAATTGCTCCTTTTGGGTATTTGGCCCTTATTTGAGCAGCTTCTTTTTTAAACTGCTCTTCATCTCCTTTCAAGAAAATGTCATCTAATTTTAGAGTAAATTGTTGAAAGTCATCCTTAAATTTAGAGTCTTCTGGAGGTGGATAGTGAATAATTCTCTCATCTATCCCTTCATTATCAACCTCATGGTTCATATGACACCAATACACTTGATTGGGAGCAGCCCTGGTTAGGAGCAAAAACTCACCCACAGAGTACAAGTGATCAGAATAAACAAGAACATCAATCCCATCATCTATTAATTGCTGCCTGAAGGATAAAATCAACTTCACCCTATCTACAAATATACCTTGTTTTAAAAATCTCTCGTCTGGTTTTCTAACTTCAACGCCTATATCCCTTAGCATCTCTATACACTTGCTCTCATCTTGATGAGTTCCAAAATCAAGTAAAGAAATTGAATAAAAATACAGCTCACACCTAGAGGTAAAATCAGCATCTCGCAAAAGACTTTTAGCCAGAGAATATTCCAGCTTAAAAGGAGACCAAAAGGAAAAAGTAGGTCTAACTATAGCTACTTTTATTTTTTCATTG
The DNA here is from genome assembly GCA_001507915.1 of Desulfonauticus sp. 38_4375. GTDB lineage: Bacteria > Desulfobacterota > Desulfovibrionia > Desulfovibrionales > Desulfonatronovibrionaceae > Desulfonauticus. The sequence goes on along the minus strand of LGER01000043.1, from coordinate 12,587 downwards.
CTAGTTTTATTCTTGGGCTTGGGTGAAGATAAGGTTAAATGCTCTTTAATCCATTGTTTATAAAACTCTCTACACGGTCTGGATATTTCTTTCTCTATTTTTTGAAAATCAGCAGTCAAATTTTGAACAACACTACTCAAGACAGAATAAACTATATTATGAAAGAATAAAAGGTCTTTAATTAGTTTATTTTTTATCAAAAAAGATATCACTTTTTTAAACAAAGGATAGATAATATCTCTTTTTTCTATTGGAGATAAATTAAAAGAATAGTTATACAAAATTATAAACCAGGAAAAAAGCATTATTCTCTTTCTATATCCAACCTCAAGTAGGAATTCACCTTCTAATAAGTTAGATAAAAGTTCTAAAATCAAGTTGTCATCAACTTTACTCAAAAAAAGGGAAATAAACTTATCATAACCATCAGAAACAAGGACATTATTATCAATAAAAGTAAATAACCTTTTACAATAGGTTAATAATCCATCTTTAAAGTTATTATTTAGAATATCTAATAAAAATATCGTATCATTTATATAAAGATATTCTTTTTTATTTCTATAAAAATTAAAATAGTTTTCTAACTTTTTCTTAATTAAATCTATTCTATCATCTTTATCTATAACTTTGTTTTGCATAAGAAAAAATACATATAAAAATCGCTTGGTAAATAAATGACCACTGGCAGTTTTTTGAATAAAATACTCCCTGATAGCTTCTGAATCGATATTTTCAGGTTCCTTCCCTTCAAGATAGTCTTCTATAAGTTTTAAAATAAGTTTATCTGTGTACATTTTTTACACGGCCAAAATATTTTCCAAAATATAAGCAAAATTTATGCTCATTTTTCGAAAAAAATCAGAATTATTTCGTTTTCCTAAAATTTGCAGCGCAATTTCTACCAGTTCCTGGGTATTATCAGCCTTTTTCATCAAGCCCTTGTCTATCAAAACTTTGTCATAATGGCTTACAAAAGACCTGGTGGAAATAGTAGGAGTGCCAAAAAAACAACTCTCTGCATTAATAGTCCCACCACCGCCAATAAAAAGGTCACAAAAGGCCAATAAATGCTGTAGATAAATTTTTTCTTTTAAAATAGTGGCAAAAGGAAATTCTTGCTCTAGATAAGAACTTTCATAACGAGGAATAAAGATGAAATTTGCATCTAACTTTTTATTTAAAATCTCAACTCCCTTATAAAGAAAATTATTTTTCTTAGACACATAAGAAGACTTAAACTCTTCCTCTCTTACTAAAATAAGAGGTTTTCCATTATCAAGTCCATATTTGTTTAAGATATATTGAAAATATTTTTTATCTGGTTTAAAGTCATAAAGCCAGAGATATACATCGTAAAAATTATAGGTAATGATCTGGTCCTCTTCCAAACCAAAACGCAAAAATATCTCTTTGGGAACTAAATAGGGATGAAAAAGTTTGGTGGACAGAGGTATGGTCAGCCTGGCCTGGGGCAAGGCCTTTTTAAAATTGGCTGAACAATCAGATAAAGGGATGTCATAAAAATTTATAATAGGAATACCCAAACCAAAAGCAACTCTATTGGCATCTACAGAGCATAAAGAAACCAGTTTGCTGATATTATAAAGAGAGATAAACTCCATAAGAGCCTTTTGCCTTTCAATAGATGCTCGAAGCTTATCTCTAAGATCCCCTCCGCCAAATTCTCCTCTATTTACAAAGTCAATTTTATATAAATTTAAAAGGGCTACAACTTCACGATATCCAACGCCTTCCCTGGCTGTAACCAGAACCCTTTGCCCCTGTTTTTGCAAAGCTTCAATAATTTTTCTAAAAAAAAGCACAGACTTGGGTGTGACCAGATCAAACCAGATCATGAATTAAATGATTCCCTTTTCTTTATATTCCTCATACCACCAAGGCCTGATGGGAATTACATCCAGGTCAGAAAAAATGAATCCATATTTCCCTTTATACTTTAAAAGACCAACAGATTTTATATTTGGCTCTATTAGTTCACATTTATTAGCACAGGTATATAAGCAATCAGGATGACATTCTTTATTTTCTATTTTAGTAAGTATATTTCGAGAATTTTCCAGGACTCTATCCAAGCTCCTGGCTGTTCTAATATTCCCCATCTTAAGATAGGGCAACCAAAGCAAACAGGGATACACATTACCATAAGGGTCAATATCTATACTCCTGGCTCCCATATAACAATTGAAATCTATTCTTTTATTTTCAAAAATAGCTTTTTGCAAAAAATATTTACTTGCATATCTTCCTTTGTGATACCCTATAGCTCTAAGCTGCCTGTCTATCTCTTCTAACTCTTGCCTGGAAAACAAAAAATCTTCTTTACTCAAAGTTTTCTGAGTTAAATTATCCACCTCATTTCTGAATCTAGAAGGATTATATCTGCCGTATCCAATATATAAGCCTACACCTAACTTTTTAGCAAAATTATATACCCACTCTATAAGATGAAAGTTTTCTTTATAAATTGTAAACTGAAGTCTAAGAACTACTCCTTTAATTTCTTTTAACCTTTCTATGGTTTTTAAAACCTTTTCATATCCCCTTTTATGCAATCTTATCTTAGAGTAAGTAGATTCATCTCCATCAAAGGATATGTCTAACCTATAAATTGGCACTTTATTTAAAACATATTTAGCAATTTCAACATGCCTTTCAGGAAACCAGCCTGTAATAGGAGAGTCAATTATAATGTCTTTATGAAACTTATAGATAGAATCTACAGCCTTTATGTAGGTATCAGAAAGATGGGGCTCTCCGCCTGTTATATGAACTTTTTTTAAATCTAAGTAGTTAGAACTAAAAATACTATCTAGTTCTTCTTCTGTAAGCTCTTCTTTTCTTTTGTCTTCCAGTTTCCAGATAGAACAATACCTGCATGGCCCGGGGCAATATTCAGTAACAGTATAGGAAATATCCTCTATTTTATAATCCACAATCACTCTCCCTAAAAATAATTAAATTTTGTAATTTACTGAAAACAGGAATACTTTTCAAGCCATTTTTGGAGCTTTTGGTCCAAAATTTCATGTCTACCCAGCAAGTTTTGGGCTACTTGAAAATACTTGCCCTTGCGAAACTCAGCTTCTCCCTGAGAAATCATTTCTTTATTCTTTTCAATAAAAAGATAAATTTTCTTGTCCTTAACATTATGAAAAGCTTCTAAAAATTTTTCATAAACAACTTCAAAAGGAAAAAAATTTAAAGCAAGATCAGCTATCAATAAAAAAGAATCTACATCTTTTTTTTCTAGAAAAAAATCCATAAGTTTTAAATAACCTTTAAGCCAGAATGGCTCTTCTTTTATTTTTTCTAAATAAAAACAAGGTTCTAATTTTTTATTTAGCCAATCTTTTTCTTTTTCCTTAGATATGTTAGGTAAAATTTTTAAAAATCTAGTAAGTTCAAAATCATAACCATCTTCTAAGTAATAAAGATATGAATCTTCTTTAAGTGAATTAATATGCCTATTGCTTAAAATTTTACTATTATAAAGATCATATTTATAACGATTAGGCGTCTGGCTACATAAATGATAGATAACACTATTAGGCTCTACTAATATTTTTTTACCCTTATTTTTCAAACTCAAACATAGATCCACATCTTCAAAACCATTTTTATACCTGGGATAAAAACCATTGATCTCCCAGAATAAGTCCTTTTTAATCAACAAAGCAGCTCCAGTAATTACTTGAAAAGAACGTTTTTTTTTCACCACCTCATGTTCTCTAGGAAAATAAGAGTACAAATGAAATACTTTTTTATGCAAATTAGCTACCACTCCCAAATGTTGAACAGTATTATCTGGGTATAAGAGCAAGGGGCCAACTGCTCCTATATCTTCATCACTTGACCAGACTTCAAGCAGAGGTTCCAGCCAGTTTTCAGTCAAAATGGTGTCATTATTTAAAAAGAATAAAAATTTACCCTTAGCTATCTTTGCTCCCAGATTACAAGCAGGACCAAAGTTTATATTTTCAGGCAAAGGTACATACACAAATCTTTTCCCAAAAAGCTCTCGGCCAAATCCCTTAGCTAAAGTAGCTGTTTCGTCCTGAGAGCCATTATCTACCACAATAACTTCTACATCTTCTCTGGGTGTGTTTTTTTTCAAACTTACCAAACAATTTCTGGTAAGCTCCCACTTATTAAAAACAGGGATAATAATTGATACTATGATGTTCATCTTTACAAATAAAGTTGTTAATTTTTTAGAAAATTCTAATTAGTACTTAATACTTCTACTATTTCATCCAGATCAACTTTATAAGATGGATTATTAGATTTAGACGAGACAATATACTTATAATTTCCATATATATATTTCATAAAATTATTATTTATTTCTGATAATTTTTCATCATCTAACCCATATATATTTGCGAAACCAAGCATATCTACAGAGTGATGTAAAGAAAAGACAAAAAAGCTTCTCCATATAATGTAATCTTTAGGAATTTCAAAATTAAATACCCACTCATAATCTATAACAAAAAATTTTCCATCTTTATCTAAAAATATATTCTCAAAAGAAATATCTACATTTGCTAATTCCATTATATCTTGCGGAGTTTCAATCTCCCATTTGCCAAATATTTTTTCAAACTCTAAAGAAGGTTTAAAAATAACTTTTCTTTTTGAAACCATGGAATCAACAAATCCTAAAAATCTTTCTAGATATTCCTGAAAAAGTTCTCTGTCATTATTTTTTATAGCCTTTAACATCAGCAAGTCTAAGGGATTGCCATCAATAAACTCAAAAATAAGCCCCTGCTTTATTTTCTTGGGCTTAGCCAAGTTAAGATTGTAAGTAGTTTGAAGTAATTTATAATTTTTAAATATATTATTAAGATGCTGCCAAGCTTCTGGACACAAAGGCTCTTTGAGCGCATACCTCTTACCTTGGTTATCTTCTACAATCTTGATAACTATCTGATACTTAGGTAATCTTTCTCTATTATATTTAGTAAAGATTGTTTTCACAGACGTGCCTCCACTAAAAAAGAATTAGCAAAAAAAGGAAACTGCTTATTTTCTATAATATTTTTAAAAACTTTTCGTTCATCAAAAAGTACGCACCTATCCCTATCCAAATTCGGGCTATAAATATCAAAAAAATCGTTAATTTTAGGCAGGTAAGAATCACTATAAATAACTTTTGGCAATTTATAGTCTGGCATTGGATAGTAAAAATTGAGAAACTTAAATCCAACACTTCTTAAAAGCTCTTCCAATTCTATTTTTCCAAAAGTTCTAATTTGCGTATAAGGGGAGTAACCTTCTATACTCTCAAAAAACTTTCCTGTATGATCTTCTCTAGCTCCAGCCCAATATTTAAGTCCAAATTTGTTTTCTATAGCAATAAACAATTTTCCATCATCTTTTAAATATTGTTTTATATTATCTAAAAATATCTTAAAAGGTTCTTTTCCTTGAGTAAACCTAGCAGCATATTCTAAAACTCCAATTAGAGTTACATAATCAAATTTAGTATCTAACACTATATCATTAAGATTTCCAACTATTATCTCAATATTAAAAAAATCTTTATATCTATTATAAATTATTTCAGATCTTCTTTTAGATAACTCTATAGCAGTTACATTTTTAACTTTTCTAGCAAATAATCCAGTTAACGCACCACAACCAGCACCTATCTCCAAAAGAGAAGCTTTGTTATCAAAGTCATACCAATCTAAAATATTCTCCCTATTTGGCAAAAAATGATAAAGTATTGCCCAATTGCTAATATTATACACTATCTCCTGAAAATTTTTTTCCTTTTTTATAATATCTAAGATAATATTTTCAACATCTCCATCAGAATAACAATCCTGTCCTTTATAAAATTTTAGATTTAGCTTTGCCATAAGTTATCTTTTCCCCTTACAACCACCTTTTTGCTAAAATAAAATTACTCCCACAAACATCTAATATCATTCTATTATCTTAGCAAATAACATGCCTATATTTTCCAATTATAAGCCATTGAGAAATTCCAAAAAAATTGTTAGTTATAGCCCATTATGCAAGCCTACCTCTATCATCTCTTTATCTTAGGCGGAATATACATCCTGCTTAGCAGTAGTCTAAATATTTTAGTTGGTCTGGGAGGATTGGTCTCCCTGGGGCATGCTGCTTTTTTTGGTTTAGGAGCCTATACTTCAGCCTTGCTTTCTTTGCACACTCAGCTTGGTTTTCCCCTTTTGCTCCTTTTATCCGGTTTAATAGCTTCTTTTGCCTCTATACTCGTAGGTATTCCAGCCCTAAAGTTAAAAGACGAATTTTTGGCAGTGGTAACACTGGGGCTAGGGATTATTTTTGAACTAATCTTAAAAAACCTAAATTTTACCGGTGGACCTGACGGGCTTTATGGCCTACCCAATTTTAACCTTTCTTCCTTAAAACTGTTGTTATTAATCTGGGCAAATATTTCCCTTTGCCTTTTTCTTACCTTTCGCCTGAAAAAACACCTCTGGGGCTTAAACCTTACTGCCATCAAAGAAAACGAGCTTACTGCTAAGGTTATGGGAATTCATCCCTTTCCTTTAAAAATTTTCCTTTTTGGACTCTCCAGTTTTTTTGCTGGCCTGGCAGGTTCTTTGTATGCTCACTATATCACCTTTATTGGACCCAATGTATTTGGTCTGCATACATCAGTTTTAATCCTTTGCATGGTTGTTTTGGGTGGAATGGGCACTATTTTTGGGCCTGTTCTGGGCAGTGTTGTGCTCTTTCTCTTACCAGAATTCTTACAATCTCTGGCAGACTATCAAGACCTCTTCTATGGCTCTCTTTTAATCCTCATACTTATCTTCAGGCCTCAAGGCTTATTAGGAAAAGGAAAAAAGGGATTAAAATGCTCTTTGTAAAAAGCCTCACCACTTATTATGGCCCTATAAAAATACTCAAATCTGTATCTCTGCACTTAAAAGAAGGAGAAATAGTTACTGTCATAGGAGCCAATGGAGCAGGTAAAACCACACTTTTAAAAACTATAGCAGGTATTTTGCCGCCTAAAAAAGGAGAACTTGTTTTTCTTAATCAAAAAATAAATCATTTTTCTCCTCCTCAACGTCTAAAACTGGGCCTAAGCCTTTGTCCTGAAGGTAGAAAACTTTTTCCAGAGCTTTCGGTAAAAGATAATATCCTTTTGGGAGCTTTTTTAAATCAGGATAAAAAACAAGTAGAAGCCACTTTTCAACACTTACTAGCTTCTTTTCCCATTTTAGAAAAATTACTCAACCGAAAAGCCAAAAGCCTTTCTGGAGGAGAGCAGCAAATTGTAGCCCTGTGCCGGGCACTTATGTCAGACCCTAAACTCTTGCTTTTAGATGAACCTTCTCTGGGTCTGTCTCCACTTTTAACCAAAGAAATTTTAAAAACTATTTTGAAGTTAAACCGAGAGAAAAACTTAAGTGTCTTATTGGTAGAGCAAAACGCCAGAGCAGCCTTAAGGATTTGTCATCGGGCTTATGTGCTGGAAACAGGAAGAATTGTTCTGGAAGGCTCAGGTCAAGACCTCTTAAATCACCCTGAAGTCAAAGAAGCTTATTTAGGCAAAGGCTATCAAGAAGTGTGGGAAAGAGAATAAATTTTAGTTTACAAACTCAAAGAGCATATAATCTACAAATTGCTCCCTTCTTGTAATATCCTCTGCCAGATTAAAATACCTGGTAGAAACAAAAATCTTACCTATTTCCTCTTCACTTTTTTTAGCTACAAGTAGTTTAAGAGCTCCTTTTAAGGCACTATTGTCTAAAAAAACTATCTTTTCTTCCCAGGTCAAAGGGAAAAAACCTAAGTTAACCAAAACATCAGCAGTTAAATTACTACCCAAAGCTCCAGAAACATAGATAGACTTTATGTCCTTAAAAGCTATCCCGGCTTTAGTTAATAAAAAATTTATTCCCCAATTTAAAGCAGCTTTAACCTTTAAAATTTCTTCTATATCTTTTCCATCTAAATAGACCTCTTTATTTAAAAACAACTTATTATTTTTATACTGTAAATTCAGGTTTAATTTCCAATTTGAACCGGGTTGAAAATGACCTTTTCTATCCAATATATCCAAATTTAAAAGCAGGCTTAATAAATATAAATAACCGGTCCCAGTTATTCTAAAATTAGCCTGGGGTAATTTATTTTTTACTAAATCTAAAAGTTCTAGTTTGCTCAAGCTATTCTCAGAAAAGACACCTCCAAAACTAAGGCCAACACCTTCCAAAGCAGGCCCCATGGCCACACTGGTACAAAATATTTCCCTTTCATTTTTAGCCAGAACCATTTCTCCATTGGTCCCAAAATCACAAAAAAGAAAAGGATACTCAGGGTCCTGCTCTAAAATAAAATAAAGTCCACTACTAATATCAGCGCCTACAAAAGGGCCTAACAAGGGCGGAATATATGCTTTTTTACCTAATATTTTCTCCCAGGTATTGCCTTTATAGGTGAGAAAAAAAGGACTTTTACTTAAGGAAGAGACATCTTTTCCCAGCAACAAATAAACCATTACCGAATTACCCGTAATGCAAATAGGTTTATTATGGTTCCCTATTATGGACTGCAAATCTTCTAAAAGTAGCTCCCTTAAGAAAAAAAGATTATTCTCCTTTAAGGCAAACTCCAACCTGCTTATAACTTCTGACCCTGCTCCCATTTGAGGATTTATTTTTTTACCCAGTAAAACAAATTTATTTTTCCTTATTCCTCCCCACTTTAAGGTGGTGGTACCTATATCTATCCCCAGTAAATCCACTTCCTGAGCCATACTAAGCCCCTTTTCCTTTTTAAAAAGAGGGATAGCTTCTTCACCCTTTTTAGGAACATGCTCACAGGCCAGTCTTATGCCCTCATTGATTTCTTCAATTGTAAGGAGGTCTGCTTCTTTTAAAGTAGGTTTTGGTGCTTTATTCAAAAATTTGATTTTACATCTGCCACACTTACCCAAGCCTGCGCAAACTGGAACATCTTTCAATTCTCCTAAAATCAGGAGATATTCCAGCCAGGAAGCATACTTTACTGAACTTGAGAAAGTAATTGGCTTCATAGAATAGTTAAGTATTTTTCCTTTAAAGAAACAGCCTTGCCAATTACTGCTACCTGTTCCCTGTTCTGCTCAAAAAAAGCCAGAACTTGATCCAATAAAGAAGCATTAACTCCCAAAATCAGGCCGCCTGAGGTTTGGGCATCAAATAATAGATCCAATGTCAAATCATTGACCTTGCCCTTAATTTCCACCAATTGGGAACAAAAGTGTTTATTGGCATAACTTCCAGCAGGTATGAGTCCCATACCTGCCATTTCCAGAGCTGGCTCTAATAAAGGAACTTTATTGCTCCAGAGCTCTACTCCCACCTTGGAGGCTCTGGCCATTTCCAGTAGGTGCCCGCCCAGACCAAATCCAGTTACATCTGTAGCTGCCTTAAGACCAAAGCGCTTAATGGCTTCTCCACCTATCTTGTTTAATTTGCTACACAATTCAAACAGGAGCTTTTCAATAAACTCCTCTTCCCCTATTTCTCCTTTTAAGGCAGTAGCCAGCACACCAGTACCAATGGGTTTGGTTAAAAGCAAAAAGTCTCCAGGTTGAAGTCCCTTATTGCTGGCAAAATTATCAGGCTCCACCAGGCCAGTTACTGCTAGGCCGTATTTTATTTCTTCATCCTCTACACTATGCCCACCAGCTAGTGCTGCTCCTGCTTCTTCTATTTTAGCCAGGCCACCTCTTAAAATCTCTTTTAATACTTCTTTAGGCATGGTTTTTATGGGAAAACAAACCAGGTTCATTACTGCATAGGGCTCTCCACCCAGGGCATAGATATCAGAAAGGGAATTGGCAGCTGCAATCTGGCCAAACCAGTAAGGATTATTCACTATGGGCGTAAAAAAATCCACACTTTGAACCAGGGCCTTGCCTGCAGGTACTTTAATCACACTGGCATCTGCCCAGTCCAGAGGAGGAAGCAAAAAAACATCCTCTCTTGGCTTTGCTTCCAATTCCAAAAGTATTTCCTCCAGGTCCCCTGGAGAAATTTTAGAAGCTCAGCCTGCAGCCTTGACAGTTTGCACCAATTTTTTGCTCATACTACACCCTTGCTTTGCCTATATTATTTTTAATAAACTCCCTTAGTTTGCAAAAAAGAGGAAAGGCTTCTCTTCTTGGATTCCAAACCAGATAAAAACTTCGGGAAAAATGTAAATCCTTTATTTTTACTTCCTTTAATAATCCCTTATCCAGATAATCTTTTACCACCATCCTGGAGGTAAACCCCAACCCAATGCCATTTAACACATATTGGACTAAAGCTTCTGTAGTTTTAACTTCCAGAACCACTGTTAACTCTGAAAAGGACAAGTTTGCTTGATTTAAGGTCCTTTCCATGGCCTTTCTGGTGCCAGAGCCCTTTTCTCGCATAACCCAGGGCAAAGTCTTTAACTGGGAAAAGTTAAATACTTTAGTAAAATCCAGGTTTAATTCAGGACTGGCAATCACAATAAGGTCATCTTCCAAGACCTTTTCCACCTGTAAAAAATCATCTTCAAAAATTCCTCCCGTAAGACCAAAATCCACTTCTCCATTAATGGTTTTATTCCATATTTCCCAGGAATCACTCACTTCTAAGCTTACGCTAACTCTCGGATATTCCTTAAGAAAATTGGCCAGAACCGGAGGCAAAAGATAGGTGGCAGGAATGGTACTGGCTCCAATAATCACCTCTCCTTCCACCTGTTCTTTAAGCTCACTGATTTCTTGCTTGGTCTTTTTCAACAGGTCAAAGAGTTCACGCACCCTGGAAAAAAGCAACCTGCCTGCTGGAGTGGGCAAAGCATTCCTGCCGTTCCGATCAAAAAGCTTTACTCCCAGTTCTTTTTCTAAAGAAGAAATATGAGTACTTACAGTGGGCTGGGATAAAAAAATCTCCTCAGCAGCCCGGGAAAAAGAACCTGTTTTAAAGACATAGTAAAAGGCTTCCAGTTTTCTCAAATCCATGAACTTTTCTCCTAATATTCAAATAAAAAATACTCTGTATTCAAATTAACAATACTAGAAAAATAAAAAAAAAGGAAGGTCTAAGACCTTCCTTTTTTAATTTTTAAAGTTAGGTTCAAAATCTACTTATTCTGCGCTCTCTGTATTTTCCTTGGCAGCAGTTTCTTCGGCTTTCTCCAAGTTCTCTTCTTTCTTTTCTCCGCTTACACTAAACTCAACAATTGCCATCTTGGCACAATCCCCTCTTCTAGGAAGGGCAAGCTTTACTATTCTAGTATAGCCACCAGGAACATCTTTGAAACGAGGTCCAATTTCGTCAAAAAGTTTTTTCACCAAACCGTGATTTTCCAGAATTTTAAAGGCCTGTCTTCTGGCAGGCAAATCATTACGCAAAGCCAGAGTGATAAGTTTATCAGCAACCCTTCTCAATTCTTTGGCCTTGGGTAAAGTGGTTTTAATACGACCATGGACTACCAAAGATTGAGCCATATTTTTAAACATGGCTTTTCTATGTTCCCAGGTTCTATTTAATTTGCGACCTTTTTTTCTATGCCTCATCTTTATCCTTCCTCTTTAACCATTCTTTGTATTTTGCCTCAAAATTATCTATTTTCATGCCAAATTCTAACCCCAAACTATTCAGGACCCTCCAGATATCGTCCAAAGATTTACGGCCAAAGTTTTTAATCTTGAGCAACTCATTCTCTGTTTTTTGGACCAATTCACCCACCAAGGTAATGCCAACACTTTTCAAGCAATTGCTGGCCCTGGGTGGTAACTCTAAATCGTCAATATGTTTAAAGAGGTGTTCATTTAACTCCTCTTTTTCCTCTTTGCTTTCAGTATGAGAAGTGCTCTCCACTTCATCAAAATTAATAAAAATAGTGAGTTGCTCCTTTAAAATCTTGGCACTGTAAACAACTGCGTCTTCTGGAGTTACAGAACCATCAGTCCAGACTTCCAGAATAAGCTTATCATAGTTGGTCATTTGCCCAACTCTAGCCTGCTCAACATTAAAAGCCACTTTTTTAACTGGAGAAAAGGAAGCATCCAGCTTAATAATCCCTATTTCATCATCCAAACCTTCATGCAACTCTGCCGGGACATAGCCCTTGCCCATTCTCACTTCCAGATCAATTACAAAATCAATATCATCAGTCAGAGTAGCAATATGCAAATCAGGGTTTAGAACCTTTACCAAAGGACTTTCTTTAATCGCTCCAGCCTTTACTTCCCCCTTTTCATTGGCAATGAGTTGCAGGTGTTGGGGCTCTTCAGTACTCATGGCAAAACGAACTTGCTTTAGATTGAGGATGATATCTGTTACATCTTCCAATACCCCCGGAATAGTAGTAAACTCATGCTGAACACCTCTAATCTTGGCAGCAACAATTGCTGCTCCCTGTAAAGAGGACAAAAGCACTCTTCTCAGGGCATTGCCCAGAGTAGTACCATATCCTCTTTCCAAAGGCTCACAGATAAACTTGCCATAAGAATCTGTTGACTTTTCGTCACGGACAAGCTGTTTTGGCTTAACCAGTTCTGTCCAGTTGCGCGTATTAATAAGCTT
>LGER01000004.1 GCA_001507915.1 Desulfonauticus sp. 38_4375 | reverse complement strand
ATCCTTAGGATGAATCTTGGCTGCATAAGTGGGGTCTATTTCTCTTAGTTCCCTATACAGTTCACTGAGTCCTTCTTTTTTCAACTTTTCTGCTATTTGTTCTTTTATCTTTTCTGTTATTTTGGGAATGGGTGAAAGGCCAAACAATAGTGCCCGCAAGTAAAGCCCTGTGCCCCCAACCAGAACAGGTATTCTTTCTTTTTTGCTCTCTTCTTCTATCCTTTCCCTGGCCCAGGCCACAAAATCTCCAGCTGTAACCTTCTTATTTAAAGGTAAAAAGCCAAAAAGATAATGAGGAGCTTTACTTTTTTCTTCCACACTAGGCTGGGCAGTAACTATGGGTAAGTCCTCATACACCTGTCTGGAATCAAAATTAATAATGGAAATGGGAAAATGTTGGCTTAAAAAAAGAGATAGGGCTGTTTTGCCTGTACCCGTTTGCCCCAAGATGGAGATAAGTTTAATCTTTCTTCCCATATTTTTTATACAGTGCTTTTTCTACTACCTCTGGAACGAGTCCGTGCACATCTCCACCCAGACTGGCTACTTCTTTAATGATGGTAGAACTAATATACAACCACTTGTAATCTGTCATAAGAAAAACCGTCTGAATCTCTCGGCTAAGCTTTCTATTCATAAGGGCCATCTGAAATTCATATTCAAAATCTGAGACTGCCCTAAGGCCGCGCAAAATAGCTACAGCCTTTCTCTTCCGTACATAATCCACCAGAAGTCCAGAAAATCCTTCCACTTTTACCCTTGGACAGGAAGCAAAGACTTCCTGGGCCAGAGCAATCCTTTCTTCCAAGGAAAACAAAGTTTTTTTGGGTGAGTGCAGGGCCACAGCCACAATAATCTGATCAAAAATCTTTAACCCCCTTTTTACCAAACTTACATGTCCATTGGTCAAAGGGTCAAAGGTACCTGGATAAATAGCTATTTTTTCCATATATACACCCTGGTTTGTCCAAACTGTTTTTCTCTCACCAAGTATAATTTATCTGTTTGGGGAGATAAATTTTTTTCCACTTCAGCCACTAAAAATCCCTCTTCTGCTAACAAATCTTTAGTTAAAACCAGTTCCAACATAGGCGCAAAATAGTTAAAACCATAGGGAGGGTCCACAAAAATCAAATTGAATTTATTTGCAAACTCATACTCTTTTAAGAGTTTAAACCCATCACCTTTTAAAATCTTAAAACTATCCTTGCTCAGTTTAAGTTCCAGGGCAGTTCGATAAATATTCTGGCAGGCCTTAAAGGATTTTTCCACAAAATAAGCTTTTTTACCCCCTCTACTTAAAACCTCAAACCCCAAAACTCCACTTCCAGCAAAGATATCCAGACAGTTTACTTCTGTCCAAACCACTCCTAAAGAGCCCAGAATGGAAAAGAGAGACTCTCTTACTCTAGAAGTGGCAGGTCTGTAGCCAGGAGCTTTAATGGTATATACAGACCTGCCCTTAAATTTACCTGCAGTTATTTTAAGCATTATCAGAAGGTAAACTGGAGTGAATCTTGCTCAGAAGCCTAATAGCTTCCAAGACTTCTTCTCTTAAATCCACCTGGTCTGTCCAATCCAAAAGTTGAATGCTTTTTTCTTTTTCTTCCAGACTGGATACCTTTTCTTTGAGCTCACTAAAGAGATATTTCCAGTTAATCTTGGGCAAAGCTTCTTTAGGCTTTACGCTGGCCAGAGTCTTTTCCAGGGAAATCTCACATTCCTCTAAATAATCCGGGATATGTACAGAAAAACCAAAGCGCTCTTGAATAAGTTGGGCAAGTACCTTTTGCTTTTCTTCTTCCCCATGGACCAAGAAAACACGCATATTTTTATCTTTAAAGTGACTCAACCAGTCCAAAATCTGACTTTGCCCTGCATGCGAAGAAAAGCCGTTGATGGTATAGACCTTAGCCTTCACAGCTACTTCTTCGCCCAAAATTTTAATGGTTTTAGCTCCATCTACTATTTTACGACCAGTGGTACCTTTGGCCTGAAAGCCCACAAAAACCACTGCGGCCCCTTCTTTCCACAAATTATGCCTTAAATGATGTTTTATTCTACCTGCATGGGCCATTCCACTGGCTGAAATAATAATAGCCGTACCTTCCAGGGTATTTAGACGCATGGAGTCCTGGGTAGAGAGAGAATACTTTAACATGGGTAAGGAAAGAGGGTCTTCTCCCTGAGCCAACAGCTTTTGACTTTGGGTATCAAAATACTGATAATTTTTCTTAAAAATTTCTGTTGCCCTGATGGCCAAAGGGCTATCTAAAAAAATGGGCATATCCTGAGGAAGCTTGCCTTCTCTATAAAGCATATAAAGGACAAAAAGAATCTCTTGAGTACGCTCCAAAGCAAAGGCAGGAATAATTACCTTTTCTCCATTGTTATAGGCATAAAGTATGGCCTCTAAGAGTTCCTCTTTACTTCTTTGTTCATCTTTATGGTCTCTATCTCCATAAGTGGATTCCAAAAATAAACAATCGGCATGGGTAAAATAAGTCGGGTCGTTTACTATCAGCTGATTGGGTCGTCCCAGATCTCCAGAAAAGACAAAATCATAACTGCCATCCTGCAGCTCTATTTTCAGTTTAATGGAAGCAGAGCCTAAAATATGGCCGGCATCACAAAAAACAAACTTTACTCCAGGAAGAGGAGAAAATTCCTGACCATAATCTACAGGGTTAAATAAAGGCAGGGTATTGTCCACATCTTCTTGAGTATAAAGAGGCTCTACTTTAACTTTTTTCTGACCTTGCCTTGCTTTTTTGCGACTCTTCCACTCTGCTTCCATTTCCTGAACATGAGCACTATCACTTAACATAATTTCTAAAAGCTCAGCAGTAGGTGGTGTAAGGTAAATCTTGCCTTTAAATCCTTCTTTGACCAACTTGGGCAAAAGCCCTGAATGGTCTATATGCGCATGAGTAATTAAAATAAATTCCAGATTAGCCGGGTCGTATTCTTCTATTGCCAGATTTCTCTTCTCGATTTCCTTGTTTCCCTGATGTAAGCCACAATCCACTGCAAATCGCACTCCATTATAAGACAGGATATAACAGGAGCCTGTAACTGTTTTGGCTGCTCCAAGAAACTTAATTTTCATGTTTACCTCTTTTAATTTTGCTAGGTTACTTGTATTTTTCCTGGTCCTTAGCCCTAATTTCTGCCCTTTTTATTTTGCCACTAATGGTTTTAGGCAACTCTTTCACATATTCCACAATCCTGGGATACTTGTAAGGAGCAGTTACCTTTTTAACATGGTTTTGAATGTCTTTGGTAAGTTCTTCTGAAGGTTCGTAACCAGGAGCCAGGACAATAGTAGCCTTTACTGCCTGTCCACGCACAGGGTCAGGCACGCCTGTAACAGCTGCTTCCACTACTGCGGGATGAGTAATCAAAGCACTTTCCACTTCAAAGGGGCCAATCCTATAGCCAGAACTCTTTATAAGGTCATCCACCCTGCCTAAAAACCAGAAATAACCGTCTTCGTCCATCCAGGCCTTGTCTCCTGTGTGATAAAAACCGTTTTTCACCACCTTGGCTGTCTTTTCTGGTTCATCCAGATAACCTCGAAACAATCCCAGAGGATAGCCTTTGTCCAAACGTACGCAAATCTCTCCTTCTTCCCCTGGCAAAACCTCTTCTCCCTCTTCATTTAAAAGCACAATATCCCAGCCAGGAGAAGGCTTGCCAATGGAACCAGGCTTGGCTTCCATAAAGGGAAAGGTGGCTATCTGCAAAGTGGTTTCAGTCTGACCATAGCCTTCATAAATGGGTAGTCCCAAAACTTCTTTCCAGGTGTGAAAAACACTGTCGTTTAACAGTTCGCCAGCAGTAGTACAGTGTCGTAAACTGGAAAGGTCATATTTACTTAAATCTTCCCGCACCAAAAAACGATATACCGTAGGCGGAGCACAAAAGGTGCTTACTTTATGTTCACTTATGACCTCTAGCAAATCACTGGGACTAAATTTACCCCGATAGTCATAGACAAAAACTACGGCCCTGGCCATCCACTGGCCATAAAACTTTCCCCAAACAGCCTTGCCCCAACCAGTATCTGCAACAGTTAAGTGAATATCTCCTGGTTCCAGGTCATGCCAATAAAAGGCTGTGGTAATATGTCCCAAGGGATAGGTGTGGTCGTGCTCAACCATTTTAGGAAGCCCGGTAGTTCCAGAAGAAAAGAAAATAAGTAAGGTATCTTTTCCACCTGGCTTCTGGGTGGGATTAAAGTTTTCACTTTCAGTAGCACTTATCTCTGCCAGACTGGTCCAGGCCCCAGAAGGTTTTTCCCCAGCTACAACAAACATTTCCAGGCTGGGACATTCGCCCTTGGCCTCCTCAATCTTGGGTACAATACTTTCATCCACAATTACGCCCTTAATGCGGGCAAAGTTTACCCGAAAAATAATATCCTTGGGAGTTAACAAAGAAGGAGAGGGTACAGCCACTGCTCCCAGTTTGTGCAAGGCCAGCATGGTAATCCAGAATTCCACCTTGCGATAGAGGATAACCATTACCCTATCGCCTTTTTTTAATCCCAGTTTTTTTAAACCATTGGCCAGTTTAGCTGATTCCCGGGCAAAAAAAGCAAAGCTATAATCTCTGCGCTTTTTGTCATCATCAATGTGAATCATGGCCAAATCATCAGGAGTTTCCTTGGCCAGCCTGTCCATCACATCAAAGGCAAAATTAAAATTCTCTGGTACTTCTACTTTAAATCCTTTTACAAATTCCTCATAACTATTGTACTTTTCCTTTTTAAACATTATTCCTTTCCTCCCCTAGATAATCACATCTAAAAATTCAGCTTCTCCTTCCAACGCCCTTAAGGCATGAGGAATGCGTGAAGAGAAATAAAAACTATCTCCTGGTTCTAAAACAATCTTCTTATCTTCCAGACTTATCTCCAGTTTTCCCTTTAACATGTAAATAAATTCCTGGCCTGGATGGGAGTTAAAACTAAGTTCTTCTTCCTTTTTAGGCCTTACCTTAATCAAAAAAGGCTCCATTCTGCGGCCAATAAATTTATAAGCCAGACTTTTATAGTCATAATCCTTTCTTCTTTCGACACTTAAACCTTTTCCTTTTTTGACCAGAGAATAATTCTGTAAATGGGCTTCTGCTCCAGAAATAAGCACAGTCAAATCCACGCCGCAGGCTTTGGCCACTTCATGTAAAAAACTAACCGGTATTTCCCTATCCCCGCGCTCGTAGTTTTCAATTTCTTCCACTGTAAACCCTGTCTTCGCAGCCAAATCCTGCACACTTAAATCCAGAGCATCCCGCAGCCCTCTTAGCCTTTTGGCAATCTCTACATAAATCTTTTCCTTCACCTTACCTCTCCTTTTTACTCTTAGATTGAATTAATCTAGACCTAGTTTTAACTGGAGTGCCAGATTAAAAGCCTCCTTTAAACTAGTCAATTTAGCTTTTCCTGTGCCCACGAGGTCATAGCCAGTTCCATGATCTACTGAAAGCCTTAAAATAGGCAGCCCCAGGGTTATATTCACACATTCTCCAAAATGCAAAAGCTTTAAAGGAGCCAGCCCCTGGTCATGATACATGGCTAAAATCACCTTAAACTCTCCCTTTAAAGCCCGATGAAACAGGGTATCTGCAGGAAAAGGTCCCTGACAATTTATACCCAGGCCCAGGGCCTTTTCCAGGGCTGGAGCAATAATCTCTACCTCTTCCTCTCCAATTTTACCCTCTTCTCCAGCATGGGGATTTAATCCACACACGCCAATGGATTCTTCTGTAAGACCCCTCTTTTGCATAAAATCCCAGGTAAGCTGCAAGGCATTTAAAATTCTCTTTTCTGTAATCAGACCAGCTACTTCTTTCAAGGGTGGATGTGTGGTAACCAGGCTCAAGCTAAAGCTCTTACTCCAAAAATGCATACATACTTCATCTTCAGCCTTGTCCCAGAAATTGGCCAAAAATTCCGTATGCCCGGGAAATAAAAAACCAGCCTCCTGCAACCTGGCCTTATTTAAGGGGCCTGTAATTAAAATATGGCTGGGGTCTTCCTTTAACAACCTGCAGGCAAGAGTAAGGCTTTCTCCTGCTATTAAGCCAGATTCCAGAGTTCCCCGGCCAGGAATAAAGTTGGGCTCTAAAGAAAATTGGGGCTCCAACAAAAAAATCCCCTTTTCTTTTACTTCTTTTAAAGAGGTAATTTTTCGCCAGAACTTGGGAACAGCAAAATGTTGGGCATGAAACCAGAGAGCTTCTTCCAGGCCCACCATAACCAGGGGCAAAGGGATTTCTTTTGCCCTTTCCTGGTAAAAACGCACCACCAGTTCTGGACCCAGGCCAGCAGGATCGCCCAGGGTATAAAAAAAAGCCATGTCCTTACTCCTCAGGGTTAAAGGTTTTAGTTAACAAATAGGCCATTCCCCAGAGACCACTTTGCTCTGGATTTTCACTTAAAACTAACCTCCTGGGTTTTAATTCCACTCTAGATTTTAACCTATTTTCTAAAGTTTCCTGGACAAAAGGCAAAAAATACTTGCCCAGATAACTAATACCACCACTTAAAGCTATGTCTTCAAAACCAAATAATTGAACCATCTCAGCTAAAAAAGTTCCCAGGGTTTGCCCATAATCTTTCATTACCCTCCAGGCCCTGGGTTCTTTTTTCTCCAGTAAGGGAGTCAAATCTTTCACCTGAGCAAGGTTTAATCCCTCTTTGCTGGCAAGGTTTAAAAGTGCCCTGGCCTGAAGTAAGGTTTCAATACAACCTCTTTTCCCACAGCCACACCTATCTAAGCCACCCCAAAAAAGATGCCCCAGTTCTGGCCCGGTTTCCAGGTTTGCCCTAAATAACTTTCCCTTAAGTACAATTCCACTTCCCAGGCCTGTACCCAGAGTGAGTACCAAGGCATTTTGAGCGCCTTTAAGACAGCCAAAATGCACTTCTCCTAAAGCTGCTGCCTGGGCATCATTTTCTAAAAGCAAAGGAAAATGAAAATGTTCTGCTAAAAATTTACCCACAGCAAAACCTTGAAGATAGGGAAGATTGGGAGGGGTTAAAAACACCCTGGCTTTGCGTAAAAAAGGCCCTGCACTAGCAATACCCAGGGCCTTTATTTCCTTTCCTCTAGCCAGAGTCTCAATCATTTCCAGCAAGGCCTGTTTTAGACCAGAAAGGCTTTGCCCGTGCTCTGTTAGAAGTACTGGCCCCAGTTTTCCCTGGCTAAAACAAGCTCCACGCAAATGGGTTCCACCTAAATCCAGACAGATAAACATGGATTAAAGTTTAAGGGTTGCTTTAAAATCAGCGATGATTTTGGCGTGGTCAAAGGCCAAAGGAGGCAAGTTGTCCAGCGAAAAGATTTTGGCCTTGCCTGCATCATCTCCTGCCTGCAACATGGAAATATCTTTGGCTATACCTACAAAAACCGTGCTTAAGGTATGAAAGCGAGGGTCCCTCGTAGGCTCAGAATAAACCCCCAGCAAAGAGAGCAAACTCACTTCCAGGCCTGTTTCTTCCTTTACTTCTCGCCTGGCTGCAGCTTCCACTCTTTCTCCATAATCCACAAAGCCTCCAGGCAAGGCCCACCCTAAAGGTGGATTCTTGCGTTCAATAAGCACAATGCTATAGGGAGGGACAAAGACGATGACATCTACAGTGGGGAAGGGGTTGCGATATTTTATTACTTCTTCTCCACACTTAGGACATTTGACTTTAAATTGCATAGGAAAACCCTTTTAAAAAAATGTTTTCATCCTATTCTGAAATTATAATCATTCACCAGGGAGCACTGGGAGATTTTCTTCTCTCCTTGCCCGCAATCATCAGTATCCAGCAACATTTTAGGCCAAGTTCAATCTATTGGTGGGGAAAAAGTCAACATACTTTTTGGTTTAAAAAGTTAAATATACCCTCTTTACCTTCTGCGAAAGCCAGGCTTTTACTGGAACTCTTTAAAGACAACTACCCAGAAGAACTGGAAAAAAGTCTTATATTCTGGTTTAAAATAAGTACCAGGTCCAGGATAACCTTTTCTCATCCCAATATCTTTTATCTTTACCTGGTAGATGAAAACCATCCCAAACCAGTAAGGTCCTTTTTAAAAGAACAATTGCAAAAATTAAACCTCCCCTGGTCAAAAAACTGGAAGGCTCCCTTAAAAAAGGAATTTGTACCCCCCAAAAAAGAAAAAATTCTCCTCTTTCCAGGCTCAGGCCATAGAGCCAAAAATTGGCCCTTGGAAAACTATGTAAAATTAAGCGAAAAACTCAAAACCTATTTGCCCACTTTTCTCATCTTTGGCCCTGTAGAGCAAGAACTTTACGGCCCTGCTTCTCTTTCCAATATTTTAACCCTTAACTCCCTGGAAGATTTAATCAACACCCTGCAGCAAGCACTTCTGGTTATTGGCAATGATGCTGGCCCCTTACATCTGGCCGGACTATTGGAGATTCCAACTCTTACTCTTTTTGGACCAACTAACTCCTTAATCTGGAAGCCAGAACAAAGCGAGGTTTTAAAGTCTCCTCTCTCCTGTGCGCCCTGTTCAGCAACAGCCCAGATAACTTGTTCTAAACCCAGGTGTTTAAAAGCAATCAAAGTAGAGGAAGTTTTTCAAAAAACTTTAACTTTACTCAAAAAAACTAGTAAATTTAGTTAGAAATAAAGACAAAAAAATAGGTTAACCCAGCCTGAATAAATATTCTCTGGGTTCAAAAGTAATCACTTTTATTCCCAAATTTTCCAAATTTTCTAAAGACAAAAAGGAAGTTTTTAGCACTAATTTTCTTTGAAAACGAGTGCGAAAAGAATACCACAAAGGCTCAAAATAGTCCTGTTTACATCTTCCCACTGCCCAAAAATCCACCCAATCTGACCAGTGTTGAAGGGTAATTTTTGTCTTTTCTAAAGAAAAATACACCAGGTTTATCAATTCCACAGCCACGCTTTTTCCCTGAAAAAAAAGATTAAACTCCACCTGCTTTAAGCTTTCTTGAGTTTTTTATCTGGTTTTAAGCAATCCATTTTAGTTTGTAAAAATATCTTTTTTTCTTCCAGAAAAAAGTCATTTTTTTCGAAAAAACTAACCAGAGTTAAAACCTGGGGACAATTTTGACCTGTCTTTTGGTCTTTTTTAGAACAAAAATCTGTTATTTTAGAGTTATTTTCTTTAACTAAACCTGCCTTTTTCTCTTGCTTTTTAACAATTTTTAACAGAGAAAAGTTGCTCTTTTCTATACCCAGCAAGCGTTTTCTACACACATGTATAGGCCATTTACCACAATCGCAACCAATCCATTTTCTCTCTAGTTTCTGGGCCACTGCCAGAGTAGTGCCTGAGCCACAAAAAAAGTCTGCAACCACATCTTTAGGCTTACTTGAAGCCAGAATTATCCTCTTTAAGAGTTCTTCTGGTTTCTGGGTTGCATATTCCAGACGCTCAGGCTGGTTGCCTCTAAGGGCTGGAATATCAAAGACATCCCTACAATAAACCCAGGTATATTTTCCCTGTTCATCTTCTTCTATGGAAATATTGGAAAAGCCGTATTTATGTTTTAAATAAGACTTTTCCTTTTGAGGTGACCAATAGGTCTTTTTTTTATCCCTGGCATAGAAAAAGATTGTATCGTGTTTTTTACTAAACCCTATTTTTTCTGGCACCCCCCCAGTCTTGTAAAACCAGATTATTTCATTGATAAAGTTTTCCTCTCCAAAAATTTCGTCTAACAATAGGCGAACATAAGCACTTACTCTAAAATCCACATGCACATAAATGCTACCACTTTCCCTTAGGATTTGATGCATATATTTCAAGCGCTCGTAGAGCATGGAAAGGTAAGAACCAAGGCCTTCTTGCCAGATATCTTCATAACAGGGGAACTTAAAAACCCCCTTTTTATGATTATAGCCAGCTTCACCAATACTTCTTTTTAAGAAAAACCTGGAGTTAGTTGCAAAGGGAGGGTCAATGTAAATTAAATCTACTTTTTGCTTATTTTCCAAAAGATATTTGAGTAGAACCAGATTATCTCCCAGATAAAGTTTGTTATCTCCTGGACCATATTTTTCCACAGGAACAAAGTCATATTGGTTTAAATCCAGAAAGGTTTCTTTTCCCTTATCTAGCCAGACAAGCTGAGGTTTATTCATGAATTTTTAAACTACAAAGGGAGGTATTTGCACTGATTCTTTTTTTAATTGTCTAAACTTTTTCGCAGCTAAAACAAAATTTTCTGCCCACAAAGGATGTCCCAGGGCATGAATATGGGTATAGGCAGCAAAGACATTTTTATACACCAGGCCATCCAATCCCTTACAAATTCCAACTCCCCTATTCAGACGCAAAGCATACCTGGCTTCTCTAACTTTTGGACAATGGGAATAGTGAAACTCATGTCCACTTAAACGATATCCTACAGGAAAATAGGGATTGGGAAGAATAATCTCTCCTTCTACATACCCATGACCCTTGGGTTTTTTTTCTACCCTTATCTCCAGAGGAAAAACATTACTCAAAGGATAGGTCTTTTCAGCAAAATTAAGCTCTTTCCCCAGGAGCATAAGCCCACCACATTCTGCATAAATGGGAAGGCCCTTTTCAGCCATTTCTTTTACCAAAGCTAGCTTTTCTTTATTTTTGGCAATTTGAAAGGCCAGAGTTTCTGGAAAACCTCCTCCAAGGTATAATCCATCTAGTTCAGGCCAGTTCTCTGGCTCCACAATGCTTAAATAATGTAGTTTAGCACCGTGTTTTTCCAGAAGTCGCAAATTTTCTTCATAATAAAACCAAAAGGCCTTATCCAACATTACCCCAATATCTACTATTTTTATAGAGCTAGGAGTAAAATCCAAAGGCTCTACAGCCAAAACAGAATCAACATCATCTCCAGTATTGGCTATTTCTAAAACCCTTTCCACATCCACATTTTCAGCTATTATCCTGGCTAAGTTGCTAAAAACTTCTTCTATTTCTAAGTCATATTCCTGGTCGGAAACTAATCCCATGTGCCTTTCTGGAATGGGATTTTTTTTAAGTTTAGGTAATGCTCCCAGTACTGGAACATCAGTGTAATATTCAATACTTTCTCTTAAAATCTGCCTGTGCCTTGGTCCTGCTGTTTGGTTTAAAATTATGCCAGCCAGATTTAAACCTGGCTCAAAGGACTTGAGACCCAGAACAATGGCAGCCATGGTCCTAGTGACTTTGGTGCAATCAGCTACCACAATTACCGGTAAATTAAGCAACCTGGACAGCTCAGCAGTGGAGAAGCTACCCTGAATATCCTTGCCGTCAAATAAGCCCCGATTGCCTTCCACTAAAGCCAGGTCAAAGTGAGAGGCAAAGCTGAAAAATAAGCTCTTGACCTTTTCCCTGGGAAACAAAAAAGGGTCCAGATTAGATGCCTTTTCACCAACAGCTAAACTCAGCCACTTGGCATCTATATAATCTGGACCCTTTTTAAAGGCCTTAACCTTATAACCTTTTTCTCTTAAAAGCTTGCCAATCCCCAGGCTTACCAGGGTTTTCCCTGAGCCACCTTTAAGGCCAGCAAGCAAAAAACGCGGAAAACCCATTTATCCTCTACCTGCCCTTAAACTTCTACCTTCAAGCAGGTAGAGAAAAAATTATTCTCCCTCTTCAGTAGCATGCTGCTTACCAGCACCAGCCAAACCATACATGGTAGTGCTGCCACTGGACCAGAATTCCAACTTACCTTCGTTCACCAGTTCAGTTAAAAGTTTTTTAACTTCCCTGCTCTTCATATCAGGTAAAAGTTTGGTAAAATCATTAAAATAAAACTTGGTCTTGCTACCTTTTTTAGATTCTAAAAAATCTAAAATAGCTTGTTTAGCTTCAGCTTTCTCCATAACCAAACCCCTTTATGGTTTAGGCGCCCTTTTTAAAGGGCGCCTGATGAATAATCAATTAAAACTTGAACTGAGTAGTATGTCTCCAAGTATAGTAAGCAGGATCACGGAAGTCATCAATCAAGTGGTGAGTAAACTCTAGTTCGCAAAGTTCAAAGAATCTTTCCCAACCAATTCTCTCAGCCCAATCACCAAAACGCTCATACTTTTTAGCATGTTTGGCATAGGTATCAACCAACTTGCGCATGGTCTTAGCAAGTTCAGGCCAACGAGGAGTATTATTGGGGATAAAAGCCACAACTACTTTGGAGAACTTGGGAGCAGAAATACAGTTGGAAAGCTTACCACCAGCCATAATAACTAAACCGTCGCCTTCCTTGTCAGAAAGAGGCAAGCAAGGACACATGGTGTAGCAGTTACCACAGAACATACATCTTTCTTGCTTAATGGCAACAGTCTTTACTTCCTTTTCTTCTCCAGCTGCTGTGGTGATTTTGGTCTTGGTAGGACGAATAGCACCAGTAGGACAAGCTGCTACAGCCAAAGGAATCTCACACAAGTTTTCCAACCATTCATGGTCAATGATAGGTGGCTTTCTGTGATAACCCAAAATAGCAATGTCAGAACAGTGTACAGCACCGCACATGTTAAGACAACATGCCATGGAGATACGGAGCTGAGCAGGAAGTCTCATTCTCTGGAATTCTTCAAAAAGTTCGTCCATTACTACCTTTACAGTACCAGAAGCATCAGTAGCAGGAGTATGACAGTGAATCCAACCCTGGGTATGAACGATGTTGGTAATACCAGCACCGGTTCCACCAACAGGGAACTTATAACTTCCACCAGGATGCTTGCGAGAATTTAATTCTTCTTTGAGTTTTCTGGCTTGTTCCAGGCTTTCCACCATAAACTCAACATTGTTTCTGGTGGTAAAACGAAGATAGCCACCACAATATTGGTCAGCTATATCACAAAGCTCTCTAATGGTCTCCACACTAAGTAAACGAGGAGAACCACAGCGAACAGTGTAAACTTCATCACCACTTTCAGCCTTGTGCATTAAAATGCCTGGCTCAATAATTTCATGCCACAACCATTTACCCTTATTTTTCTTAATAACTGGAGGCAGAAAATCGGCATAATATCTGGGACCGATATCAGTAATTCTGCCTTCCATGGGCTTATCAGGATTGTAATATCCAGAAGGAACAAAGGTCATTTTAAACCTCCTATTATTTTCTCTTTAAATTAACCAACCAACCCGAAACAATATCTATTATCTGGGATGGAGTTTTCTATATTCGTTAATATCACGCTGCCAACCGCCAGGTACTTCTTCTTCTTTCCAGAAGATGTAAGGATTGTGTCTTGGCTCCTGAACGTGCTGAGGCATGGGCTTGATACCAGTAACTTCCAGGAGTTTCTGCAAGCCCTGTCTCTTCATCAATTCACCAAGACGCTCACGGTTCTTACCTTCTTCCATCCACCAATCCCAAACATTTTCAATAACTTCTTTGATTTCATCATAAGGAGGCTCTACCTTGATAAAAGGTACCAATAAGGAGCCCATCTGAGCACCATCCAAGATAGGAGCTTTAGCACCGCAGAAAATAGCAAGTCCTCTATCATCACCAATTCTAAGAGCTCTGGGCATTACCCTGATACAATGCATACAACGATTACATTCTTTGTTGTCAATCATGAGCTTGCCATCTTCAATCCACATACACTGAGTAGGACAAAGATCAATAACTTCCTTTTGAATATCAAAAGGAGCGCTATCTTCATGAGCGCCAGCATTGGGCTTTAATTCACCACCAATATAGGCAGCAACTGCTTCTTGATCAATCTTGATAGCATCTCTCCAAATACCAATAAAAGACATATCAGCACGAGCAATAGAAGCTACGCAACCCATGGGGCAACCATCGAATTTAAACTTAAACTTGTAGGGGAAAGCAGGTCTGTGCAGCTCGTCCTGATACTCCATGGTGAGCTGATAGCAAAGCTCTTGAGTGTCATAACAAGCCCATTCACAGCGAGATTCACCCAGACAACAAGCAGGTGTCCTCAAGTTAGAACCAGAACCACCTAAGTCCTGATTCAGTTCGTGAGTCAAAGTACCAAAAATTTCTTCCAATTGCTCAGTTCTGGTACCCAGCAAAACAATATCACCAGTGGAACCGTGCATATTGGTAAGACCGGATCCTCTAAAATCCCACAAATCACAAATTTGTCTCAAGTATTCAGTAGTATAGTACTTACCTGCAGGCTGGTTCACACGAATGGTATGGAAGTGAGCAACACCAGGAAACTTTTCTGGCTGGTCGCAATAACGACCAATAACACCACCACCGTAACCAAATACACCTACGATACCACCATGCTTCCAGTGAGTGGTACCCTCTTCATAAGACATTTCCAATACGCCCAACAGATCATCACAAACATCTACAGGAATCTGATAGGGCTTACCTGCCTTTTCCATTGCTTCGGCATTTTTGTGCCTGAACTCAGATTGTCTCTTAATCTCAGAGACAAAGCTTGGCCATGGACCGCTTTCCAGCTGATCCAACAATGGGGTTTCATGTTTAGGCATTTCAATCCTCCTTAAAATAGTGGTTAATACCTTTTTTAAATTCCCACCTATAACCTAAATCCCTTTGTTTATAAAATCAAAAGGGACACATCCACAAATCTAGATTCACTTTGTGATTTTTCCCACAATAATTTTTATTTGTCAATCTAAAATAAAAGGTTAGACTTTATTTTTTAAAGCTTCTTCTAAGTCAGCCAAGACCTCTGGAGCCACTTCATAACCTGTTTCCTGGGCCTTTGTAAAATACTCTTTAGCCTTTTCATATTCTTGTTTTTCCATATAAGCTAACCCCAGGTTATTGTAAGCAGGGCCAAACATGGGTTGTAATTCTATAGCCTTGGTAGCATGTTCAATACATCTTTCTACATCTCCATCTATCAGATAGGCACTAGAAAGCGTTGTATAAGCTTGCACAAACTTTGGATCCAAAGAAATAGCTCGTTTCAAA
This sequence comes from Desulfonauticus sp. 38_4375, assembly GCA_001507915.1. Taxonomy (GTDB): domain Bacteria; phylum Desulfobacterota; class Desulfovibrionia; order Desulfovibrionales; family Desulfonatronovibrionaceae; genus Desulfonauticus. The sequence goes on along the minus strand of LGER01000004.1, from coordinate 53,413 downwards.
ATTTTTATAGCCTTATCTATTTCTCCCTTTTGTAAATAAATAAACCCCATATTACCATAAGGTACAGCAAAGCGTGGTCTAATCTCACTTGCTTTTTTATTATACATATAACAACTATCCAAATCACCTTCATGCATGGCAATACCACCTAACTGTACATAGGCTTCTGCCATTTCTGAACTACACATAATAGCATTTTTAAAAGCATCTTTAGCCCGTTCGAATTCCCTTTTACTTAAATAAGCAACTCCGAGGTTGTAATGATGAATAGCACAATCAGGGCTCTTGGCTATCTTTAGCTGTAAATCCTCAATATATTCATCAATATTCATTTTTAGCTCCTTTTACATTATTAAAATTCGTCATCATCTAAACTTTTTCCTTCTTTTTTCAACAATTCACAATACCAAATACAAAAGGAATACATTCCCTTTATCTTTTCGTCTCTATTTACTAAGCCTCTACATATTTCCAAAACACCTTGCTTAAAGGCATTACTTTCCTCTTCTGTATTTGTTTCCATTAAAAACTCATCAAAAAGCTGCTTAACGGTTCTTCTGGTAACATCTCTTTTTACTTTTCTGGGATCCTTTGGTTCTTGAAAAGGATTCCATTTATCATAACCAATGCGGTCTATAAAACGCTTTCTTCTTTCAGACAAAGAATTATAAATAGCTCTCTTTTGTTCTTCTTGTTCAGGAGTAAGTTCAACATAATCTATCATTTTTCTTCCTGCTCCCCTAAAGTCCAAACTCCTGGAGTAATCTTTTTTTCCGTTTCAGACTCTAAATGTTTATCTTTAGACCTGATAATCCCAAGATAATTAGCATCATATTCTGTCAATAAAGCCATGGATACCGGTACTAAAACAGTATGTAAAGCTGTGTATTTGGTATTTAAATTTTGCACAATTTCTTGGCTTAACAAAAACAAACTTTGATAAATTTTTTCCATATGTACAGTAGGATATTGCTTTCCACCTTCAAATCCAGATAGAGAACAGGAGTGAGCCTTCCCATATATATTCAAAGGAATACCATATACCCTGCAAGTGGCAGGTCTATATGCATAAAGTTCACATTTATTTTCTTCGTTTAATAAAGGACATTTTACCTTTTGCTTTCCAACTTCTGCAAAAATTTCTTCCTCAGAAGCACCACCTTTTTGCATTTTAAAAGCCATTCTTTTAATTTTATGTATTTTTCGATCCGCTTTATCTGCTTCTATTAAAATTTTATTTCTTTTTTCTGTGGTTAATTGCTTAAAATGATGATTTAAGTATAATGCTTCTACAAGGTGTAAATCAAACAAGGCATAACAGCAATCACAACATCCTTCAGCGCATTTAACTTCCTGCGAATACTCTTCTTTTACCTTAACAAAAATCTTATCCAACCCCTTTAATATTTCTTCATAACGAGAAAAATAAGGGGTAAAATCAAAATCCATCACCAACTCCCAACTTTTATTTAAAAAAGATTTTTCCAGACAGAGAAAAAGGAAGGGCTTCCCTAAAATCCTTTTAGGGAAGCCCTAAAAGAAGTATTAGTCAATCTCTTCTACAGTAATAGCACCAGATTCACAAACTTCTACGCAAGACTCACAACCAAGGCATTCCTCTTCATTTACAGGAACGGCCTTGCCATCTTGAAGTTCGTAAACTTCAACAGGGCAAACATCTACGCATTCGCCATCGCCTACACACTTATCAACGTCTACAGTTACCTTCCATGCCATTGTAAAAACCTCCAAAAATAGTTTTTGTTTAGTTAAAGAAACTTACTACTTTTAAAGTAGAAAGTTTCTTTGTGTCAATGAAAACTTTAGGCATCAACCTCTTTTTTTACACCCACAGCCACTTTATAAAGAATGGTCAAAATAAGGAAACCAGCAGCATAAACTCCCAAAGTAATTAACAATTCCAACTTAGTAGGAATGTACTCTACTACTTCTTCTAAAGGATTGGGAACAAAACCACCAGAAATCATTCCCATACCTTTATCAATCCAAGTACTTAAGAAAACAAGTACACAAGCCATAGCCAAGACATTGTCAGACTTTCTGTTTTGAGGAAAAAGCAAAATCAAGACAGCCAGCAAGCCTGCAACCACAGACACCCACATCCAAGGAGCGTAAGTAGCATGGCCCTCTAAACCAAAGAACAAGTATTTAAAGTGAAGTAAATGACTTGGAATCTGGCTATAGCCAACAGTAAAAATTTCTAAAGAAAGGAAAAATAGGTTAGTAATAATAGCATAGGTAACAATCTTGGCCAGACTTTGAATAGCCTCTTTACCTGGATCCCATTTAGCAAAAATCTTTACAATGTAGCAAAGTAAAATCAAAAAGGCTGGACCAGAGGCAAAAGCAGAAGCCAAAAACCTGGGAGCTAAAATAGCAGTAAGCCAAAAACCTCTACCGGGAAGACCGCAGTATAAAAAAGCTGTTACTGTATGAATACTAACAGCCCAAGGAATAGAAAGATAAATAAAGGGTTTAATCCACTTAGGAGGCTCTACTCCCTTTCTCTCAGCTTGCAATGTAACCCAGCCAATTAAAATATTTAAAAAAAGATATCCATTTAAAACTATCATGTCCCAGAACAAAATAGATCTAGGAGTTGGGTGCAAAAGTACATTCAACATTCTTTGAGGTTGACCTAAGTCAACAACAATAAAGAGCAAACACATAGATACTGCAGCAACTGCTAAAAATTCTCCCAAAATAAGCACTCTGCCAAAAGTCTGGTAATGATGTAAATATTTGGGAATAACCATCATCACTGCAGAAGCAGCAACACCAACTAAAAAGGTAAACTGGGCAATATAAAATCCCCAAGACACATCTCTACTCATTCCAGTAATACTCAAGCCCTCTTTCATTTGAAAGGTGTAGGCAAAGAAACCTGTGGCCACACCTAACAAAAGAAGGCCAATCCAACCCCAATAAAGCTTACTTCCTTTAATTGCTTTTTCTAACATGACCTCTCCCCTCTTATATTAAGTAATACACACTAGGAAATGTCCCCAACTCAGGTTTACGTTTAATAGCATACCTTTCAGCTAGAACTTTTCTAATCTCAGACTCAGGGTCATTTAGATTACCAAAATAAATAACTCCCTCTGCTGCCTCTACACAATAAGGTTTTTTACCTTCATCCAATCGCTCATAACAAAGCAAGCATTTTTCTACCACACCCTTAGTTCGAGTAGGAAATTGAGTAGTGATTTCTTCGGATTTTAAAAACTTTTTAGGATCATAAAAGTTAAAACTACGGGCTCCAAAAGGACAAGCTGCCATACAATAACGACAACCAATACAACGATGAAAATCCATCATAGTGATGCCATCTGCACGCTTAAAGGTGGCCTTAGTGGGGCAGACTCGAACACAAGGAGGATTATCACAGTGATTGCAAAGTACCAAAGTTTCTTTTTCTGCATACTCACTAATATGCATATTGTCTAACATCTGCCCAGGGAAGGCTTTATGAAAGGTAGTCTTCCAAAGCCACTTAATTTCTCTTTTATCTGGGATATGAGGAACATTGTGGTTTTTATGACAAGCCACAATAGCTTTTTCCATCACTTCGTCATTTAATTTTTTCGTATCAATAGCTAGCCCCCATCTAACGTGGCCTGCTCCTTCTCCTCCTTCAGAAGCTCTAAGAAGGTTAGGAAAAACACTCCATCCCAGAGTAGCTAATCCTGCTATCTTTAGGAATTTTCTTCTATTTGCTCTCATTATTTCTCCCCCTTTGGTGCCACATGGCAGTCCCAACAATAGGGAGATACTGCCAAGGAGTTATGACACTGATCACAAAACTTAGCCTTATTGTCATGGCACTTCATACAAGTCTTAGTTAAACTCATTACTACTTCTTTACCAGTTAACTTACTCTTATAGTCTTTTATATGTTCTCTAACTACCATATCACGCCATTCATTTAAAAGTTGCATATGCTCAGTACGCATAAACTCTTTGCTTTCTACGCATTCTTTTACATCTTTTGGCAGTTCTAATTTGGGCTGTTTATAAGCAGCACTTCCAATATTATACCAAAAGGGAAAGGTAAACAAAACTACAAAGATAATTAAACCTGTAATTATTTTACCACTATCGTACATTGCCTACTCCTCCTTCCCAGGAAGGGGTTCTCCCCTCAAATTGGTTTCTCTTTCTTGCTCGCCTGGTAAAATCAAAGCATTTCCGACCAGTTCATGAACACCAGTCACATCAACTTCAGGTACCCAATAATTCATAAGAGGAGGCAAAGCTGCTCTGTCTATAGCACAAATACAGGCAAGCATGTTGACTCCATATTTTTCATGTACGTGTTTTACTGCATTGGCCCTGGGAAGACCTCCTAAAAACCTAAGCTCTTCAATCTCACCTGCATTTAAACCAGCACCACTTCCACAACAGAAGGTCTGCTCCCGAATAGTATTTTCAGGCATGTCATAAAAGTTATTACATACACTCTTAATTACATAACGAGGCTCTTCAAAAAGTCCCATACCTCTAGCAGGATTACAGGAATCATGGAAGGTTACGATAAGATTGTCATTGCGGCTCTTATCCAGTTTTAATTTACCGTGTTTAATCAAATCAGCAGTAAATTCAGTAATATGAACCATCTTAGTGGACTTGGCATTTTCAAACTTAGTACCAGTAATGGGGTTTACTGGCTCCTCCAGAAAATCAGCAGGACCATTCATGGTATCCATGTACTGATGAATTACTCTCCACATGTGTCCACATTCACCACCCAAAATCCATTTTACACCCAAACGCTTGGCTTCCATATACATCTTGGCATTTAAGCGTTTCATCATCTCATGGGAGGTAAAGAAACCAAAGTTTCCACCTTCAGAAGCATAAGTACTCCAGGTTACTTCCAAGCCATACTCTTCCTTTAGGTAATGGAAGAGCATCAAATACCCCATACAGGTATAGGTACCTGGGTCAGCAAAAACGTCTCCAGAAGGAGTGATAAAAAGGATATCTGCTCCCTTTTTATTAAAACTGGGCTCAGGCCTGATACCAGTAATCTCTTCTATGTCATCACAGAAGAATTCCAGCATTTCCTTAAAGGCATGGGGCTGAATACCCAGATGGTTACCAGTACGATAACAATTGGCAGCAGGAGTGGCAATCCAGTCTGTATTCAAGCCTAAAAGATTGGTAAGCTCACGGCCAATAATGGTTATTTCTGCCTGGTCAATACCATAGGGGCAGAACAGAGAACAGCGGCGGCATTCAGAACATTGATACAGATAATACCACCACTCTTTAATAACTTCTTCAGTAAGCTTTCTTGCCCCAGCAAAACGGCCTAAAATCTTACCTGCCTTGGTAAATTCACCTCTATAAATGGAACGGAAAAGCTCAGCCCTGAGTACAGGCATGTTTTTAGGATCGCCTGTACCAATAAAATAGTGACACTTGTCAGCACATGCACCACAGCGCACGCAAATATCCATAAAGACCTTGAAGGAACGAAACTTTTCCAAACGCTCCTTCATGCCCTGTCTTACAATTTCCATCCAATTTTCAGGCAGTTTCCAATCCTCATCCAGAGGACTCCACTGCCTGGCATGGGGCATGCCCACAGTTTCAAGGCTTTTGGGGTTAGCAGGGTAACAATAACGACCTGGTTTAATTTCCACAGGAATGTCCATCCATTCTCTTTTGGGCATCCTGTGGGAAATTTGAGAAAATAATTTTCTTGCATTTGGTAGAGCCATAGGTACTACTCCTTACTTTCAGATGGCTGTTCTTCTAAAGGTTTTTCTACAGGTAACCCAGCCTCAACCATTTTTTCTCTAAATTCATCTTCATAAGCTTCATAAGTATGAACCTTAACAGGATAATTCCAGGGATTAATATGCCTTTTCATTCTACTGTTGTTGGCCAAATTACGAGTAGGACTTAAAAATACCCCACCCATGTGCATTAATTTACTTATTGGAAAGTAAATGAGCAAAGTAGAAACCAAAAATACATGAATATAAAAAATAGTGCCTACACTTTCAGGTATAGTGGGATGAAAGGTAACCAATCCCATGGTAAGCTCTTTAATAGCTACAACATCTGTCTTTACAAAATAACGCATCATAATACCAGAAACAGCGATACCTAAAATCAAGAAAAGAGGAAAATAATCTGCGGGCAAAGAAATATATCTAATCTTGGCCACGCAAATACGCCTTAAAAGTAGATACATAAGAGCTACTAAAATAACTACATCAGTCATATAAAGGGTAGGTGCTCCAATTTGAAGTAATCCATCTACCTTGTCTATCCACTGAAACAAGGCAGGCACAGGTTCAGTAAAGAAACGCATGTGTCTTACAAAAATAGTCAAGAAAGAATAATGGAAAAGCAAGGCAAAAAGCCAAAGCCACTTGGAAGAAGCATAGGCCAACTTGGGCCCGTCATAAAGTTCCACCTTGGTGTTTCTAAAAAGTGACCTAAACAAAACCACTTCAAAAAACATTCTCAAAACCACACCCAAGGTAGTAGAAGGGTTGTCTATTTTGTTTTGTTTAATCCAGGGCAAAGAAAACTCCTGCCCAGCAGTTGTGGGAATCCTAAAGGGAACAGGAGACTTACCCCAACGCACAACCCTTAAAATAAAACCTACCACAAAAAAGAGCACGGCCACATAAGGGACAATCACCCCAAAGAAATAATGCAGGCCGAGCCCTCCTGCCCCAATTAGGGCGATGAGAACCAAAGCAAAGACTAGGAAGAGTGAATAAATCGCTTTCATTTACCAATACCCCTCTTACGTTTTAATTTTTTTACAACTCCCCAACCTCTTTTATAAGACCAGCTCTTTCCAAGAGCTTATGCACCCTAGAGTTCATATAATTGGCTTTTTGACTCCAAATTTGTTCTCTACATTGCATATAAAGGTCAAAGGCCAAGCCTATTAGTTCATCCAGTTTATTTACAAAGGTGTAATATTCTTCATAAAGATTATATTTTTTTATCTCTGACCTTAAATTTTGCCAAACCACTTTTTTTAAGGAAAAAACAAAAATCAAGGCCATAGAAGGCGCAAAACTCTGTAAAGACCTAATGCGCACAATACCATCTACATATTCAGGAAGTTTTTCTGAACACTTCTCACAGAGCAATTCATCAAAAATTTTTTCTAAATTTAGACGAAAGGTATTGCCTACAGGATTGGTAAACTGATTGGGATTGGAGCGAAAAAACTGGGCAGACTCTTCAGGATAGCTACTTAACAGGTCGTCAAACCATTCATTTAAAATGCTTTTTTTCTTTTCTTTCAGCAAAGAATAAAATTTCATCTATTTGATACTCCCAAGGTTTTAATGGCGCCAGATTGGAAAGGGTTAATAAACTAGTCTGGCTTCATCGTCAAGACAATTTGAGAAAAACTTAACAAAAGAAAAAAGCCAGAGGAAACTTGTTTCCCCTGGCTTTTAATCTGCCCATATCTAAAAAAACATTTAAATTCTCAAACGCACATAATAGGCCCTATCCCCACGCAAAACCAAAAGCAAAACTGTATTTTTTAAACGCAACCGGCTGAAAAGCAAAGCCAATTCTTCCTGAGTTTTAATTCTAACTCCACTTATTTTTAGCAACACATCCCCAGGCTGTAAACCTAGCCTACTGGCAGGAGACCCTGGGAAAACCTGCTCTACCACCAGACTTTTATCCCCACTTTTCCTCACTCCAAATCCCCATCTTTTAGCTAAAAGTTCCAGGGCTTCTTTTTGACTAAAAGGAGCCAGGGAAGTAGATAGAGAAAATATCTTACCCTTGCGCCATACCTTTAACTTCACTTTCTCCAGGGAAGTAAAGTTGCGCAGCAGGTCAATGTACTGGTCTTTATCTTCGATTAGGTAGGAATTTATTTGCAACAGCACATCTCCGGGCTTAAGACCAGCCAGGTCTGCTGGCTTTTGAGGATAAACTTCTGTAAGCAAAAGCCCCCTTACCTCTTTTAAGCCCAGATAAGCAGCAATTTGAGGGGTTAAATTTTGGCCACTTACTCCAAGCCAAACAGGTTGCACATAACCTCTTTGCAAAAGCTCCTGAATAGCCCTTTTGGCCTTGTTGATGGGAATAGCAAAGCCAATCCCCTGGGCATTTTTATAAATAGCCGTGTTTATTCCTATTACTTCACCTAAAATATTGATTAAGGGACCACCACTATTACCAGGATTTATGGGTGCATCAGTTTGAATAAAGTCAGTAAAAATACCTTCCTGGGTACGAATACTGCGCTTTAAAGCTGAAACCACTCCTGTAGTTACAGTATGCCCAAAGCCATAGGGATTGCCAATGGCAATAACTGTTTCCCCAATGAGAATATCCTCAGAATTACCCAGGGTTACCTGAGGTATCTCTCCCTTTCCCTTTAAGCGTAAAATAGCTAGGTCAAAGTCAGGGTCAGAACCCACCAGATCTGCTTCAAACTCTCTTCCGTCCAAAAGTCGAACTTTAATACTGGTCCCACCTTCTATTACATGCGCATTGGTTAACACATATCTATTTTTAGCATCCACAATAAACCCAGAGCCCAGGCTCTGGGTTTGAACCCTCTGCTTAAACTCTGGCCACAGTTCCTCCCAAAAAGGGTTGCCCAAAAAGGAGTCAAAGGGATTAAAACTCCTTTCCTCTATTTTTTGCGTATAGACATTCACTACTCCAGGAGCAGTTTTTTCAATGGCTTTTACCACTGGAGTAAGGCGAGGATTTTCCCTAGCTAAGACCAGAGTACTAAACTGCAAAATCCCCAGAAAAACAATTAACCCCAATCTAAGTTTAAACATAACGCATTTCCCTGAGTCTTCTTACTCTCTCTGCAATGGGTGGATGAGTGCTAAACAGGTTCAGCAAGCTACTTCCGCTTAAGGGATTGACAATAAACATATGGGCTGTAGCTGGATTGATATCTCTTGCCACCATGCCCCTGGAATAAGCATCCAGCTTTTCCAAAGCCCTGGCCAGGTACTCTGGATTGCCACTTAATTTAGCACCTGTTTCATCTGCCAGATATTCTCTGGAACGAGAAATAGCCAGTTGAATCAAAGTAGCTGCAATGGGAGCAATTATGGCCAGGACCAAAGCTACTATGGGATTACTTCCTTCTTCTTCATCCCTTCCACCAAAACCCAAAAAAGCAGCCCACTTCACCATATTGGCCACAAACATAATAACTCCAGCAATGGTAGCAGCAATGGTCTGAATCAAGATATCTCTATTTTTAATATGACCTATTTCATGGGCCAAAACTCCCTTTAACTCTTCTGGAGAAAGCAAGCGTAAAATACCCTCAGTTACAGCCACCACTCCATTTTGGGGATTTCTACCTGTAGCAAAGGCATTGGGTATTTCTTGAGGGGTAATATAAATGCGAGGCTTGGGAATACCTGCATTTCTGGCCAATTCTTCTACTATCTGGTGTAAAAAAGGAGCATCCTCATAAGCCACTTCTTTAGCCCCATACATGGCCAGCACCAGTTTATCACTAAACCAATAACTTCCCACATTCATAAGTAAAGAAAAGATAAAGGCAATAATTAAACCCTGTCTTCCTCCTATAAGTTGACCAAACAGAAGTAAAAGACCAGTAAGTAAAGAAAGAAAAATAAGAGTTTTTAGTTGATTGCGCATTTTTCTTTTGCACCTCCTATTTTACTTCTATCTTAATATTACGCTGTAAGTCTTTTTTCTTGGGTAAAGTAATAACCAGGACTCCATCTTTTAGCCTGGCGCTTATTTTATCCTTTTCCACATAGTCAGGCAGGGTAAACTTACGGACAAAAGGTCCATAGGAGCGTTCCAGCAGGTGATACTCACTACCACTCACATCCTTTTCCAGACGCCTTTCTCCGTAAATCCTAAGTTCACTGCCCTTTAATTCCAGGTTAATCTTATCCTCGCTGATTCCTGGCACTTCTATTTCAATTACAAAACCATCTTCTACTTCGTAAACATCAGCTACAGGCTTCCACACTCCATAAATATCCCTTTCCTTTTGTTTGGAGGGAACATCCTCTATGGCTTCCATGAGTTTTAAAATCTCATCTCGCATATCCTGTAGCTCTAACCAGGGGTTTAAAATAAGTTTGGCCATTATCAACCTCTCCTCTTAACTTATAAAAAAAATTAAACAAAAAACTTTATAAAATTTTAAACACCTGGCTAAAGGTGTCAATAGAAAAAACTCTTTCTTTTGTTTAGTCCTTGCTATTTTTTTTTAATCCCTTTATTTAAATAAGTTAGATTTTAACCCCTGGGAGGAAAACCATGGCTCAAAAAAAGAAATTAAATGCCCTGGTAGAAGTTTTGGGACCAGCGAAAATACCTTCTCCTCTGCAAAACTGTCGCTTTATTACTGCAAACAAAACATTAACCCTATCCATTCCTAGAGAACTCCTGGATGAAAAAGGTAATGGACCAGAAGAAATCATCTGTGAAGAAGCAGGACCAAGGGAAAAAATCTACTTTGATGCTCCCAAAACCAAGTGCGCCATTGTAACCTGTGGCGGTCTGTGTCCAGGCATAAACGATGTAATTCGCTCCATTGTGATGACCTGCCATCACAATTACAAAGTAGCCTCTGTAGTGGGCATAAAATACGGACTCCAGGGGCTTATTCCCCAGTATGGACACGAGTTGGTAGAATTAACTCCAGAGGCGGTCAGCGAAATCCACGAATTTGGAGGGACCATTTTGGGCTCTTCTCGCGGCCATCAGCCAGTAGAAGAAGTTGTAGATAGCCTGGAAAGGTTAAATATAAACATTTTATTTATGATTGGCGGTGATGGTACCATGAAAGCAGCCAGGGCCATTGCCCAAGAAATACAAAAGAGAAATTTAAAAATAGGCGTAATTGGTGTACCTAAAACCATTGATAACGACATTCATCTGGTCTCTAAAACCTTTGGTTTTGACACAGCAGTGGAAAAGGCCACTGAAGCCATTCGCTGTGCCCATACAGAAGCCATGGGTGCTCCCAACGGCATTGGCATAGTCAAGCTCATGGGTAGAGAATCTGGTTTTATTGCTGCCCAGGCAACTCTAGCCCTAAAGGAAGTAAACTTTGTCCTCATCCCAGAAGTACCCTTTAGCCTGCATGGAGAAAATGGCCTTCTGGTAAATTTAGAAAAAAGATTAAAAAAACGCGGACATGCTGTAATTGTAGTTGCTGAAGGTGCAGGCCAAGAACTTTTCCAAGACTTGGGCACAGATGCTTCAGGCAATAGAATTCTAGGAGATATCTGCCAGGTTATAAAGGAAGAAATAAAGAAATATTTTGCCAGTAAAAACATTCCCTATACCTTAAAATACATCGACCCCAGCTATATCATTCGCTCTATTCCGGCCAATGCCAATGACCGAGTATATTGCGGGTTTTTAGGCCAGCACGCTGTACATGCAGGCATGAGCGGACGCACCAACATGCTGGTAAGCAAACTCCAAGACCGCTATATCTACCTGCCCATTTCTTTAGTTACCCAAAAAAGAAGGAAACTCAATCCAGATTCCAACTATTGGAGTGCTGTACTGTCTTCTACAGGACAACCAGCTAAAATGCTCTAAGAGGAGAAAAAAATGACTTCAATGGACTGTATTACTGACCCCAGAACAGAACTGGCCACTTATTTCAAACCCTTTGCCCTTAAGATGGAAACGCACAACCTGCCGCCCATTGTAATTAACCTTTTCAAGTGTTATTTTTCCCAATTGCTCTATGGAAGCCAAGGTAAACTTACCAAAAAAGAAATCCTTCCCATTAAAGAAAGTGAACTTAAAACCCTTTCCCAGATAAAAAAGTACCGCCCTCTAGGTGAAAAAAAATTAAAAAAACTGGTGATTTTTAAATTAAACGGGGGCGTGGGTACGAGTATGGGCTTAAAAATTCCTAAAGGTCTGGTTAAAGCCAAAAACAACAAAAACTTTATAGAAATAATTCTGGAACAAGTAGAAAATTTGCGTTCTCACTACAACATAAAGTTGCCCCTAATTTTTATGAACAGTTTTTACACTCATCAAGAAAGCAGTAAATATTTGCCTGATGACTTAAATCCAGCTGAGCTTCCCCCAAGCTTTGTTCAGCACAAATATCCTAGAATTCTGAAAAAGGACTTAACGCCTGTAAAATATCCCGCCAATCCCAACCTGGAGTGGAATCCACCAGGGCATGGAGATTTTTACACGGCCCTGGTTACCACCAAACTCCTGGATACCCTCCTAGAAAAAGGCTATAAATACGCCTTTGTTTCCAATTGCGACAACCTGGGAGCAACCATTGCCCCGGAAATTTTAGGCTATTTAGTAGAAGAAAAGCTCTCCTTTCTTATGGAAGTAACCAAGAGGACTGCTTTGGATAAAAAAGGAGGGCACCTTTGCAGGCTTCTAAAAAATTACCGCCTGGCTCTACGGGAAGTTGCCCAGTGCCCCAGCAATGAACAAGAAGAATTCCAGGATATCAACCTCTACTCTTTTTTTAATACCAATTCCCTGTGGCTCAACCTGAAAAAAATACGAGAAGTGTTTATCAGGCACAAACTCATGCCCCTGGACCTCATTATCAATGAAAAGACTTTAGACCCTGAAGACCAGAACACTCCCAGAGTGATTCAACTGGAAACAGCTATTGGCTCAGCCATCTCTGCCTTTGATGGGGCAGAAGCTTTAGTAGTACCCAGAACCAGATTTTCTCCTGTTAAAACTACCAGTGATTTACTTTTAATCCGTTCCAACTGTTATTTGGTAGACGAGCAGGCCAATATTGTAGTTAATCAAAAACAAAAATGCGTGCCTCTTATTGAACTGGACCCACAGTTTTACGCCAATTTCAAAGACTTTGAGCAGCGTTTTACTTCTCCTGTAAAAATAGAAAATTGCAGTCAAATCAAGGTTGAAGGAGATTTTAAGTTTGGAGAAAATATCACCTTTAAAGGAAAGGTAAACCTAAAAAATACCACTCAACAACAAGTATTCTTGGAAAATAAGATACTGGAAGGAGAAATAATATTTTAAAATAAAATTTGAAATCTTATTTAGGTAACTTAGAAAGAATACTTTTTTCCTTTTTGAGCCAGGACTGAGCGTTTTTCTTACCTATGGAAATGGCTTCCTTTCCCTTATGAAAGTCCATAAATTTTATTTTTTCCAGAGGAGGCCTAAACAACACATCTGGAGCGTATAATTTTAGCAAGGTATCTGTTAATTTTTCCTCTAAAATAGTAATAGAAGTCTGCATAATCTCAAAAATATGGGGAGTTTCTTCCACCTTTAAAATCCAACTTTTAACCTCTTCTAAAAGAGGAAAGTCAAATTTAGGCAAATTCTTTTTTAGTTTATCACTGATTCTATTCCAGAGTTCATTTTTAAAACCATTTGGTTCTTTTTTTTCCTTGTATTCTTCCAGGTCAAACCTTTTGGTACGATAGTTTAAGTTCACGGCAAAAACAAACTCTGCGCCCATTTCCCTTACCACGCTTACAGGTAAAGGGTTAACCAGACCTCCATCCACCAAACACATCTTATCTTTTACCACTGGAGTAAAAATAGCAGGCACAGCAATGCTTGCCCTCACCGCTTCAATGAGATTTCCTCTGGTAAAGACTATTTCCTTGCCTGTGTAAATGTCAGTACTTACAGCAGCAAAGGGCACGGGTAAATCCTCAATATTTTCCTGGGGTAAGTATTTTTTTAAAAAGGAAATCACCTTTTTGCCGTCAAGTAAGCCATTGCGGGGAAAAACCAAATCCAGCATAAAAAGGACCTTTTTCCAGTCCATTTCCAGGATGTCTTGCTTAAACTCCTTTAAGGCCCCAGCAGCATAAACTGCGCCCACCAGGGCTCCAATACTGGTCCCAGCTACATAGTCAAAAGAAATACCTGCTTCTTCCAGGGTCTCCAAAATTCCAATATGGGCCCAACCTTTGGCAGCGCCAGCACCCAGGGCTATTCCCGTTTTCATAAACTCTCCCTTTTCAGGGGCAAAGGTGTCTTTTCCCCTTTTTCATTTACATGTACAAAAGTGACTCTGGTTTCAAAGACAAACTCTTCCTCTTTCGCTCCTGGAGCATCAGCAAAAACCTTTACCTCATAGGTAACAGAAGTTCTGCCCTGCTTAAGCTTTTCAATAACAAAACGCAAAATAGAGCCACTTGCCACCCTTTTTTTAAATCGAATTTCATCCATGCCTACAGTCACCAGGGGACAACCAGCATACTCCCTGGAAGCAGCCAGCCAGGCCAGCTCATCTACCCACTTGAGCATTACGCCCCCAAAAAGATAACCGTAGTGGTTTAAGTGTTCTGGACGAACCAGAGTATATGTTTCCATTATCTTCTTCCCTTTAGCTTAATTCTTCTCTTTTTTTAAAATAAGCCTTGAGCAAGCCAAAGCAACCAGCAAGCATCATATCCCCACCTGGAGCCAAAAACTCTACCGGAAAACTGGCCAGCAAACTCCTTTTAGGTCCAAGCACATATACAGGTGGATTTTTTATCCTTTCTCCCAAATGCACACAACCATGTCCCTCATCAGCAAAAACTTCTTCATTGGAAAGCTCGCCCCAACTAAAGCTGGTAAGCTGCTTCCAGAACTTTTCGGGTGTAAGCAATCCAGTATGATGCTCATAAATCCCCAGAACCTTATTTTGAAACAATAAAAAGGCCAAAATATGACTATTGCCCACATTGACCAGACAAATGGGCTCCTTTTCCTGTTTTTTCTCCACTTCCGGCACAAACAGGGCACCTAACAGGGCCACTGCGCCTGTATCTGCCACCAGGCCACTGCCCACTGCATCCTTTAGGGCTTTAAGCCTGGTAAACTCTTTGGGTGGAGTCTGGTAAAGTAAATCATAGATATTACCACCTGCCTTTAAAAACTTCATCCAGAGTTCAAACCTGCCTTTTCTATTGCTATAGTTGGGGAAAAATCCATGGTCCTGCACTGCTGCCAAAATCAAGTCTGGATACTCCAGGTCCACTACTTTTAAAAAAGCCTGCCAGAAATCATAGGCAAAATCGCTTAAAAATACAGGTACATATCCTAAAGGCGCCCTTTCTACCATATCTACGCCCAAAGCTTTGACCTTTTCCAGGTCATCACCCAGGGCAAAATAGGAGTTTTTTTCTACTGCTACTTTTAGACCTGCCTGTAAATGTTTTTTTAAAGCAAACTTAAATCCTCCTCCCATATTTTGCCCGTAAAGATAGATATTTTTTTTCTGTTGGGTTAGTTTTTCTATTCGCCTGGCCAGATTCAGAGCTGGTGAAGGTAAAATAAATTTGGGACAATTCTCTATCTCTCTATCTGGAAAATAATAAAGCACATCTTGAGTACCACTGCCAATGTCCAAACAAAGTATGTTCATTTTTCCCTCTTTTAATAAAAAATAAAGAACCGATAGATAAGCTATCGGTTCCTTATTTGCCTGTAAACACCTTTACTATTTAATCTATCTTAAACCTGCTCACCAATTCCTTTAATCTCGCAGATAAAGAAGCAAGGTCTTTGGCACTTTGTTCTAAACTGCCACTGTTTCTACTCAAATCATCAGAAGTTGTGGCCACGCCTTCCACTTCTGCCTGTACTTCCCTGGTTTGCTCAACCACCCTGGATAAGCTCTCATTGGATTCTCCCACAGCCATGGAAACCTGTCCTACATTATCAGCAATGTCCCTGGTAGTAACTGATTGCTCTTCAATGGCAGCAGCAATGGTGGAAACTATCTGGTCCATCTCGGCAATAATAGTGGTTATCTCTTCTATTTCCTTGACTGTAATATCAGTGGCTCCCTGAATCCCCTGGACCTTTTCCTTAATATCTTCTGTGGCCTTGGCGGTTTGCTGGGCCAGTTCTTTGATTTCATTGGCCACCACTGCAAAGCCCTTGCCTGCTTCTCCTGCCCTGGCTGCTTCTATGGTCGCATTTAAGGCCAGTAAATTGGTCTGCGAAGAAATAGCGGCAATGGTTTCAGTCACAGAACTAATCTCTGCAGCAGCACCTCCCAGTTCATTCACCTTGCTGGAAACCACTCCAGCTTTACTTACCGCCGAAGAAGTAATTTCCTTGGCCTTTTCTGTATTGGAAGCTATTTCCGTAATAGTTGCGCTCATTTCCTCGGCAGCAGAGGCAATGGTATTGGCATTGGTTGCCAGTTGTTCCATGGCTGCAGAAACAGAATTGAGATTGTCCACATTTTCAGCCGTAGCTTCTGTTACCTTATTGGCCTTTTGTTTCATCTCTTTTGAACTGTCAGCAACTTCCCTGGCCACCTGATTTACTTCTGAAGAAGCCAAAGAGACCTGTTCAGTACCCTCAATTATCTCCCTTAACATATCTTTAGTATGCTTTACCAGGGTGTTAAAGGAATTGACCAAAATACCAATAGCATCATTGGCTGCATAACTAAAACTAACTCTATAATCTCCTTGAGCTACCTTTTCACTTAAAGCAGCTACCTGCATTAAGCTCTTATTGATAAAACGAATAATCACAAATACAACCAGGATACTTACACCCAGTAAAACAATTCCTTCGAGCAAGTTTTTCCCTAAAAGTTCCACATCCAGGCCTTTAATCATTTGTTTTTCCGTAAGTCCCACTCCAAAATACCAATCCCAGGGTTCAAAATAACGCACATAAGAAACCTTTTTCTCTCCTTGCCAGGTATAATTGACAAAATCTTTATCCCTGGCCTTTTTATAAGCCTCTCCAATGTCGCCAGGAAGCTGAAAAATATTTTTCTTCAACACCTCTGGATTGGGATGGTAAAGGAATTGTCCCGTGCTATCATAGATAAAACAATAACCCACTCCAGCTGCTTTGGTCTGGGCTAAAAATTGCTTGAACTCAGGAGAAAGTATTTTTACGCCCACATAAATTACAGACACAATGTTTCCCAGAGCATCTTTCATGGGTTTATAGGCAGTTAGATACCAATCATTGACCACAAAGGCCTTGCCATAATAGGTTTTTCCAGCCATTACGGTTTTATACACTGGACTGGTATCTGGAATATAAGTACCCACAGCCCTGCTTCCATCCAGTTTTAACACATTGGTCGAAACTCGAAGTAATTTTCCAGGCAATACCTGAAAAATGGTAGCAGTACCTCCAACCATTTCCTTGACTTTATCTACCAGTTCAAAATTGTTAAAAACAATTTTGCCTCCCAGAACCAGGGCAGGAATGCTAACTTCTTCTTTTTCTTTGCTTACTTGATTTACAATAGTAGTATTTATCAGGTTATTTTTATCCAGATAAAAACTACCAATATTTTCTATTTCCTGCTCCATAATCTTTAAGTCTTCTTTTAGTTTATCCTGTAAAATACCATGTAACATATGAGCTGTATGATAAATAGCCTCACCTGTACTGGCAACAGAGTCCTTTCCCAGGGACAATAAAGAATTTTTGGATTTATACACGGAGAATAAAGTCAAAATGACTATACTAAAAAAGAGGCAACAAGCGACAGAAACATATAATTTGGTGGTAAACTTCATTTTAGAAAACATCTAGCCCTCCTTTTTTCTTTCCTGCAGAAAAATCTCCACTTCTTCTAAAAAACTCTTGAGCAAGTTTTCTCTGCCCTTTACCTTTTTTTTCACCTTACCCTTAACAAAAATAATACCAAGGTCTTTTCCGCCTGCCAGTCCAATATCTGCTTCTTTGGCTTCTCCAGGCCCATTGACCACACAACCCATCACTGCCACGGTAAAAACTTCCTTCACTCCCCTTAAGGCCTCTTCTACCTCCTGGGCCAGTTTGATTAAATCAATCTCTGTTCTCCCACAGGTAGGACAGGCAATAATTTCAGGCCCTCTGCTCCTAAGTTCCAGAGACCTTAAAATTTCCCAGGCCACCTGGACTTCCTTTACTGGCGAGTCTGTTAGGGAGACCCTTAAGGTGTCGCCAATACCCTCATACAGTAAAATGCCCAGTCCAACAGAAGATTTAACTGTCCCCCTGAGCAAGGTGCCTGCTTCAGTAATGCCAATATGCAAGGGATAATCCACTTTTCTGGCTAAAAGCTGGTAAGCCTTTATGGTTTTGAGCACAGAAGAGGCCTTTAAAGAAATCTTGATTTCTCTAAAATCCCTTTCTTCTAAAAGTTTTACATGCCTTAGGGCGCTTTTGACCATGGCCTCAGGTGTAGGGCCATATTGTTGGAGCAAGTCCTTTTCCAAAGAGCCAGCATTTACCCCAATGCGAATGGGCACTTTATACTCTTTGGCCCTTTCTACTACCTTATCGACCTTATCCTCTCCTCCAATATTACCTGGATTTAATCTAAGGCCATCTACTCCTTGCTCCAGGGCCATTAAGGCCAGCCTATAGTCAAAGTGAATATCTGCAATCAGAGGAATGTTTATCTGTTTTTTTATTAAAGCAAGTTTTTGAGCAGCTTCTTTATCCACCACTGCCACTCTGACCAGTTCACAACCCACTTCTTCCAGCTCTAAAATCTGCCTGACAGTGGAAGCCACATCCCTGGTATCTGTATTGGTCATGGACTGCACCCGAATGGGGCTATCCCCTCCAATACTTACCCAACCTACCCAGATTTTTTTAGTGCGCTTGGACATGCCTAGGGGTTTAGCAAAATTTTCCTAAGAACAAAAGAGATAGTTTTAAGGCCAAAGGGCTTGCTTAGAAAATAAATTTTTTCCTTTAGTTCAGGGTCTTTTATTTCTGGCGAGGCATAGCCAGAGATAAGTAGGGTCTTTAAGTCTGGTTTAAGCAAAAGAACTTTGGACAAAAAATCAAGCCCGCTTTGGTCCGGTAAAACCAAGTCGCTTATCACCAGGCTAATCTGCTTTTGATAGCGCAAAAACTTGTCCATAGCTTCGGTAGCATCCTGAGCTGTAATGGTTTCAAAATTGAGGTCTTTTAAAAGCAAGGCTAAAAAATCCAAAAAATCCGGGTCATCATCCACCACCAAAACCAGTTCACCCTGCCCCTGAATAATGGCTTCTTCTTTTAATTCCTCTGACCTGGGCTCTTTTTTTTCATACAAAGGAAGATATATGGTCATTACTGTGCCCTGCCCCTCTTTGCTGCGGGCAAAAATAAAACCATCGTGTTGCTTAATCACTCCATAGGCCTGAGCCAGTCCCAGTCCTGTACCCTGCCCCACTTCTTTGGTGGTAAAAAAGGGTTCAAAGATGTGGGGTAACACCTCTTGAGGGATACCTTTACCTGTATCCATTATCTCTATCTTAGCCCACTTACCCCCAGGCATAATATAATGTAATCTCTCCTGGTCAGTAGTTTCTACTCTGTCTAAAGTAATGGTAATTGTTCCCCCTTCAGGCATGGCGTCCCGAGAGTTAATCACAATATTGTTAATCACCTGTTGCAAAGAAGCCAGATCTGCCTTGACAATCAGGTTTTCTTCCAGGATTTGCAGCTTAAACTGAATATTAGCTGGAAAAATGCGTTGGAAAAATTTGACCTGTTCTTTGATAAAAGAAACCAAAGAAAGCAAAGACCTGTTTAACATACTCTTGCGGCTAAAATCTAAAATCTGGCGAATAAGAGCAGCAGCCCTTTCACTTTGCTCTACTAAAACATTTAAGCGTTCATAAGATTTGGAGGAAAGGTTGCTATCCCTTTTTACCAACTCAGCATAACCCATGATAATATTTAAAATATTGTTAAAATCATGGGCAATTCCAGCTGCAAGTTTACCCACGGCAGCCAGCCTTTCCTGGCCTATCATCTGCTTTTCCACTTCCTTGGCCCTGGAGATATCTTCCAGAACCACCAGATAGGCTTTTTTTTGACGATAGATAACCTCTTTACACTTTATCCTGACAAAAACCTTTTCTTCTGCTTCCAGCTCTACTCCCTGCTCTCCCCTGGACAGCAAAAAATCCCAGGAATAGGGGCCAATGGACTGATAACACTTTTCCATGTCCCTTTTGCAAAAAAGGGTTAAAAGCTTTTCCCCCAATTCATTGTTCACGATTATCTTGCCTCCCTCTTCAAATAAAACCATTCCATAGGGAAGCTCGCTAAAGATTACCTTTAACCTCTTGCTTTCTTCATCCAAAAGGTCCTTTAGTAAACTCAGGGCAAAGGAAGTATGCTCAGCCAGGGCATAATAAAACTGGATATCCTCAGGGTCAAAGGCATTTTTTTCCTGCGCCCCAAAATAAATAAGTCCTATAATTTCCCCTTTTTCCTTTCCAAAAAGAGGAAGGAAAAAATTACTTTCTATCTTTTCAATTTTACTACCTGTAAGGTGTAAAATATCCTTTTTTAGCTCTACGCTTATTTTTTTATTTTTTAACTTAAAGTAAAGGGACTTTATTTTGGTAAGTATTTCTTGTTCTACCCTTTTATCTATATCACCTCTAGAAGAAAAATAAAGATAATCCTGCTTCTCTTCTAAAAAAGCAACAACTACATCTCCTTTTCCTTCTTTTAATACAAACTTTATCAACTGAAGCAGAAAATTTTCATAGTCTAAGGAAGCAATGAGCTTGCGGGTTAAAGCATGTAAACCAAAAATAAGTTTGCTAAAACTTTCTGGATACTCCACCATACAACTAACTACTAAGCTCCAGGGTTTCTTCTCTATCCAAATTTTTCAATATTAAATTTTCGGTTCTTTTCTTTACAGACAACACCAAATCAGCAAGCCCGGGCCAAAGGGCCAGTTTTTGCTCAGACAAAAAGTTTATCCACAACACCACTCCTTTACTTTGCAAAAAGGGATTTAACCACTTAAGCCAGGCCCTGGAAAGAGAAAACATCTCTGGAAGCAAGGGGATAAAAACCCTGGCAGGTTTATTTTGTTCGTTTAAGCATTTCAACAGTTCAAAACACAGGACCTCTGGGTCTTGATTAAATCTATACAGGGGGCCTAAAAACTTTAGTTGAGCTGAATCCGGCAAACCAAAGGAAGACAAATCCTGCTTTACCCTGTCTTCTTCTTCAAAAAAGCCCAAAAGATAAATATCTTCTCCGTTTTCCAGGCCTTCAGCCAAAAACTTTGCCCCTACCTGCAGGCCAAGTAGTTTGGATTCTATTTTGGCCACGATAAGCCTGGGATAGGAGATAGTCCACTGGGAAAGGAAAAATTTGTTTTGAGGAGGTGCAGGCAGCCTCAAGGGCACTGTAAAATCAAAAATCCTGAGCCCTTTGTTCTCAGCCAAGGTCCAGCGAAAAATACCCTTTTTGGCATAACCGCCCCGATACTTGTAAACTTCCAGAAAGTGCTTTCTTAATCCCGAACCATTGGACAAACTCAGATGGATTACCACATCAAAGATGGTCTCTTCCACTCCACTCCGGGATAAATCATTGCGCCCAAAATGAATATCACTGGTAAAAAAGCCCAATTTTCCCTGCTCATAAAGACATTTTTGCAAATAATAACAAAAGGTCCTGATTTCTGAAGAGTCTTTCACTGAATGTAAGAGCATGGATAAGGAATCCACAAAAAGCACATCCACTTCCTTACCCGTTAAAATCTCCTGTAAGTTAAGCATTTCTTCTTCTAAAACCAGTTGACTCAAGTACCTGTGCTTAAAAACAAGGTTGTCCTTTACCTGCCCATAATCCAGCCCCACCTGGGCTAAAAAGCCTTCAAACACTTCTGGAGCTTCTTCAAAGGAATAATAAACCACTTTTTTCCCCTGCAGGGCGTAGTGATAGGCCAGATTTAAACTAAAAGAGGTCTTGCCACTTCCAGAAGTGCCTGAAATAAGCACTCCTTGCCCTTTTCTAAACCCACCTTCCAGGATTTTATCCAGACCAGAAATGTTCGTCTTTTCCTTTTTACCCAGTCCCAGGGGTTGTTTTTCCTCTGCTTCCAGATTATAGCCCCAGCCCAGAATCCGAATCCCTTCACTGGAGATAGTATAGGGCAAAGGAGCAAGAGAGACCTTTTGGCCTCTTAACTTATGCACTTCCAGGTTTCTGATTACCTTGTCTGTACTGCGGTCCAAATAGAAGATGCCGTCTGCCACGGCAAATTCAGAATCCTGCTCCATATCCCTTCTGGAGTATTCACCTACCAAAAAGCTAGTACACCTGGAAGTAGCCAAACGCATGGACAGGTTATAACAAAAGAGTCTAAAGGCAGGTTCATTGCGCACCATATCGCTAATGGCCTTAAAGGAATCTATCACCAAGAGGGAAGGCTCCTTTTCCTCTACTTTTTTCCAGATAAAATCAGAAACTGCATTTAAAGTGTGCTTGACCACATATTCATGTAAATCAAAGTAAAACACCCTTTCTCCAAAAATATCTGCGTCAAAAAAGCTAAAGGTAGATAAGTAGCGCACTATTTTTAAGGTGGGCTCAGAAATGGTGGAGAAGTAAAGGGCAGTGGCCCCAGGATGTTTTTTAAGGTAATTAAAAACCAAATTCTGGACAAAAATGGTTTTTCCAGCCCCTGGCAATCCTGCTACTACATTTAAAGAATAAGCAGGAATTCCTCCTTGTAAAAAGTGGTCCAAAAGAGGAATACAAGTAGGATTTAACTTAAGCTCAGACATCTTTACTTTTCCTCTTTACACTTCAAAAGTACTTCTTCTAATTTTTGGGTTAAAATTCCTCCTACCAGGTCAGAAAACAACTCCAGCACCGTATTTAAAAACTCCTGTAGTCCTTTTTCCAGCTCTTCAGAAGCAACCTCTGTAGTTTTAAACACCCCTAAGTCCAGAGAAGAAGGATTAAGATGGGCTAAAAAGGGGTATTCCTTTTTTACCAGTCGCCAGGAAGCTCGAAGCACAGAAATGGAAGCACTTTCGCCAATCAAGACCTCCATTTTTTCCCCTAGGGCCTTAAATATCTTGCCATAAATAACCAACACATCCCCATCCATGACTTTACCTCGAAAATATACTAAAAAGTTATATCTTTTTTTAACTAAAAAAAATCTTTTAGCAACCACTTTTTTGTTTTTTTTCACCTTCTAAAATAGTAGTATCCTGACTATTTTTAAACTTAAGGTATAAAAAAAATTAACCTACCAGGGCCAAAATAAAAAAAATACTATTCAACTTCTCATTTTTCTTTGACAAATTTTTCCCTTTTGGTTTATTCTAAAGACCAAAATAAATTAAAGGAGGAGGTTTATGCAAAAACTCTCTTCAGGTATTGAAGGTCTGGATAAAATTTTAAAGGGCGGATTTATTGCAAAAAGGGCCTATCTTATCGCTGGAGGGCCTGGAAGTGGCAAGACCACCCTGGGGCTGCACTTTTTAGAAGAAGGCAGCAAACACAAGGAAAATTGCCTTTTTATCAGTCTGGGAGAAAAAGAGGAACAAATTCGGGAAAATGCCCAAAATCTGGGCCTGCAGCTAAAAAAGGTAGATTTTCTGGACTTAAGCCCTGAGTCTTCCTATTTTACGCAAATGGAAAGCTATGACATCTTTTCCCCGGCAGAAGTGGAAAGGTAACCCACCACTAAGGCCATTCAAGAAAGGGTGGAAAAGCTAAAACCCACCAGAGTGGTTATAGACTCCATGACCCAGTTTAGATATCTGGCTCCAGATGTTTTTCAGTTTAGAAAACAGGTTTTGTCCTTTTTGCGTTTTTTAGCTGAAAGCGGGGCTACTGTACTCTTTACCTCTGAAGCCAGCCCAGATGCTCCAGATGATGACTTGCGTTTTTTAAGTGATGGCATTCTGGAAATCCTGGTGCAAGACCAGGACCGCTATCTTTTGGTAAGCAAGTTCAGGGGCTCGGACTTTATAGCAGGTAAACACTCCATGGACATAAAGGAAAACCAGGGCGTACTCATCTATCCCAGAATCACTTTAGAAGAAAGCTACCTAACCCCACCCACCTTTGACACTCTGTCCTTTGGAGTCCCAGAAATAGACGAATTGTTAATGGGTGGCATTGAAAGAGGCACCGTAACCCTTTTAAGCGGACCTTCTGGAGTGGGTAAGACCACTTTGGGCATGCAGTTTATCAAGGAAACTGCAGGTAGGGGAGAAAGGTCTGTGGTCTATACCTTTGAGGAAACCAAAGAAAAGATTATCCGTCGGTGTGAACAGGTAAACATAGCAGCAAGTTATATGATGGAAAAAGGCACCCTGGAAATTAAAAAGATAGAGCCTCAAATTTACACTCCAGACGCCTTTGCAGATATGCTCCGTAAGGATGTGGAAAAGAACAAGACCAAAGTGGTAATGATTGACTCCACCTCTGGTTATAGCCAGTCCATTCGTGGCAAAGAGCTTATCTCTGAGTTGCATGCTGTGTGCAAGTACCTCACCCAGATGGGAGTTACAGTATTACTGCCCAGTGAAGTGAAAAACATCACTGGAGACTTTACCATTTCCAGTTTTGACATCAGCTATCTGGCAGATAATGTTATCTTCTTGCGCTACCTGGAAATAGAAGGAGCCATGAGAAAAGCCATTGGTGTACTCAAAAAACGCCTGGGGGATTTTGAAAAGACCCTGCGCGAATTTGTAATTACCCGCTATGGCATTAAAGTAGGCGAGCCACTAAACAACCTCCAGAATATTTTAAGTGGCACTCCAGTGTTCAGGAAGGAGGAGAAGTAATGAAAAAGGTGCTCATCCTCAACAAAAACCAAAAAAACCTGGAGCTTATGTCTCAATTTTTCCACCAGCACGGGATAACTTCCTGCCTGGCAGCTAACTACAAAGACCTGGAAAGCTTCCTCCAGGATGAGGACATGGGAGTAGCCTTGCTGGACATAAGTGGTTTTGACAACAACATCTGGTCCTACTGCCAGGAATTAAGGTCCAGGGACATCCCCTTTGTGCTCATTTCTGCTACCCGCACTGACAAGCTAGATGCCACCAGCATAAAAGAAGGAGCCAGAGGGGTACTGATAAAACCCCTTTCTCCTAAACAACTCTTAACTCTGGTACAAACTATTCTGGGACAATAAGGTAGCTTATGGAAAAAATCCTTTTAATGTTAAAAAACGAGCAAAACAAAAAACTTTTGCGAGAGTATCTATCCCAGCACTACCAGGTGTTTCTCCTAAACGACCACTTCCCTCCAGAACAGGACTTGCTTATAGTAGATGGACCTGGGTTTCGAGCTTACCAGGAAGAAATTCGCAAACTAAAAAACCAGGTCCACCCCCTATTCTTACCCTCTTTACTCCTTACCACCAAAAAAAACCTTCGCTCTTATCAAAACCATCTTTTCCACGAAATAGACGAACTCCTCACCACGCCCATAGAGCACCTGGAACTTTTAGCCAGGGTAAAAACCCTTTTAAAGACCAGGACCCTGTCCTTACTTTTGGAAAAAGAAGCCATTACTGACCCCCTAACCGGACTTTTTAACCGCCGTTATTTTTTAAAACAGGGCCAAAGGGAACTACTTCGCTCCAGAAGACACAGATGGCCTCTTAGTCTACTCATGCTGGATCTGGATTATTTCAAAAAAGTCAACGATGTCTATGGCCACTCCATTGGAGACCAGGTGCTCATTCGCACCGCCCGCAGAATCCTGGACTCCATTCGAGATGTGGACATTGCTGCCCGTTATGGTGGAGAAGAGTTCGTAATCTTGCTCCCAGAAACAGATGCCAAAGGAGCCATGCTCGTGGCTGAGCGCATACGGGAAAACATCGCCAACCAGCCTTTTCACTTAAGTCCCAGCCTGGCTTTAAGCATTACGGTAAGTGTGGGGGTAGCTACCCTAAAACACAGTTTTACAGATTTACACGAACTCATTGACCTAGCAGACAAAGCCCTTTATGAAGCTAAAAAAAAGGGACGGAACATAAGCTTTAACCTTAACCTTTAAGACCAAAAATATGCTGGGAAATCTGGAAAAAGAAAAACAAAAACTCTACTCTGTCCTAAAGAGAATCACTCCTGGCGATAGAATTTTAATTGAAATACCCACCAAAGGCACTATCAAGACCCTTTACCTGGGCTGGTATCCAGATAATTTCTTACTCACCACTTTGCCCCCTTTTGCGGGCATAAAAAGAATCTTACAGGCTGAACCAGACCTTACTTTGCGCCTGCTGGTAGATGGAGAAATCTATTCCTGTATTACCACTCCCTTTTATTTTACCTTTAAACCCACGGGAATGCTCTTTTTAAGAGAGCCCTTTAAAATAGATGCCCTCAATCTTCGCAAGGTGCCCAGGGTAAATTGTTTTTTTCCTGCCAGCTTAAAAAAAGAAAAGGAAATAGAAGGCGTTTTGCTCAACTTAAGCAGAGGTGGAGCAGCTTTTCTTTTAAAGGAAGAAGGGGATAAAAATAAGTTAAGCCCAGAAGATGAAGTAGAGCTCAAATTTTCCCTGCCCAATAAAGAAGATATTGCGATTAAAGGCCAGATAAAAAGGTTTTTTCTGGAAGACAATAAACCTACCCTGGCTATTGTTTTTTTGGCCAATAGTGCAGAGGATAAGGCCAATATAGATAAAATAGACAAATACATCAAAAATATCCTTACTTACCTAAAATCATGAAAAGCGAAATTATTGCCTGGAACCAGGAACTCATCCCCAGCCAAACTCCCAAGCTCAAGCAGGCGAGTTTGGTCCTAATTTTTGGCGAGCGGGAACTTCTGGCCCAAAAGGGAGTGGAATTTTTAATCCAGCACTATCCTCAGGCCAGAATCATGGGCTGCTCTACTGCTGGAGAAATCTATAAGACCCAGGTCAAAGAATCTTCTCTGGTGAGTGCAGCCATTTCTTTTGAAAAGACTGAGTTTAAACTGGTCAAGGTCAATTTAGACGACTTTAATTCCAGCTATGAGGCTGGGCTAGCCCTTCAAAAAAAACTGCTTAACTCCCAGCTTAAACACATTTTTCTCTTAAGCAAGGGCCTAAATATTAACGCCAGTCAACTTTTAGAAGGGTTAAAAGAAGATTTGCCCCCTTCTATCAACATAAGCGGAGGCCTTGCTGGAGATTGTACCCGCTTTGAGCAAACCCTCCTGGTCTATGACCAGAAAATCCAAGACAACTTTATTTTGGGTCTGGGTCTATATGGAAATAACCTTTCTATCACCTGCGGCTCTGCAGGTGGATTTATTCCCTTTGGCCCGGTACGACTAGTTACTAAAAGTAAAGACAATATTTTATATACCCTGGATAATACTGTGGCCCTGGACCTTTATAGTACTTATTTAGGAAAATACGCCCAGGAGCTACCATCTTCTGCCCTTTATTTTCCCCTGGCACTCATTAAAGGAGAGCAAAAAATACTGGTGCGCTCCATTATAGGAATAGATAAAAAGGAAAAGAGTCTAATATTTGCAGGTGACATTCCTGAAGGAAGTTATGTGCAACTAATGCGAGCCAGTCATGATAACCTTTTAGAAGGGGCAAGTATGGCTGCTACTGGAGCTAAACAAAAAAATTCAGAATTGGCCATTTTAATCAGTTGTATTGGAAGAAAACTTGTTTTAAAAGAAAGGATTGAGGAAAAGCTGGAAGCAGTAGAGGAGGTTTTAGGACATAAGAATTTTATTGGTTTTTATTCCTATGGAGAAATTGCTCCGCTCAAGACTCAATCCTGTTGTGAATTACACAACGAAACCATGACCATTACTGTATTAAGAGAAAAATAAATGGAAACTAAACCCTGGCACCCTCTACTTTTAAGACAGATAAAAAAATTTTAAAAGAAGTACCAGAACAAAGCCCCTGTTTAGACTTGCTTAAACGCATCAATGAAACCTATTATCAATTTGAAGAAGATAGGTATCTTATAGAAAATGCCCTGGCTCTAAGCTCCAAAGAACTCCAGGAAGCCAACACCAATCTCATGGCCATTTTTCAATCCTTTCCAGATATTATTTTTCGCCTGGATTTTACAGGCACAATCCTGGATATAAAGGGCAGTGTTTCTGCCCATTTTCTGCTGCCACCCCATAAACTTTTAGGGAAAAAAATTCAAACCATTCCAGTGCAAGGGGTGAATAAACTTTTTGAAAATGCCTTAGAAGAAGTAAAAAAACACTCTCCCTATAGCTTTGAATACCAAATCAAGCAGAACAAGCAAAACAAATTCTTTGAAGCCAGGCTGGTTAGGATAAGCAATAAAGAAGTTATTGCCATTGTGCGGGATATCACTTCCCAAAAACAAACCGAACAACAACTCTTACAGGCTCAAAAACTCCAGGTTATAGACAGTCTCACCAGTGGCCTGGCCCATGATTTCAATAATATTTTAACTGCCCTGAAAACCAATCTGGAAATATGCCTGCAAAAACTCGTAAACCCTGAGAACATTAAATACCTGGAAAGAAGTCTCAAGGCCATAGATAGAGCCTCCCTGCTTACCCGCCAGCTTTTAAACTTTTCCCGCCCAGAAGAACTGGAACCCAAAACCAGTATCAACCTGAACCAGCTGTGTACCAATGTCTTAAACATGGTGCAAAACCTCCTGGGCGAAAATATCACTTTTAAAACTGACTTTCAGCCTGGACTCTGGTCTATCTGGGGCAATAGCAACCAGCTGGAACAGGTGGTTATGAACCTGCTCATCAATGCCAGAGATGCCATGCCCCAAGGAGGAGAAATCACCTTAATTACCCGCAACATCCACTTAAGCACGGAAAACAATTCTCCTCTTCAAGACCAGGTATTGCTCATGGTCAAGGATACAGGCCAGGGCATTCCAGAAGAGATTAAAGAGCGCATTTTTGAACCCTTTTTTACCACCAAGAAAAAAGGCAAGGGCACAGGCCTGGGCCTGGCTATGGTTTCCAAAATAGTCTATCAACACCAAGGCCTTATTGAAGTGGAAAGCAGGCCCAATCAAGGAACCACTTTTAAACTTTACTTTAAAGCTGACCCCACAAGCGTTTCTACTGCTTCCCAGGACAAGGAAGAAGAAGTATTAGCTTTGCGAGAATGTCCCCTGCTACTTTTAGAAGATGAAGATATTATTCGGGAAGCTACCGCAGAAGCCTTAAGGGAGAAAAACTTTTCCGTTTACACTGCTTCTTCTATCAGCGAAGCCAAAAGAATTTTTAAAGAAAAGGAAAAGGAACTGGGGCTTATTATCAGCGACATTATGCTTAAAGACGGCAATGCCTTGGAATTCATTGCCTGGGCCCTAAAGAGAAGACGCATAAAAACTATTTTTACCAGTGGCTATCCAGAAAAAGAAGAACTCATTCAGGAGTTAAATCCAAGAGAATTCATTTACCTCCAGAAGCCTTTTTCCCTGCGCAAACTCTTTACTGCTATTGATGCGCTTCTCAATTCTTAAATTTTTTAAACCGTGGCCTTAACCTTCTGCTAGAAGATAGGTATAGAGTTGGAAGTATTTTGCTTCCATTTTATCCACCTGAAAGTTCAAAACCTCTTTAAAACCCGTTTGGGTCAAACGAAAGTACAGGTCGTCGTCTTCAATTAACTTTACCAGTTCTTCAACCAAAGTCTCAGGCTGGCTCAGTTTAAAAATAAGGCCATTTACCCCTGGCTCAATGAGTTCCAGGTTGGCTCTTAAGTCAGAGGCAATCACTGGTACCTTGCTAGCCCAGGCCTCCTTTATGGTGCCACTACTTCCTTCTCCATCTTTAGAGGGGACCAAAAGCACATCCAGTTTGGGCAAAATCTTATTGCTCTCCCTAAACCCCAGGAAGCGAACCTGCTCCTCTAACCCCAAAAGACGCACCTGGGCTTCCAGTCTGGGGCGCAACTCTCCCTCTCCTACTATTAGCAAGCGATAAGCAAAGGGAAGGTGCTTTAAATAGGGCAAAACAAGTTCATGTCCCTTTTGGGAAGACAAAGCGCCAATAATACCCAGTATTACAGGTGAGGACAGTTCTTTCTGGCGCAGAGGATATCTCTTTAACTCCAGGGCACTGGGAATGGAAAAGATTCTGGAAGCAGGTAAACCCTGTTGTTTTAAGTAGGCACAGATTTCCTTACTTACGCCTACCCAGGCTTCAGCCAGGGTGTACTTTTTTTTGCTCCACCAATTTCGAAAGGGATAGGAAACTCTACGGGTGTGTATGAGGCGAATTTGAGGATAAAGTTTTTTTACCCAAAAACTCAAACCCACGGCCCTGGCTTCATGGGTGTGTAAAAAAGTACAGTTGTTTTTTTTTATCCAGGAAGCAAGTTTGAATGCGCTCAACCAGTTGAACTCTCCTCCACCCAGGGCAAGTACAGGCACCTGGGGAAGTTCTTCCTGGACTTTTAGCAACAAGAAAGAATTCTTACGGGCAGCTAAAGCAACCTTTATCCCTCTTTCTAGCTGACTACTCAAGAGATAAAAGACCTGGCGCTGCCCTCCTCTGTATTCTTTACCTAAATCCAGGTGAACTACAGAAAAATCCATTAAAAGGGAACTCCATAACTTTCCTGGTCTGCCAGTAAAAGCTGGCGAATCTTTTTGCTCAAAGGACCAGGTCGTACATCAAAAACAGGTTTGTCATTAAAACGCACCACACTTACTGCATCCAGAGTGGTACCCAAAAGGATAATCTCTCTGGCTGCATAAAGCTCTTCTTCCCGAATGGGCCGAAAAATAATGGGATGCTCTGCCTTTAAAAGCTCTAAGGCCCGCATCATAGTGGTGCCAGCCAGGGCATTACTGAGCTCTGGCACTACGATTTCTCCCTGCTCACTGACCATAATCACATTTTCAGTAGAGCCCTCAGCTAAAAAGCCCTTTTCATCAAAACATAAGGGAAAATCATAACCCTTTAAAATAGCTTCCCGTTTCATCAATACATTGGGAAGATAGTCCACGGTCTTTACCCTGGCCAGATAACACTGCTTGGCTGGAGTCTCAGCCCGAAAAGCAGTTACACCCTTTTCCCAGAAACTTTCAGGTTTATAAGGGTATCTGCGTACCACTATATACAAACTGGACTCAGGACATTCCCTAAAATCAGTAGTAAAACCTCCTGGGCCCCGCCCCATAAAAAGAGAAACTATGCCATCTTTTTCCCTGGTGGTAGCAGCCACCTCTAAAATCAATTCCCCTATCCTTTCCCAGGCACAGGGAGGATCTAAATAAATGGAGCTGGCCGACCTTTTGAGCCTTTCTAGGTGTTCTTTTAATAAATAGAGTTTTCTGTTTTTAAACTTCATGGTTTCAAAAACACCATCTCCTCTGTGCACCAGGTGGTCATCTAGGGGAATGAGCATAAGCCTTGGGTTTTTTACTACAAAACCAAGTCTATGCTCGTAAAAGGCCAGGATATTTTCTTCTCCTGGCCTTTTATAACTTAGCCACTTATCCAGTACTTCCTTATCTGTAGCAATTTTCAATTTTTACTCCTTTTAAGGAACTCTAATTAATTCTTTGATTAAAAGTAGCTCTGCAATCTGCACAGCATTTAAGGCAGCTCCTTTGCGTAAGTTATCAGCTACTATCCACATATTTAATCCATGCTCTACAGTATCGTCTTCCCTAATCCTGCCCACAAAGGTGTCATCCTCGCCAGCAGCATAGATAGCCAGAGGATAAATATTTTCCCTGGGGTTATCCAGGACCTTTACGCCAGGAGCCTGACTTAAAATGGCTCTGGCCTCTTTAGCGGTAATTTTGTTGAAAAATTCCACATTTACAGATTCGCTGTGGCCATAGAATACTGGTACCCGTACAGTAGTTGCAGTGACCTTAATCTCTGGGGCGTGCATTATCTTTTGAGTCTCCAAAACCATTTTCATTTCTTCTTTGGTGTAATCGTTTTCCAAAAATACATCTATGTGCGGAAGACAATTAAAGGCTATCTGATGGGGATAAACCTTTTTCTCCACTTCCTGCATATTAAAGATTTGTCGCACCTGGTTTTCCAGTTCTTGAATGGCCTTCTGGCCTGTACCTGAAACTGCCTGATAGGTGGAAACCACTACCCTCTTTATCTTGGCCACATCGTGCAAGGGCTTTAAAACCACCACCATCTGAATGGTAGAGCAGTTGGGATTGGCAATAATGCCCTTATGCCAGTGCAAGTCTTCTGGATTTACCTCTGGCACCACCAGAGGAATGTCCTTTTCCATTCTCCAGGCACTGGAATTGTCCACTACCACACAACCTTGCTGGGCAGCCAAAGGAGCAAACTTTTTGGAAGTAGAGCCACCTGCAGAAAACAAGGCCAAATCTATACCCTTAAAGGAATCTTCCTTTAATTCTTCCACCACCAGTTCTGTATCTTTAAAGGGTAGCCTGGTCCCTTTGGACCTGGCAGACGCAAAAGCACGCACTTCCTTGGCTGGAAAATCCCTTTGCTCCAAAGTCTTGAGCATCTCCCTGCCCACAGCTCCTGTGGCTCCTACTACAGCTACTACTGGATACTTTGCCATGTTTTCCTCCCCTTTTATAAATTATAAAATATTTTTAACAATCTCCAAACAAGCCTGAGACTTATTTAAGGTATAAAGGTGTACTCCTGGAGCACCACCTTCTAACAACCCCTGCACCTGTTTTTGAGCCTGCTTAATACCCACTTCTATTACTCCAGCACTTCCCTTTTTTTTCTCTGCCTCTTCCAGTTCAGTCAAAAGTTCCTGAGGGATACTGGCTCCACAGAGGTTTACAATCCGCTTAATGCCCTTAAGGCTCATAATGGGTAAAACCCCTGGAATAATAGGCTTGTCTATGCCTATTTTTCTCGCCCTACTTACAAAATCAAAGTAGAGGTTGTTGTCAAAAAACAATTGCGTAATTACAAAATCTCCACCCAGGTCCAATTTTAATTTAAGATAGTTTAAATCCTCTTCCAAACTCTTAGCTTCCACATGTCCTTCAGGATAACCAGCTACTCCCAGAGAAAATCCCTGTCCTTCTTTTTCCCGAATAAACTGGACCAAATCTGAGGCGTGCTTAAACCTCTCACTATCAGGCACAAATTTTTCTTCCCCTCTGGGTGGGTCTCCTCGTAAGGCCAGAATGTTTTCCACTTGAGCTGCTTTTAAACTTTCTAAAAAGAAAGTAATATTTTCTTCCTTAGCTCCCACACAGGTAAGATGGGCCATGGGCTCCAAGGCAAAATCTTGTTTTAAAATCTTTACTATCTCCAGGGTATAATCCTGGGTACTTCCGCCAGCTCCATAAGTTACAGAAACAAAAAGAGGATTTATCTGTTTTAAATTTTTCACTTCTGCAAAAAAATCTGACCACTTTTCCTTTTCTTTAGGTGGAAAAAACTCCAGAGAAATAAAAAAATCCCTTTGAGTTAAAAGCTCTCTTATTTGCAAAATTCAACTCCTTGCTCTAAAAGTAAATTGACTTCAAAAAGATAAACTTTATAGATATTCCTTTAGTCCCAAAAATTCAAGGAGATTATTATGTATCCCAAAATAAAAGGAGTAAATCACCTTGCCCTGATCACCCAGGACATGGAAAAAACTGTGCGCTATTGGCGAGACCTTTTGGGATTTGAACTCATTATGACTCTGGGAAGCCCCAGTTATCGCCAATATTTTTTCAAAATTTCCCCTAAAGAATTGGTGGTTTTCTTTGAATGGCCAGGTGCAGAAAAACTGCCAGAAAAAGAACACGGCTATCCTACCAATACGCCTTTAGGTTTTGACCACCTGGCTTTTAGTGTGGAAAGCAAAGAAGACCTTTTTGTGCTTAAAGACAAGCTGGAATACAATCAATTCTGGGTGTCAGAGATTCTAAATCACGGTTATATCTATTCTCTTTATACCTTTGACCCCAACAACATTCCTCTGGAATTTTCCTGGCCCTTGCCTGACATAGACTTATCCATCTTAGAGCAACATCTGGATAGAGAACCTGTAGCTGCCCTTAAAGAAGGAAAATTTCCCAACCCCCACTTTTGGCCAACCCCGGCTAAGTATAAGCAATCTCCTGTTTATCCAGGAGCTGGAAGCGAACTTTTTCATGGCCACCAAAAAGCTTGATTAACTTGCCTGAATCATTTTTTCTTCTTCTAAACTAAAAACGAAAAAATAAAAAAATCCCCTCTAGTTCTTCCAGGCTAAAGGGGATTTTTTTAAATAAAATTATTTCAAAAAGTTAGCAACTCTATCCATCAGGCGTAAGAGTTGATTGGTAAATCCTGCTTCATTGTCGTACCAAATCAAAGTTTTTACCAGGGTGGAGTCCATTACTGTGGTGCACAGCCCATCCACTACTCCGCCATAAGTGGAACCGTTGAAGTCTATGGAGACCAGAGGTTCTTCTGTATAGCCCAGGGTGTCTTTAAGATAGGTCCTGGAAGCTTCTTGCAAGGCCTTATTTACTTCTTCTTTAGAAGTAGGCTTTTCCACCTCGCAAACAAAATCCACCAAAGAAACATTGGGGGTAGGAACGCGCACAGCCATGCCATCCAGTTTGCCCTTTAACTCAGGAATAACCTGGGTAACAGCCTTGGCAGCACCAGTGGTAGTGGGTATCATGGACATGGCAGCTGCCCTGGCCCTTCTCAAGTCCTTATGAGAGCCATCCAAAATCCTCTGACTCATGGTATAGGAGTGGATGGTGGTCATAATACCGTGTTTTATCTGAAAATTTTCCTGAATAACCTTGGCTGCAGGAGCAAGGCAGTTGGTAGTACAGGAAGCATTGGAAATAATCTTATGTTCTGGCTTTAAATCTTTATCATTTACTCCTACCACAATAGTTACATCTGGCTCTTTTCCAGGTGCACTAATCAAGACCCTTCTGGCTCCACAGGCAAGATGCTTTTCGCAGGACTCTCTGTCTCTAAACTTGCCCGTGCTTTCAATCAGCAAATCCACTTCATATTTTCCCCACTCCCACTCGCCAGGAGCCTTTCTGGTCACATACACCTGTTTGCCTTCGTAGATAAAACCCTCTTCATTGGGAGTTATTTCTGCCTCAAAAGTGCCGTGCACAGAGTCATAGCGCAGCAAATGCGCCAGAGAGGCATTATCAGCTCTGGCATTTATCACCACCAATTCATACTCTGGTCTATTTTTAAGTAATCTGGTTAAGTACCTCCCAATTCTCCCAAAGCCATTTAAACCAACTTTTATAGCCATTTTAACCTCCTAAACTCTCTTAAAGTTAAGGTTTTACTTATTCTTAAACCACTTATCTTTATCTCTTAACAACTGATAATTGGTAAGGTCCAGTTGCAAAGGAGTTAAAGTAATATACCCCTGGGAAAGCAAATAGCGGTCTGTATCAGGTCTAACCTTTTTTAAGGGAATAACTCCTGTCAGCCAAAAGTATTCCCTTCCCCTGGGGTCCAGGCGTTTTTCATACCTGTCCTCATAAATTACATCTGTATGGGGACAGATTTTTAACCCCTTACTCTTTTCCACTCCTATTCCAGGAAAATTTAAGTTTAAAACTGTACGCTTGGGAAGTGCTGGCCAATCTACCTCAAAAATAAACCTGCTTACCCATCTGGCCTCTTGTTCCAGGTCTGCAGGCCTAAAGTCATCAATGGAAACAGCTAAAGAGGGAATATTGGCCAGTGCCCCTTCTGTAGCTGCTGACACTGTCCCTGAATAAAGGATATCAATGCCCACATTGGCTCCATTGTTTATCCCTGAGATTACCAGATCTGGTTTTTTCTCCTGAAAGTAAAAATTTAAGGCCCACTTCACGCAATCCACTGGAGTGCCAGAAATCCCTATACCTTGAAAACCATCTTCTTTGATTTGTTTGCTCCTCAAAGGAGAAAAGATGGTCACAGCGTGTCCCACTGCACTTTGCTCAGTAAGGGGCGCTACTACCACCACTTCTATGCCTGCTCCAAGCAAGGCCCTATACAGGGCACGCAAGCCTAGGGCCTGAATACCATCATCATTGGTTAGGAGAACGACCATTTTTTAGGTATATCCGGATAGAGTTGTTTGGCTTTGCTATAACCCAAATTTAAGGCCTTTATATTTTTATCTATTATTTTGGCTGGAAAAACTTCCTTTAAAGTTTTAGCCGCTGCATTTTTATTTAAAAAGGGAAGTAAATAACACAAAGCTCCCAGAGTAAGTACATTGGTAGCCTGAACCACTTTTAACTTTTCCTTGGCCAGTTGAGTAAAGGGTATGCCCACATAGTTATTAGTAGGCAATTGCTCTACCATAAAGGTATCCACCACCAATAGCCCATCTGCCTTTAGATTGCGAAAATAAAGATTACAAGCCTCCTGACTCAAGGCCACCAGGACATCTAAGTTTTCTGGCTTGGGATAGCTGATGGGCGAAGAACTAATAACCAAATCCGACCTGCTAGCCCCACCCCTGGCTTCAGGACCATAACTCTGGGTTTGAGTTACATAAAAACCATGCTCCAGGGCCAGGGCCTGTCCCATAATCTTGCCCAGAGTTAAGATACCCTGTCCTCCCAGGCCTGAAAGGCGTATTTCAAAGCGGTTGAGATAAAATTCTTTAGCTGACATCTTATTTTTTACTCCTAAGCTTTTCCCTTAATTGACCATATTTTTCTTCAAAACCAGGCTCTTGTTTGTCTGAGAATACTCCAATGGGAATCTTGCCTGCTCTTTTTTCTTCAGGCAGCTCTTTATACTTTTCTACTTTAATAGTGTTTTTTCTATACCAGGAATACATTTCCACAACATTTTTAAATTTATTTTTACGCCCATATTGAGTAAAACAGGGAGTTAAGACCTCTACTACATTAAATCCTGGATTTTCAATAGCTTTAGTTAAAAGCTTATCCATCAACTGCGCATGTAAAGCCGTAGTTCTAGAAACAAAATTGGCTCCACAACCAAGGGCCAGGTTGACCACATCAAAGTCCCTTTCCAGATGACCATAGGGAGTGGTGGTGGAATAGGAATTTTCTGGTGTGGTGGAAGAGCTCTGTCCACCAGTCATGCCATAAATGTTGTTATTTAAAACCAAAGCAGTCACCCCAATATTTCTCCTGGCAGCGTGGATAAAGTGATTACCGCCAATGGACAGGGCATCTCCGTCTCCCATTACCACTATGACTTTTAGCTTAGGGTTGGCCAGCTTAACCCCAGTAGCAAAAGTTAAAGCCCGACCGTGGGTGGTGTGAATGGTGTTAAAGTCCACATACACAGCCATTCTGCCTGAACAGCCAATACCAGCAATTAACACCACCTCATCTTTACTCAACCCCAGATGGTGTACGCTTCTAATAATAGAACCAAGCACAATACCATGCCCACAACCAGGACAATAAACATGAGGAAACTTTTTAGAATGTCGTAAATATTCATGAATAAGTTTTGTGGTTTCAACCATAAGCCTAATCCTTATAAATTTTTTTCAAGATTTCTCCAGGAGTAATTATCTGTCCGTCCACTCTATTGATAGTTACCACCCTGGAAAGGCCATTATTTACCCTTTTTACTTCTCTGGAAATCTGTCCCATGTTCATTTCCGGGACTATTACCTTTTTACACTGTCTAGCCAGCTTTTCTACATAGGTCCTGGGAAAAGGAAAAAGGGTCTTTAGGACAAGTAGTCCTGCCTTACAACCACTCTCTCTGGCCTGGGTAATGGCGAGCTTGGCAGACCTGGCTACACAACCATAGGCCACCACTACCACCTCTGCATCCTCTGTTTCCACTTCTTCTACCAACTGGATGTCATAGAAAAACTGGTCTATTTTTCTAAACAACCTATGCATAAGGGCACTTATTTCATTAGCTTTACTCGTAGGGTAGCCATGCTCATCATGGGTAAGACCAGTTACATGATAACGATACCCAGAGCCCAAAGGTGGCATGGGAGGAACTCCCCGCATGGTCTCTTCATAAGGCACATACCACTCTGGTGGCATGGTGGGAATGGTGCGATTAATAATGGTAAGTTCTTCAGGTCTGGGAAGCACGATCTTTTCTCTGGTGTGTGCTGTGACTTCGTCTAAAAGCAAAATAACAGGAGTCCTGTATTTTTCAGCAAAATTAAAAGCTGCAATGGTCATGTGTAGACACTCTTGCACATCACTGGCCGAAAGGACAATAATGGGATGGTCTCCATGCGTACCCCACCTGGCCTGCTGCACATCTCCCTGGGCAGGATTGGTGGGTAAGCCGGTAGAAGGGCCTCCCCGCATAACATTGACAATAACCAAAGGCACTTCAGCCATACAGGCATAGCCAATATGTTCTTGCATCAAAGAAAATCCAGGTCCAGAAGTGGCAGTCATAGCCTTTCTGCCAGCCAGAGAAGCGCCTATCACTGCTCCTAAACTGGCAATTTCATCTTCCATTTGCACAAAAACTCCCTCTTCCAGTTGAGGAAGTTTTGCAGCCATACCTTCAGCTATTTCGGTAGAAGGAGTAATGGGATAGCCTGCAAAAAAACTACATCCAGCTAAAAGGGCTCCTTCCACCACAGCCTCATTGCCCAAAGCAAAAAGTTCTTTTCTCTTAGGTTTTCTAGCCATAACTTAATTTTTTCCCTCGTCTTTATGCTCAGAATTATTTTTATTATCCTTTTTATCCTTAGCAACCACAGAAATGGCAAAGTCCGGGCAGTGTAATTCACAAAATCCACAGCCTATACACTCTTCCATCCTGGCCACATAGGCCTTGCCATGTTCATCAAATTCCAACACCTTGCCCGGGCAAAAATTTACACAAATACCACAGCCTTTACACCAGGCAGGATAAACAGTAACAATGGTTTCACCTTTCTTTTTAGCCATTTTACCCCCAAAAATAAGATAAAACTTGCGCTTTTATACTTCCTTGTTTAAATCCCAAGGAACAAGAGTGGTTAATTTCTTAGTCCAAATAAATAAGATAGGCAACAGTGAAAGAGAAAAAAAAATACCTGACAGATCTAAAAGAACAGGAAAAAGTAGAGGACATCTTCCTGGTCTTATCAGCCCAAAAACTTATGGCCAAAAATGGCCCTTACTGGCAACTTGTACTCCAGGACAAAAGCGGGCAAATGCAAGCCAGAATCTGGAGTCCTTTGAGCTTGCAACTGGAAGAAATTGCCCCTGAAAGTTTTTTTTGGATTAGAGGAACAGTGCAAGCCTTTGGACAGGAACTGCAGTTAAAAATAGAAGAATTAACTCCTTTAAGTCAGGAAGAAATAGACTTAAGCCAGTTTTTACCAGCTACTGAAAAGCCGCCAGAGGAAATTTTTCAGGAACTAAAGGAATTACTCTGGCCTAATATCCACTATCCCCTATGGAAAAATCTCTTAACTTCTGTTTTTAAAAACCAGGAATTAAAAAAGGCCTTTTTACAGGCCCCTGGAGGCAAATCCATCCACCATGCCTACCTGGGAGGACTGGTGGAGCATACTTTAGCTGTGTGTAAAATCTGTTTGCAGTTAAGTGCTCTCTACCCTTTTATAGACAGGGACATTTTACTTACTGCTGCTTGTTTACACGACCTGGGCAAGGCCTTTGAACTGGAATCCAGTTTTAGTCGCAATTACACAGATGAAGGAAAACTTTTGGGGCATATATTTTTAGGTCTGGAAAAGCTCCAGCCCTTTTTAACTCCTCTGGAAGAAAAAGAACCTGAGTTAATCCTGCACTTAAAGCACCTCATCCTTTCTCATCATGGGGAGCTGGAATTTGGCTCACCTAAAAGGCCCAAAACGCCTGAGGCTATCTTGCTCCACTTTGCAGACAATCTGGACGCTAAACTCAATCTCCTGCAACAGAGCTTAAATATCGAACCAGACTCAGAAACAGAACCCTTTTGGTCTGAGTATAACCGAGCACTCTCCAGACCACTTTTCTGGCCCAAAAGAACCCCTAGACCTAAGGATAATTCTGAAGAAACTTCCCAAGCCAAACTCACGAGGATAAACCAATGTTTATTACCTTTGAAGGAATAGAAGGCTGTGGAAAAACCACTCAAGCCAAAAAACTAAAACACTACCTGGAAGAACAAAACAAGGAAGTAGTTTTAACCCGTGAACCTGGTGGAAGCAAACTGGGAATAGAGCTTAGAAAGATCCTGCTCTCCCTGGAAAATCAAGGTATAAGCAAGGAATGTGAGCTTTTTTTATACCTGGCCGACCGGGTAGAACATGTACAACAGGTAATAAAACCAGCCCTGGCCCAAGGCAAGGTGGTGATTTCTGACCGCTATGTGGACTCCACCCTGGTCTATCAGGGCTATGGACGGGGTATTGAACTGGACTTGCTCTACCAATTAAATGCCCTGGCCACCAACAACTTGGAGCCCAATATTACTATACTTTTGGACCTGCCAGTAGAGACTGGTCTAAAAAGGGCTCTAGAGCGCAATTTAGAGAATAAACAATCCAGACAGGAAGGAAGGTTTGAAGCAGAAAGTTTGGATTTTCACCAGAAAATAAGAGAAGGCTATCTTACCCTGGCTTCCTTACATCCTGAACGCTTTATTGTCCTGGATGGCTCTCCTGCTCCAGAAAAGGTTTTTGCCCAGTTACTGGAAAAGATAAAAAACAAACTAAAATTCTAGGTTTAAAAAGGAAACTTCCCATGCAACCCATTCGTTCTAAAGAAGAATTCCTGGTTTTTGGTTCTCCTCTCATTGAAGAAGAAGAAATTCAAGAAGTGGTACACAGTTTAAAAACCTGCTGGTTAGGTACAGGTCCCAAGGTAGCTAGATTTGAGGAAGACTTTAAACAATACAAAAATATTCCCTATGCCATAGCTGTTAATTCCTGCACTGCTGCCCTGCACTTAAGCCTTATTGCAGCAGACATTGGTCCTGGAGATGAAGTAATCACCACTCCTCTTACCTTCTGTGCCACTGTAAATGCCATTATTCATGCTGGAGCCACTCCTGTTTTAGTGGATGTGGAAGAGGATACCTTTAATATCAATCCTGAACTCATTGAAAAAAAAATAACGCCCAGGACCAAGGCTATCTTGCCCGTACACTTTGCAGGCAGGCCCTGTGAAATGGACCCCATTTTAGAAATAGCTCAAAAATATGGACTCAAAATCATTGAAGACTGTGCCCATGCTATAGAGGCCAAGTATAAGGATAAACCCTGCGGAACCTTTGGAGATTTTGGCTGTTTTAGCTTTTATGTTACCAAAAACATTATTACTGGTGAGGGAGGTATGGTTATTACTCCTCACCAGGAACTGGCTAAACGCATAAAAATTTTAGCCCTGCACGGAATGAGTGCTGATGCCTGGCGCAGGTTTTCAGATGAGGGATATAAGCACTATTTAGTGATTGAGGCTGGCTTTAAATACAATATGATGGACTTACAAGCTGCAATTGGCATTCATCAATTAAAAAGAGTGGAAAAGTATTGGGAAAAAAGAAAAGAGGTCTGGGAAAAATACCTGGAAGCCTTTCAGAACCTGCCTTTAACCTTACCTGCTCCTTTTCCCTCTTATCTGAAACCCTCTTATCATCTCTTTACTATTTTGGTGGACGAACAAAAGACCCATATTTCTAGAGATGCCTTTTTAGAACAGATGACCTTTCACAATATAGGGGTTGGAGTACACTATTTAAGCCTGCCAGAACATCCTTACTATCAAAAGACCTTTGGCTGGAGGCCAGAAGACTATCCTGTGGCAGCTAAAATAGGCAGGCAAACCCTAAGCCTTCCCCTTTCCGCCAAACTCACTGCAAGGGATATTGAAGATGTCATTTTAGCTGTAAAGACCATCTTGGAGCAAGCCAAGTGTCAGTAAAAGCAACTGGACTGGTCCTTACCTTTAATGGTGAAAAATACCTGGAAAAGTGTTTGCAAAGTTTGAGTTTTTGCCAAGAAATCCTGGTGGTGGACTCAGAAAGCACTGACGCTACCAGAGAAATTGCCCAAAGCTTAGGAGCCAGAGTTTTAGTCAATCCCTGGCCAGGACCGGGCAAACAGTTTGAATATGCCTTTAAACACATTAAAACCCAGTGGGTAGTCTCCCTGGACCAGGATGAAATACTTTCCCCGGAATTACAAAAAGAAATCATAGCACACCTGCAAAATCCCCGGGATTATGTGGGCTTTTACTGCCCCAGAAGGTCTTTTTACTTTGACAGATTTTTAAAGCATTCTGGCTGGTATCCAGACTATCTGCTCAGGGTCTTTTCTTTACCTCAGACTAACCTTCATATTTCTGAGCCTCACTATGGCTTTAAGCCCCAGGGTAAAACCAAAAAACTAAAAGGAGACATTATCCACTTTCCTTACACCAATTTGAGCGAACATCTAAACAAAATAAACTACTATACCCAGGAAGCAGCTAAGGATTTAGCCAGTAAAGGTGTTTCCAGTGGGCTCTTCAAGGCCCTGGGCCATGGGCTGGCTCGCTTTTTAAAAATCTACCTTTTCAAACAGGGCTTTCGTGACGGTCAGGCTGGATTTATTTTGGCTTTAAATTCTTTTTTCTATGGTTTTCTTAAATATATCAAGATATTAGAGATAAAAGAAAAAAATCTCAAAAAAAATATTGACAACTCGCAAGCTAATATATAAAAAGCTGTCTCCTACGGAGGGGCGGATAGCTCAGTTGGGAGAGCATCGGCCTTACAAGCCGGGGGTCACAGGTTCGAGCCCTGTTCCGCCCACCACTTTGACAAGGGGTCGTAGTTAAGATGGTAATAACGCCGGCCTGTCACGCCGGAGGCCGCGGGTTCAAGTCCCGTCGACCCCGCCATCAAGAAAAAAAGCCACTATCCAAGGATAGTGGCTTTTTGTTTTTTTTCTTTTATTTCAATAGTTTAGCTTCTATATTTCAGGTTTCTCATCTACCATAAACAAACCTTAATCTATCTTACCTAGACTTTCTCTTTTACTTATCCCAAGAGTTCTAACCTCCCAGTCAAAAAGCTTTCTAGCACCTCCCTGTATTTTTCTTTTACACTTGTAAAATTTTTTTACACCTCCATTCAAAATAAAGCTAATAAAATCAATAAGTTAAGCAGGCACAGTTATTGATAACCAAAAGATAAAACCAATCAAACAAGGAGCAAAAAA
Source organism: Desulfonauticus sp. 38_4375 (assembly GCA_001507915.1). Classification (GTDB taxonomy): domain Bacteria; phylum Desulfobacterota; class Desulfovibrionia; order Desulfovibrionales; family Desulfonatronovibrionaceae; genus Desulfonauticus. The sequence continues at coordinate 10,623 of LGER01000004.1, read as the reverse complement.
CTGTGAAAACCACTCAATCCACTGGCTATCATTCAGAGCACTATTATAAAAAATTAACCAGACAAGTGTGGATTTTGATTGTACTTGTTTCGCTCATTCCTCTTTTACTGGTCAATGGTTTTATTGCTCTTAAATTTAACACTTCCTATAAGGAAAAAACTTTAGAAAATATCAAACTAATATTTTTAAAACATAAAATCTACATTGAAAATTTTTTAAATGAAAAAATATCTAATATTTTGCTTATATCTGACATTTATAGTTTTGAAGAATTAAAAAGTGAAGATACCCTAAAAAAAATATTTGACAATTTAAAAAGTAATTATGGAAATGTATTTGTAGACATAGGAGTTATAGACAATGAAGGAAATCAAATTTCCTATGTCGGACCTTTTAAACTTAAAGGAATAAATTATAAAAAAGAAAAATGGTATAACGAGGCTAAAAACAACATATTTTATATAAGCGATGTATTCTTAGGATTTAGAAAACTACCCCATTTTATAATATCTGTAAAAAAAACAGCTAATCAAAAAACTTATTTAATCAGAGCAACTATAGATTTTTTCTATTTCAATAAAATAGTAGAAAATATAAAAATAGGACATTCTGGTGTAGCCTATATTGTAAATGAAGACGGCAAACTACAGACCAGTGAAAATCCTATTTTAGAGTCTCAATCTAACATAATAAAAGATATTTTACAAAAAAATGATAGTAGGCAAGGTATAAACTATTTTGAAAAGAAAAATGAACTACAAGAGTTAAATATCTATCTAATATCAAAGTTAGAAAATAAAAATTGGTATTTAATTTTCCAACAACCTAAAAAACTAGCTTTTGGAGATTTATATTTTACTCAAAAAATTGGAATAATTTCTCTAGTTTTAAGTACTATATTTATAGTAGCTCTATCTTATCTAATAACCAGAAATTTAGTCAGACATATAAAAAAGATAGATAAAGAAAAAGAAATTATGAATGAACAAATAATAGAAGCTGGCAAACTAGCTTCTTTAGGTGAGTTAGCTGCAGGTATTGCCCATGAAATCAATAACCCTGTGGCAATCATGGTGGAAGAAGCAGGATGGCTGGAAGATATTCTGGAAGAAAGCATTCAAGATAGGGGAAAAATAGAAGAATTTTCTCGCTCTTTACGACAGATAAAAACCCAGGGCAAAAGATGTAAGGAAATAACCCACAAACTCCTAAGTTTTGCCAGGCGCATTGACAGTCGAGTATCCAAAATCCAAATCAATGAAGTTATAAATGAAGTTATCTCTCTTTCTGCCAGAAGGGCCAAGTTTAGTAATATAAAAATTAAATCTATCTTAAGTCCTGGATTGCCAGAAATATATGCTTCTCCTTCAGAGCTACAGCAAGTCTTCCTCAACTTAATCAATAATTCCATTGATGCTATTGATGAAAAAAAAGGTGGACTTATTACCATTTCTACCAAAAGAGCAAAAAATCAAATAATCTGTGAAATAACAGATACAGGATGTGGTATTCCCAAAGCCAATTTATCCAGAATTTTTGACCCATTCTTTACCACTAAGCCAGTGGGTAAAGGAACAGGTCTGGGACTTTCTATCTGCTACGGAATAATCAAAAAGATGGGAGGAGATATTAAAGTAGAAAGTGAAATTGGTAAAGGAACAACCTTTACTATCTATTTACCAATAAATAAACAAGGAGGAGAAAATGAAAGTTAATTTATTATTAGTAGATGATGAAAAAGATTTTGTGGAAACTTTAAGCAAAAGATTAAGAAAAAAAGGCATTGAAAACTTATATGCTGTTTACTCTGGAGAAGAGTGTATGGATTTTTTGAATCAAAACAAAAATATCGATGTAGTCATCCTGGATGTTAAAATGCCTGGTATGGATGGTATAGAAACTTTAAGAGAAATAAAAATCAAATACCCTTTAATTGAAGTTATTATGCTTACAGGACATGGTACAGTGGAGTCAGCCATTGAAGGCATGAAATTGGGAGCTTTTGATTATCTTATGAAACCCTGTGAGTTAGAAGAGCTCTTGGATAAAATCGAACAAGCCAAGAATAAGAAAGAAGAACACGAACAAAAAATTTTAGAAGCTCAGATGAAAGAAAAAACTTCACATTTATCTTGGGATTAAAAAATGAAAGCCAAAATCTTATTAGTAGATGATGAAAAGGCCTTTGTGGAAATTTTAACCAAAAGGCTTACCAAAAGAGGATTTAGTGTAAGCAGAGCTTACAGTGGAGAGGAAGCTATTCGTCTGCTTAGAAAAGAAGATTTTGATTTAGTAATTTTGGACCTCAAAATGGAAGATATGGATGGCTTAGAAGTTTTGAACATTATAAAAAAAATGGTGCCCAACCTTTCTGTGGTCATGCTGTCAGGTCATGGTTCTGAAGATGCTGCCAGAAAAGGTCTGGATTTGGGTGCCTGTGATTACCTTTTAAAACCCTGTGAACTGGAAGAACTACTTGAGTGTATAGAAAAAAATATACCTAAAAAAGGAGGAAAGGATGCGTAAACTTTATAACCTATTACTAATGGCTTCCACTTATCAAGCTAGGTGGGAACTAAGAATGGCTAAAAACATCCTGTCTAGCAAAAAACGGCTCTTCATTTTAGGACTACTTTTAATTCCCATTATTATTGGTGGAATTGCCTTTGCAGATGACTTACCTTTAATTTTGGGTGGTAAAAAAGCCTATGCTCCTGCTTTTTATTCTTTGAATATCTTCTTGGTCTCCATAGCCATAGGCCTTTGTGCAGGTCTAATTACTGGTTGTATTGGCGCTGGTGGAGGTTTTGTTATCACCCCGGCCCTTATGAGTGCTGGCATAAAGGGAATTCTGGCAGTAGGGACAGACTTATTTCACATCTTTGCTAAAGCCATTATGGGCACTGTAGTCCACAAAAAACTAGGAAATGTTTCTGTCAAACTAGCCATTGCCTTTTTGGTTGGTTCCTTTGGCGGAGTAATTGTGGGTGGAGTCTTAAATCGGGTTATTTACGAGTTTAGTCCTGTTATGAGTGATGCTTTTATCAGCCTTATCTATGTATTTTTACTGGGATTTCTAGGTATTTATGCCCTAATGGATTTTATGAAAAGTAAAAAGGCTCCGGTAGAAGTTTCTAGTTCTTCTAGTGAGCAAGAAGGGAAAGAAGGTCTTCCCCATAAACTGCAAAAATTTAACTTACCACCCATGATTACCTTTGACGAAGATTTAGTGCCTGGAGGCAAGAAAATATCCTTTTGGTTTGTAGCTATCTGCGGTGCTATTGTAGGTTTTGTCGCTGCTATTATGGGTGTAGGTGGTGGCTTTTTAACCTTTCCCATGTTTGTCTATGTACTTGGCGTCTCTTCTTTCACCACAGTGGGTACAGATATCTTACAAATAATCTTTACAGCTGGTTTTGCTTCCATTTCCCAATACGCCATTTACGGTTATATCTTCTATACCTTGGCCATGGGTATGCTTTTGGGCTCTTTATTGGGAATTCAAATTGGAGCCCTTACCACCAAAGTAGTAAAAGGTATTTATATCAGAGGCTTTTATGCCACTGCTATCTTAGCTGGTTTTGCCAACCGCCTAATGGCTCTACCTGGAAAGTTAGGCGACATGAAGGTTATCAGTATAAATCCTCAAACAGCTAAACTTCTGGCAGAAATAGGAAATTATCTCTTTTTTGTTATTATAGGTATCTTTGCCTTTTGGGTTATAGGTAAGTTTGTAGGCAATTTAAATCAGTTAAGAGAGGAGGCTTAAGATGCTAATTAAAGATAAAAAGCACTTCTGGCTAGGTTTAATTACGCTAGTCGCCTTTTTTATAGTTCTTTATGTCATGTTTTTACCAAAATTTGGAGGTAAAAACGCCCTGGACAAGGCAGATGACTTATTCAATTCTCTGGCTAAAGGTTCTTCTTACTATTTCGACGATTTAAAGAAGAAAAATATTACTTTAAATTTTAATACAAACTATCAATTTACTTTGAATCTAGAAGAAAACATCATTAATGATACTACTAAAATACTATCTTTTCATACAGAAAACATCCGTCAAAATGGAAATGAGCTTACTTTTAGTGTAAATCTCTATAAATTTTTAGATAGAATAATTGAGGAAGGAAAACTTCTTTACAACAACGAAACCACCAGCTTAGAACAAACCTATGGGGTTCCAGCCAAAAAGGTTTTCTTTGTTTACTGGTCCTTACTCAAAGGTATAAATACTGAGCTAAAACTGGACAAAAAGGTTAAAGAAGCAGACTTGGTAGACTCAGTGCAAAAAAGAGGAGTGGAATTGGCCTACAACTTTTTGGGAATTGTTCCTGAAAAAGTGGCTAACAAAGCAGGTATACTTACCTTTGCTCTTGTCTTTTATGTGATTTATACCTTATGGTTTGGATTAGGAATATTCTATCTCTTTGAAGGATTTGGTTTAGTAATGAAAAAAGGTGCAAAAGTAGAACATTAACCTCTTCTCTTCCCACTCTCTTTGGCTTGGGGTAAAGAAAGTCTCTTTGCCCCAAGCCAACTTTTTACTTGAGGAGGAAATGAAACATGAATGAATTAAAATTTATTCTTTTAGGCATCCTGGTGGGAATTGCTGCCAGTTTTACCGGGCTTGGGGGTGGTTTTTTAATGGTGCCTTTGCTAATTTACCTGGGCTATCAAGCCCAACAAGCTGTGGGGACTTCTTTTTTAGCCATTTTGATTATTTCCATCTCTGCCTTACTAGCTCACCAAAAATTAAGTAATGTAAATTACAAACTGGGCTTCCTGCTGGGCATAGGCGGCATAATTGGAGCTCAAGTGGGGGCAAGGCTTCTGGAAAACGTGGATACGCAAATGTTTAAAAAAATATTTGCCTTTGTCCTGTTAGGACTCGCAACTTATTTATTTTTTAAAAAATAAAACACTAACATATGTTAAAATTTATTAAAGATTTATTTTTTAAAGAAAAAAAAGAAAAAATTGTAGATGAAAATTTTGCTTACCAAAACTACAAAATATTCAAATCCATTCTAACTTATAACAATCAGGCTCTCCAAATAATGTCCGAACTAGAGAGAGCTTTATCTGAAAACATTCCTATAAGCCTAAATTATATTCGTTCTCGCTGCATATCTTTAGTAACTACAATATATAAAATGATAGAAAATTTAAATATTCTTTCTAATAACAAATATAAAGATTTATATATCTATTTTGAAGAAATAGTTAAAAATATTGAAACTCATATTTCCTTTGATGAGCATCCAGCAAAAGGTGAACAAATAATTTTTTTGGAAGATATAGATATAGATTTACAAGAAAAAGTAGGTTCAAAGGTAGCTAATCTTGGAGAACTGTATAAAAAACTTAACATAAAAGTACCTTACGGTTTTGCCATTACTAAATATGCTTATCAGCTCTTTATGGAGCAAGCTAGTCTAAAGGATAGAATAAGGATTTTATTAACAGAAATAGACCCCAATGACCTGGAGTCTATTTTTCACCAGGCAAGCAAAATAAAAGAGCTAATTTTATCTACTTCCTTGCCTTCTGAACTGGAGCAAAATATTTTAACCGCTTTTGAGACCATGCAACAAAAACTAAATAAAAAAGATTTAAAGGTCTCTGTAAGAAGCAGTGCCCTGGGAGAAGATTTAGCTCATCTTTCCTTTGCTGGACAATACACCAGCAAGTTAAATGTATCTAAGGAAGAAATCATTCAGGCCTATAAGGAAGTAGTTGCCAGTAAGTACAACCCTCACGCCATTATTTATAGACTGAAGATGGGATTAAAAGATGAAGATGTAATGATGTGTGTTGGAGTTTTGGAAATGATTGCCGGAGAGGTCTCTGGAGTTGTTTACTCTGCTAATCCCATCAATTTAAGCGATGAAATCATTATAAGCAGTTGCTATGGCTTGGCCAAGGCAATTGTAGAAGGAATAATTGAAAACGATGTTTTTAAAGTAAAAAAAGATAAAGAACGCTTTGTAATTATAGAAAAAAAAATTGGCAGTAAAACAAGGGGTTATTTTTTAAAGGAAAGGGGAATTGAAAAAAGTAAAATTTCCCCTTCTCTACAAAACCAGCCTTCTCTTTCTGCTCAACAAGTTATTTTCTTAGCTCAAGAATCCAAAAAAATAGAAAGTTATTACCACTACCCTCAAGACATTGAGTGGACGCTTTCCCAAAATCAACTTTATATTTTACAAAGCCGTCCCCTTTCTGCCAGCAATACTTCCTTTACTGAAGAAGAGTTGGAAAAAATTAAAACCAGCAAGTTACAGGTGCTTTTGGAAGGAGGAGAAGTGGCCAGCCCAGGAGTAGCCATGGGCAAAGTTTACAAAGCCCAAAAAGATGCAGATCTTTGGACCTTTCCTCCCCAGGCCATTTTAGTGGTCAAAGAAGCCTCTCCCAAGTGGGCTTTGGTTTTACCTCAAGCAGCTGGGCTTATTGCTGAATTTGGAAGTGTCAATGGACACTTGGCCAATGTGGCCAGAGAGTTTAATCTTCCTGCCCTAGTAGGAGTTAAAAAAGCCTTTTCATCTCTGGAAAGTGGACAGGAAATAACCTTAATAGCCCAGCTCAAAAGTATTCTGGCTGGAATAAACCCAGAAATTGCCCAAAAATACCAATGGAAGCCGCCTCAAGTTAATTTGGAAGGCCCTGTTTTTAAAACTCTAAAAAAAATCAATACCTTTATAACTCCTCTAAATTTACTTTCTCCCCAAAAAAGCAACTTTAAACCTTCTGGTTGCAAGACCTTGCATGATCTTACTCGTTTTATTCATGAAAAGGCCGTGCAAGAAATGTTTTCCACTTCCCAGGCCAAAGACTTTACTGGCACTCTGGCCAAACAATTAAAGACCAGTGTGCCCATGCAGTGGTGGGTTTTAAATCTGGGAGATGGATTTAAAAAACCTGTAAAAGGAAAATATGTGACTCTGGACAACATCAGATCTATCCCCATGCTGGCCATATGGCATGGCATTACAGCCATTCCCTGGGAAGGCCCCCCTGTACCTGATGGCAAGGGATTGGCTAGCCTTATTTTTCAATCTACCCTTAACCCTGATTTAGAACCCCTGGTTGCTTCCAGTTATTCTCAAAAAAATTACTTTATGATTAGTAAAGATTTCTGTCATTTACAGTCTAGATTTGGTTTTCACTTCACAGGCATAGAAACTTTGGCTGGAGAAAGGACTAAAGATAATTTTATTCGTTTCCAATTTAAAGGAGGAGCTACTGACCTAGAACGCAGGAAAAAAAGGGCTATCTTTATTGGAGAAATATTAAAGGAATATAACTTTGAGGTAGAAATTATAGAAGATAAATTAGATGCAAGATTAGATAGGTATGAAGTAAAGCCTATAGTAAAAAGATTAAAAATCTTAGGTTATCTTATAATCCATACCAGACAATTAGATATAATTATGAACAACTCAAAACAGGTAGATTACTATAGAAAAAAAATAAAAAAAGACATTTCTCTGATCTTAAAAAACTAAAATAAAAAACTTCAATTGGTAGTCTTATTCTTTTCCAAAAAAGAATGTAATTGATCTAAATTTTCCAATTTATTTAAAATGGTGGGTCTGGTAACCCCCAAACACCTAGCTACCTGCGACTTGTTGCCTTGAAACTTTTCCAAGCAGTATTTAAGCACAGATACTTGAAAACAATCAGTCAAAACCTGCCACTTATTTACTATTTCTGGATTTTCTAAAATAGCTAAGGCCCAAGCTGGAAGCTCCTCTGGACTGGCTAAGCAAGATGGTCTCTCGGTGAAAAGAACCTTCTCTACTTCTTCTCTTCCTATTACTCTAGAACTGCTCTGGATAAGAAGTTTAGTAACAGTATTTCTAAGCTCTCGCACATTTCCTGGCCAACTATAATTTTCTAAAACATCCAAAGCCTCTTTGCTTAAAGAAGGTTTTTCTATCTTTAGTTCTTCACTACATTTCTGGAGATAATGACCAAGTAAAAGGGGAATATCCCCTTTGCGCTCTCTTAGAGGAGGTAGATAAAGAGTTAAGACCTGCAAGCGATAATAGAGATCTTCCCTAAAATCTCCTGTTTTCACCCTTTCTTGTAGGTCCCTGTTTGTAGCAGCTATTATCCGCACATCTACAGAAAAGGTAGTACTAGAGCCCAACCGTTCTATACTTTTGGCTTCCAATAAACGTAAAAGTTTACTTTGAATGGCAAGGGGCATATCTCCTATTTCATCTAAAAACAAAGTACCTCCTTGAGCTAACTCTACCTTGCCTTTCTTTACTTTATCAGCTCCAGTAAAAGCTCCTTTTTCATAGCCAAAAAGTTCACTTTCTAAAAGAGTCTCTGGTATAGCTACACAATTGACAACAACAAAAGGTTTGCTTGCTCTCTCACTATATTGATGGATAGCTTTAGCTACCAACTCCTTACCTGTTCCTGTCTCTCCTAAAATAAGCACATTGGCCTGGGTAGAAGAAATCTTACCAATACTTTTATAGACCTCTTGCATGGCCCTAGATTTGCCAATTAGGATTTCTCCCTTAGACACAGGAAGAGAATCAACTGTATTTATTTTTTCTTTAGCAGTAATATTTTTTAACGCTCTTTTAATTAAAAACAGAAACTCATCTACTTCAAAAGGCTTTAATACATAATCTAAAGCCCCTATTTTCATAGCCTCAATGGCAGTATGACTGGTGCCATAGGCAGTCATAATAATAACAGGCAGCTCAGGATAAAGTCTTTTAAGTGTCTTAAGACAACTTAGACCATCCATTTTCGGCAATTTGTAATCCAAAACCACCAAATCCACTTCTGTATTAGCCAAATAATCAAGAGTTTCTTCTGCACTACCCAAACTCTCTACCTCATACCCTTCCAAAGATAACAGGCGGGAAAAACTTTTTCTAAGTTGCTTATCATCATCAACAATAAGAATCTTGGAACTCATGACAATAATATCCTAAGCTGGTAAAATTATGGTAAAAATTGTTCCCACACCCACTGAGCTCTTTACAGTCAACCAACCTCCATGCTCCTCTATTATTCGCTTACTTATACTAAGACCTAATCCTGTACCCTGGTCTTTGGTAGTAAAAAAAGGTTCAAAAATTTTATTTAACAAGTTTATAGGTATACCAGGTCCATTATCTTGAATTTCAATCTTTACCACTTTGCCTACCGGTTCAATAACTCCCTTTTCTACTATAACCTCTATATTTCCACCTTTTTCTTCTAAAGCTTCACAACAGTTATTTAAAATATTAGTTAAACACTCCTGTATTTGTTCCTTATCTAGGTTGAGCAAAGGTAAATTTTCTTCAATGTCTACATTTACCTTTATTTGATACAAATTAAAACGATAAGAAAGAGTCTTTATTGCAGAGGAAACAACTTCTTCAATCTTAAGAGGCTCTAATCTTGGCTTGGGTCTTCTAGAGAATTCTAGAAAATTACTTACTATGTTGTCTATATGTCTTATCTCTTCCGTAATAACTTCAAAATCTTCTTCTTGCTCTTTTTCTAAAGTCAAAGATTTTTTCAAAGCAAATATTCTCATCTTTACTGAAGTTAAAGGAGTCCTAATAGAGTGGGCAATACCTGCAGCTAATTTACCCAATAAAACCAAATTCTTGGTCTCTTGTAGTTGTTCCTTACTTTCTTCCAACTTACTGCGAGCAAGGTCAAACTTTTTCACCAAGGTGTTCATCCTCTCCGAAAGAATTTTGATTTCATCCTCAAATCTGTGATTGGCAGGATAAACCTCAGTATTCCACACTAAAGAGCGTAAAGGAACTAAAATCTTGTAAAAAACATAATAAGCAATCAACAAAGAAAGGAAAACACACAAAGATAAAGAAGAAATTATGGAAATTTTAGCATAAAAGGCTTTTCTATTAATATTTTTAAAATATAAGTCCAACTCTTGCTTGGTTGCTTGCTTATACTTTTCACACAAGTTAGCAAGCTCATCAAACTTTTTTCTTGCTTCTGAGTGTAAAATCTTACCCTCTTCTAAGTTGTTATTTTTATAAAGAATTATTATTCTATTTCTTAAAAAATTATATTCGCTATATTTTCTTTCTATTAAAGATACATAATTAATATGCAAATCATTTTTAGACTTAATTCTAATTTGGTGTAAAAGTTCAAAGAATTTATTATTGTAGTTATCTAGGTCTTCTAGCCATTTTTTATCTTTAGTAGTCAAAAAATAAGTAACTAGACCTTTTTGTAGAAACAATTGATTTTCCAGCTCAATGGCAAAAATAGCTTCATCAACTGCCCTATCTCGCAACTCCTCAACATACTTGTTTATATTGTATACAAGAAATATAGAAATTATAGAAAACAAAAGAGAAGTAAAAACAATCGATAAAATAACAATCAAAATTTTGGTTCTAAGAGCAATATGTTCCATAAATATATAAATTTTAGGGGTAAAAGGTTAAATCCTTTTACCCCTAAGTTAAAATTACTTTATATACCTAACACATAATATCTAAGATAGATATAAAGCATTGCTAGGGCTACAGTAAGAATGGTTACAGGCACGCCGTATTTTAAGAAGCGGACAAAGGTAATGGGATAACCTGCCTTTTCACTCATACCCACTACAATTACATTGG
>LGER01000042.1 GCA_001507915.1 Desulfonauticus sp. 38_4375 | reverse complement strand
GAAGGATATGGCCTTTTGCCATCTGTTGCACTCTAGAAGTGGCTCAAAATTATTGTCCGATTAGGGCTCATTTTAATTGGCCATTAACATGAAGAAAAAAATATTGCCTGCCTTTTAAATCAGCTAAAAAATGGATTTAATGTGGAACCTGTTATTGTAGATGGAGGTAGCAAAGACAATACCCTAAGCATTGTAAGGCAAATGAAGTGTAAAGTTGTTGTTAGCCCCTCTGGCAGAGCCAAGCAGATGAATAAAGGAGCAGCAATAGCAAGTGGCGATATACTCTTTTTTGCCCATGCTGATTCTATCTTACCTGACAACTGGGATATCTGCATTCGGGAAACTATAGAAAAAAAACAACCCCTGCTTGGTTTTTTTAAGTTTAAAATAGCCGAAAACATTAAAGGAAAAGCACTTATTGAATTTGGCACAAATATCAGAGCCAACCTGCTAAAAAAGCCATATGGCGATCAGGGTTTTTTCCTTAAAAGAGATGATTTTTTTAAACTGGGATGCTTTCCTGAGGTGCCAATCCTGGAAGACTTACTTTTTGTAAAAAAAGCTAAAAGCAGAGGTAAAATAGCCTGTGCAGATGAATATCTCTTAACATCAGGCAGAAGGTGGAAAAAATATGGAGTATGGAAAACCACCTACTTAAATCAATGCGTACTTTTAGCAGCTTTCTTAGGCTATGACCTTAAACAAATAAGAAAGGCTTACCTATCAGGCAAAAATCCTCTTTTTAACCTGTAGGATAAGCTAATAAATTTTTTATAAGCACAACACAAAAAATTTATACTCCAGCCCAGCCTCTCTTAATCAAATAATCAAAAGTTATCAGCTTTTATCTCTAGCTTACAAGTTCAAATTGTTTACGCAAAGTATATTCTGCCTGTTTTCCCTTATTCCACAGTTGAACAGGCCTATAATATCCCACCACTCTGGTATAAACTTCTGCCTCCTGTCCACATTTTGGACAGGTAAAATGCTCCCCTTCCAGATATCCATCCTGCTTGCATACAGAAAAGGTAGGAGTAATGGATAGATAAGGCAATTTAGTATTGGAAAGGGATTTAACAATAAACTTTCTTAAACTTTCTTTATCGTAAACAGCCTCGCCCAAATAAACATGAAAAACAGTGCCACCTGTATAAAGAGGTTGTAATTTATCCTGATGCTCTAAAGCTCTAAAGATATCAGTGGTATAATCAACTGGTAAATTGGTGGAATTGGTATAGTAAGGAACACCATTACCAGAAGTATAAATATTGGCATAAAGAGACTTATCTATTTTAGCCAATCTAAAACTAGTGCCTTCAGCAGGAGTAGCCTCCAGGTTATATAGATTTCCAGTTTCTTCTTGGAATTTTCTGGTAAGTTCTTGCAGATGTTTTAATACTCTTTGCATCAGATTTACGCCTTCTTCGGTTTCAATACCTTTGCCTAAAAGATTCATGCAGGCCTCGTGACCTCCCACCAGCCCAATGGTACTAAAGTGATTTTTATATCCCACCTTTAGATAACGCTTGGTAAAGGGAAACATGCCCTTTTCTAAGTTGTCTGCAATAAGTTTGCGTTTAAATTCCAAAGAATCCTTGGCCAATTCAGCATACTCGCTAATCAAATGCAAAAAGTCTTCTTCATTCTGGGCAAGATAAGCCAGTTTAGGCAAGTTCAGGGTCACAACCCCAATGGAGCCAGTCAAATCTCCTGCCCCAAAAAGCCCACCTGTTCTTTTGCGGAGTTCTCTTAAGTCCATCTGTAAGCGACAACACATGGAGCGCACATCCTCTGGTTTTAGGTCTGAGTTAATAAAATTCTGAAAATAAGGCGCCCCATATTTTCCGGTAAGTTTTAAAATCAATTCCCCCACTTCACTTTCCCAGGGAAAATCTCTGGTCACATTATAAGTGGGAATGGGAAAACTAAAAATTCTGCCGTGATAGTCTCCCTCCAGCATCACCTCTAAAAAGGCCCTGTTTATCCATTCCATTTCCTTTTCAAACTCAGCATAGGTCTTGTCCTGCAACTTGCCACCTATAATTACTGGTTCGCTGGCAATATGAGCAGGTGGAACCAGGTCAAAGGTCAAATTGGTAAAAGGAGATTGTCCTCCCCATCTGGAAGTGGTGTTTAAATTAAACACAAATTTTTGAATGGCCTGCTTTACTTCCTCATAGCTAAGTCCATCATAGGCAACAAAGGGAGCCAGATAGGTATCCACATTGTTAAAGGCCTGAGCCCCTGCCCACTCATTTTGCAAGGTACCCAAAAAATTAACCATTTGTCCCAGAGCAGAATCAAAGTGTCTGGCAGGGCCTGCTGAACACCTGCCTTCCAGGTTAAATCCTTCCAGGAGCAAGTCCCTTAAACTCCAACCAGCACAATAACCTGCCAAGCCAAAGGAAAGGTCATGAATATGAAAATAACCCAGGTTATGGGCTTCTCGAATTTCTTCAGGATATTTTTCCAGAGCGTATCTGGCCTGTACAGAGCCAGAAAGGTGCAGCATCAATCCCTGAAAAGAGTGAGACAGGTTGGCGTTTTCATTCACTCTCCAGTCTTTTTTTTCCAGATATTCATCTATGACCTGACACACATCCAGAAAACTCTTTTTTTGTTCCCTTATTTCTCTTCGTTTCTCTCGATATAAAATATATTTTTTAGCTACTTCATAGAGCCTGTTTTCCATTAAAACCAATTCCACCATATCCTGAACCTGTTCCTGGTCCACCACGGAAAATTCCTTGAGCTTGGCTTCTACCTTTAAGGCCAATCTTTTGGCCAAAAGAGGGTCTTTAATCTGATTGGCCTTTAAAGCTTTTAAAATGGCCTGGGCAATTCTATCTACAGACCAGGTTTCCAGTCTTCCGTCTCTTTTTTTTATCTGCTCTGGCATAATTTATTCCTCCCTTTGGGGTTTATGTACTCTTGTAAATGCAGGGTAAAATTTGGGGGTAAATATTCTCTGGTTAGTTCAATATCTTTCTCTGTTAACAAAGGCACCTTGGTTAAACGAAAATAAAATTTATGTGAATATTTTTGAGCTAACGCAAAGATAGAAGTAAAATTAGCTTCTACTTCTTCTACGCTTACCTTTTTACCTGTCAGGGCTGAATACTTTTCAAAAGGACCTTTTACATCTATGGCCAGTAAATCCACCAAGTCTAAAGCCAAAAGCTTCTCCAAAACCTGAGGTTTAAAACCATTGCTATCCACCTTTACCAGATACCCCAGGTTTTTTAACTCCCTACAAAGCTCTTCCAAATAAGGCAACAAAGTCACTTCCCCACCGGTTAAAACCACTCCCTCCAGCCACTTTTGGTCTTTTTTAAGTTTACTTACGACCTCTTCCCAGGCTAAAGCAGGTAAAAGGTGGCCTTCCTGGGCCAGTTGCCAGTTATGACAGGTAGGACAAGCAAAATTACAGCCAGAAAAAAATAAAACTGCACTGATTTTTCCAGGCCAATCAATTAAGCTAAAAGGCAAAAACCCCTTTAGCTCTGCCAGGTCACTCATGTTCAACCTTATAGTTTCAATATGTTTAACCAAGCTTTTCTCTAAATCCTCGTTTAGAGAAAAGTAAGACCATCTCCAGGCAGGTCTTCCGGCTCACCCCACAAGCTTGGCCTTCCCATCTCTACCTGTAGAGACAGTGGCTGGTAAACAAGCTTGCCTTTAGAGGGGCTCACGGCGGCGGGACCGCTCCTGATTTGCACAGGATTCCCTATTAAGCCTAAATTAGGCACCTGGAGCACCCGAGATTGACTTTTCATAACTCAAATAAAAAAAATTACGCAAATAAAAAGTTATCAACAAACCAGAGGGTTAAAGAAAAAATTTTTTTTCTAAATTATATCAAAAGATTAAAAAAAATCTTTTTCTAGCCCCGGAGATACCAGGCCTGGCTCCTCTATCGGTCCCAGAAAGGGTTTCATTTCCTTTTCTAAAAAGACCTTGCGGCCTTGAATTTTCAATTTGTCCTCAGCCAGCCAGCTAAGGGCCTGGGGATAAATGCGATGCTCCCAGCGCAAGATTCTAGCTCCAAGGCTATCTCCATCGTCTTCAGGCAAGGCAGGAACCACAGCCTGAATAATAATGGGTCCATTATCCATCTTTTCATCTACAAAATGCACCGTACAGCCCGAAAGTTTTACGCCATAGTCTGCAGCCTGTGCCTGGGCATGAAGCCCTGGAAAACTGGGAAGTAAGGCAGGATGAATATTTAAAATCCTGTGCGGAAAAGTAGAAACAAAAAGGGGAGAAAGGATGCGCATAAATCCAGCCAAAACCACCACCTCTGCCCCCACTCCTTTAATAATCTTTATTAGTTCCTGTTCAAACCTTTCTCTACTTGGGTATTGCTGGTGCTCTACCACTTCGGTTTTTAAGTTATGTTTTTTAGCTCTTTCCAGACCATAGGCCTCAGGATTATTGGAAATAACCACCTTTATCCTGGCCTTTAACTTTTCTTCTTCTATTTTATCAATAATGGACTGAAGATTGGAGCCACTGCCAGAAATAAGTACAGCCAGGGAAAGCATTTACTTTTCTCCTCTAAAAAAGGTCAAAATTGCTTCTAGCAAACCATCAATGGTATACTCTTTAGCTTCTACTTGGGGAGTAAAACCAAACTTTTTTAAGGTATTGGAAGTAATGGGACCAATGGAAGCGAAATTTAGCTTTGCTAATTCTTCTCTGGATACCTCATCTCCTATTAAATGAAAAAAGTTTTCCACTGTAGAAGAACTGGTAAAAGTAACCAGGTCCATTTCTCCCTCTTTTATCCAGCTTAAAAGCTCTTCTTTTTTTCCCTGTCCCAGCCTGGTTTCATATACAGGCAAAATATCCACCCGGGCTCCAGCCTTATTTAACTCTTCAGGCAACACTTCTCTGGCCTTTTTAGCTCTGGGGATTAAAACCCTTTTGCCCTTAATTCCCAGCTTTAAAAGACCAGAAACCACCTCTTCAGCCACATATTTGGAAGGTACAAAATCAGGATAAATGCCTACTTTTTGGAGTTCCTGGGCAGTGGCTGGGCCAATAGCTGCCACCAAAAGTCCCCCCAGGCTACGGGCATCCATATTGGCTTTTCTAAGTTCTTGCCAGAAATACTTCACTCCATTTACAGAAGTAAAAATAAGCCAGTCATAAAACTCTAAATTGGCCAAAGCTTGGTGCAACAGACTATAATCAGAGAGGGGAACCACCTCAATGGTTGGGCATTCCAGCACACACGCCCCTAAAGCAGCTAGCTTTTGCTTAAATCCACTAGCCTGCTGCCTGGCTCGCGTAACCACAATCTTTTTACCCAACAGAGGTCTTTTCTCAAACCAATCTAGAGTACTCTTTAAAGTCACCACCTCTCCAACCACAATCAAAGAAGGAGCTTTAAACCCCTTTTCCTTGGCCTCTTGAGCCACTTTTTCCAGAGTGGAAACCAAACTACGCTGTTTGCAGGTAGTACCCCAGTGGACCAGGGCGACAGGCATATCTTTAGACATCCCGGCCTGTTGTAGATTGCTGGCTATCGAAGGTAGATTTTTTACGCCCATAAAAAAGACCAGGGTACTTTTACTTTCCACCAGGGCTTTCCAGTTGATTGCACTTTCGGGCTTTTTGGGATCTTCATGCCCGGTGATAAAAGAAACCGAAGAGGCAAAGCGCCTGTGAGTAAGAGGAATTCCAGCATAGGCAGGTGCAGCTACAGCTGAAGTTACGCCAGGCACCACTTCAAATTCAATGCCTGCTTCCACCAGTTCTTCTGCTTCTTCTCCACCCCGACCAAATACATAAGGGTCTCCTCCCTTTAACCTGGCTACAACCTTACCTTCTCTGGCTTTTTCTACCAAAAGCTCATTTATCTTTTCTTGGGGTAAAGTATGATCTCCCCCCTTTTTGCCTACATAAATAATTTCTGCCTGAGGACAAAAGTTTAAGAACTCCTCATTGGCCAGATAGTCATAAACCACCACCTGAGCCTGCTCTAAAATCTCCTTGCCCCTTAAGGTGAGCAAACCAGGGTCCCCGGGACCTGCACCAATTAAATATACCTTTCCTTTACTCATACCCCATCCTTAGACAATACTTTTAAGCCTGTTATAAAGCTTTTCTATCTTTTCCCTTTTTTCCTTATACTCAGCTTGTTTTGTTTTTTCCTTTTCCACCACCTCTTGGGGGGCCTTATTTAAAAAGCCAGGATTGTTTAATTTCTTCTCTATTACGGCCAGTTCCTTATCAATCTTGGCAAACTCTTTTTCCAGGCGAGAAAGCTCAGCCTCAATATCCACCAACCCCTTTACTGGGACGAAAAATTCATACCCTTTAGCCACAAATCCTGCACACCCCTCAGGCTCTTTTAAGTCGCTCTCCACCTGCATATCTTCCAGTCTGGCCAAAAAGGTAATGAGCTCTCTATGAACTTCTAAAAATTCTCTGTCTTTGGGTTCAGCAACTCTGCCCAGTAATTTTACCTTTGTACCCAGGGAAATACCCAGTTCTGCCTTAATATTTCTCACTCCAGAAATAACTTCCTGCAAAAACTGCATTTCTTCTACTACCTTAGGCTTTATACATTCAGGCCTAAAGGGAGGATAGGGCAATTTTGAAAGGTTCTCTTCTTTTACTCCAGGCAAATAGGTCCAGACCTCTTGGGTTACAAAGGGAATAATGGGATGCAGTAAAACAAGAGTTTCTCCCAGGACCTGGCGCAAACAGGTTTTGGCCATTAGTTTAGCTTCCTTATCCTCTCCATACAGTACTGGTTTTATAAGTTCCAAATACCAGTCACAAAATTCATGCCAGACAAATTGATACAATACCTGGGCTGCTTCGTTAAAATTATAGCTTTCAATGGCAGATTTTACTTTTTCCTTAACCTCTTCTAAACGATGTAAAATCCATTCATGCACTAATCCCTTTACATTTTCCAACTCACATTCAAAACAATTTTCATCTAAATTCATTAGAGCAAATCTAGAAGCATTCCAGATTTTATTGATAAAGTGTTTATAGCCTTCAATACGCTCTTCGCTGAGTTTTATATCTCTGCCCATGGCAGCAAAGGCAGTGAGAGTAAACCTCAAGGCATCTGTTCCATACTTATCAATCATAATCAGAGGATCAATTACATTGCCCTTGGACTTGCTCATCTTTTGTCCCTGGGCATCTCGAACCAAAGCATGAATATAAACATCCTTAAAGGGCACATCCTGCATAAAATGCAGGCCCATCATCATCATACGCGCTACCCAGAAAAACAAAATATCAAACCCGGTAACCAGCACAGAAGTGGGATAAAACACTTCCAGTTCTTTGGTCTTATCTGGCCAGCCCAGGGTAGAAAAGGGCCAGAGAGCAGAAGAAAACCAGGTGTCCAAAACATCTTCTTCTTGCTTTAAGTTAGCACTTCCACACCCAGGGCACTGAGTTAAATCCTCACGGGAAACACTTAATTCCCCACACTCCTCACAGGTCCAGGCAGGAATGCGATGTCCCCACCAGATTTGTCTGGAAATACACCAATCCCGAATATTGTCTAACCATTCAAAATAGGTTTTGGTCCAGTGTTCAGGGAAAATTTTGGTCTCACCTTGAGCCACAGCCTCTCTTGCTCTTTTAGCCAGGTCCTTTACCTTCACAAACCACTGCTTGGAAACATAAGGTTCAATCACAGTATGACAACGATAACAGTGTCCCACACTGTGCCTATGTTTTTCTTGCTCTAGCAAATACCCCTGCTCAGCCAAACGCTCCAGGATTTTTTTCCTGCACTCAAACCTATCTAAACCAGCAAACTCTCCAGCTTCTGAAGTCATCTTGCCCCAGTCATCAATCACATTTACCAAAGGCAAATTGTGTTTACGGCCCAGTTCAAAGTCATTCACATCATGGGCAGGAGTTACCTTTAAGCAGCCAGTACCAAACTCCCTGTCCACATATTCGTCTGCAATAATTGGAATTTTTCTACCCACCAAAGGCAAAATCACCTTTTTGCCTATCAGGTGTTTATAGCGCTCGTCTTCTGGATGTACAGCCACAGCTGTATCTCCCAGCATGGTTTCAGGTCTGGTAGTAGCAACCACTACTTCTCCAGAACCATCTTCCAGAGGGTAGCGTAAATGATAAAGGCCGCCATCAATATCTTCATGCTCCACTTCCAGATCAGCTAGAGCTGTATGGCATCTGGGGCACCAGTTAATAATGTAATCACCTTGATAAATAAGCCCTTCTTCATAAAGGCGGACAAAAACTTCTCGCACTGCTCTGGACAGACCTTCGTCCATGGTAAAGCGAAGCCTGGTCCAATCTACAGAAGCACCTAATTTTTTTACCTGGTTTAAAATTTTATTGCCGTATTCCTCTTTCCACTGCCAAACTCTTTCTACAAACTTTTCTCTGCCCAGGTCATCTCTGGTTTTGCCCTCTTGAGCCAGTTGCCTTTCTACCACATTCTGGGTGGCAATACCTGCATGGTCAGTACCAGGTACCCACAAAACATCGTAGCCCAATTGGCGATGAAAACGGCATAAAATGTCCTGCAAGGTGATATTAAGGGCATGCCCCATATGTAAGGTACCTGTAACATTAGGGGGAGGAATCACTATAGAATAAGGTCTTTTGACCTTTTCCACTTCTGGAGTGAAGGTTTTATTTTCTTCCCAATAACTAATCCACTTGTCCTCTATGTCCTTGGGTTCATAACCTTTTGCCAATTCTTTTACTGCCATCTACCCTCTCCTAAGTGAAGTTTCTGCTTTGCCAAATTGCTTCTTTGGTTATTGTGCCTTGCCTAAAAAATCAAGTTATTAACCAATAAAAAACTTATCAGGCCAGGCTTAATGCTTGCTTTTTTAACAGTCCTCTTTAAAGTAAGTCCTATGCAACCTTATATTGGGCTCTTCTGGGATGAATCTCACCTCTGGGGAATCTTAGTCTATCACTTTTTAAAACATTCCCGGGCAAAGTTTGTCCCTATTACAGCTAAAGAAATTGCTGCGGGCAAGCTAAACGACCTAAAACCCCAATGGCTCATTGTGCCTGGAGGCTGGGCCAGTTTAAAATTTAAAAAATTGGGTAGTGAGGGACAACAGGAAATAAAAAACTTTTTGACTAAGGGTGGGAACTATCTTGGTTTTTGTGGCGGAGCAGGCCTGGCTTCAAGCTCTCCCAACTCCCTGGGCCTTTGCCCGCTTAAACGCAAAGAATTTAAACAAAGGCTGCCCAACTTTAGTGGAGATATCTGGTGCAAGGTCTTCAGTCTGGACAGGGAATTGCTTTTTCCAGTTTGGTGGCCTTCCCAGTTTGAGTGGGAATCCCATCATCCCCACCTGGAAGTGCTAGCTACCTATCAAAGGCCAGGTACAGACTTCTGGGTAAGTGATTTAAAGTTAGAAGATTTAAATCCAGGGGAGCTAAAAAAATGGGAAAACCTCTATGCCATAAACCTGGACCCTCTTCTTTTAACTGAGGAACCCTGCATCATTAGAGGCGATTTTGGAAAGGGAAAATATATTTTGAGCTACCCCCATTTAGAAACTCCCAACTCACCTCAGGCCAATACCTATCTTCAACAGCTTTTAGCCCTATCTCCTGCTTTTATACCGGATTTGGACTTTTTCTCTTCTACCCCTAAAAACACCTTCTTAGGTCATTGGAAAAAACAACTTTTAGACCTGATTGCCCTGGGAGAAGCCCATTTTCTACTTTTTAAGAGACGAAAATGGTTACTGGCCTGGAGAAGAGGAATTCCAGGTTCTTTTTTCAACTTCTTACTGGCCCTAATGTCCTTTTTAGAAGATGTGCCTGAAAACTTTTTGACCGATGAACAAAAGCAAAAAATAGAAGCTTTAAGCCAAAAGTTCCTGCACTTAAGTACCAGGTTTATTCTTAAAGAACGCTACCTTTTGAGCAAAACGCCCTCCACCCCCATAGCCAGTTCCAACTCTGAACAACAAAAACTCAAAAAATATCTTTTTGGCTCCTTTCCTGGCTACGGAGGTATTTATGGAGAACTAATCAACCTGCTGGATGAACTGGCTTTAGCCAAAGCCTGTCTAGAGACGAGCCAAAATCTTCTTCAATAGTTCTCTGGACCTGGCCTCATCACCTAAAAGGCCAACCCTTATATAAATCTTAGAAGTATGTCTGCTAATTCCTTCTATTTCTATCCAGATTTTTGTATCATCCAGAAAACTAGATTCTATATTAGCTTTATTAAGCTCAAGTTGGTCTTTATAAATAGGCAGCCCCATTCCCTTTAAGGCACTTAAACTTGCCTTATGTACTTTAGTATAATAAGCATTTACAGTATGAACAATCCTTCCTTTGTAATAAATAGCACCACCAGCACCACCAGCTCCTCCTACAAGCAACCAGAAACACCCACTAAGACCAAAAGTTAAAACCAGGAGAAACAATAGCTTTACTTTTAAAAAATTATTTTTCATCTTTCCACCCTCTCTAGAATAAATTGTTTAACCCTGCTGGTTACCTCTTTTACCTCAGGCAAGGGAGGTAAAAGGGTATTTAGCCGATTGAAATAGTCCCTTTCCTCAAATAAACTAAAGGTAGTGGGGAAATTGAAATCATAAACCCAGGAAAGCAAAAGCAACTTAAAGTCATTAACATACTGCATAGAGTTATAATTAACCAATTCCTGTCGGTACAGAGGAGTCAGGACCTGAGCACTTATCTTATCTGGTTCATCCAAAAGATTTAAAGTGACCACTTCATTTTTTTTACCATTACTTAAGTAGGCAAGAAGTACTTCAAAAATATCCAGTTTATCAGCGTCTCTTAAAGCAAAAACAATCTTTTTTACTTCTGCTGGAACTCTAGCAGGTACACTTAATTTATTATGCAAAATTACACTTACCAGTATCTTAGATTTTATATTTTTATCCAAACCAGAAAGCACACCCTCTTTTTTTAAAATCTTTACTCCCAACCTGCCATGATCCTCAGAGATATTGTCCTTAAAAGTTTTATATACCTTATATTGTTCAAATCTTCCAAGGTCATGGAAAAGTCCTGCCAGACTTAAAGCAAAACCATCTTCTCGAGAAAATTTTTCCTTTAAAGCAATCTTACAGGCATACTCATAGACCCGTAAGGAATGTTTTTGTTTTAAAAGAATGTTTTCCTGTTCTTTCTGATTTAAAGAATAAAATCTCTTAGTGTACTTTTTAAACCACTTTAAAAAAGGCTTTATTTCCTGTTCCAAAACCATTTTCGCTTCCCAGACTTAGAATACCTGCTCGCATCCTCTTTAAAAATACCTTTCGGGCCAAAGAGAAAACGCAAATAAAGAACAATAACCCCCAAGATAAGTCCTACAAAGGCAAATTTGCTTACGCTAAACCAAAAACCTGCCTCATAACCAGGACCAAAGGGCCAATATCGCCAAAAGGGCAATTTAGCGCTGAAAATAGGAAAAAAACTCTGGATGGACCAGAAGTTCAAAACCATCTTCAACCTCATTTACAGCAATAACCATCTCTGGATTTAAACCCACATCCAAAGCCACTTCCTGGATTCTATACACTTCTTGCTCTAAATCCTGATTGTTTTCCTGAAACTTACTTACTAAAATCCAATCTGTTAAATTTTCACTCATAAATATCTCCTTCTTTTAATCAACTAAAGGCCAGGGAGTACACCCTCTAGCAGGGGCATAGCCCTTATAAAAGGCCTCGTAAAGAGAAAAAAATAAGCGTTTGTGCCTGGAAGAAATCAACTGGCCATTGGGACAGCTAAGCTGATGAAATCTCCTACTATAACTATTTCCCAGATAAGAACGCCTGGCTAAAGGCAACTCCAGTAATTTGGCCCAAAAGCCTTTTCTTAACCTCATCGCCTCTTGCTGCGCTTTTAACAACCGGGGATAAAACACTCCCTTGTGCTCAAAATAAAAGGCAAAGCCCTGAGCCAGCATTTCCCTGTTTATCCAATTTCCATCAGCAGTGTAAACCTGTGCAATTATGCGTCCAAACCTATCTTTTTCCACTTCTTCTAACTTTAATTTTTTACCCTTAACCAGTTTAAACAAAAAATATTTCGCTTCTCTGGCAAAGTACTGGTCTTTGCCTTTTCCATGTCCCAGTTCAGGGGCATCAATACTTTTTAAACGCAACTTCAAACCATTGCTTAAAAAAAGCGTATCCCCATCAATAGCAAACCTGGGGAACACCCAAATTGTCTGGGCAAAACTAAAACAAGGAAAAAATAAAATAAGGGCTAAGCTCCAGAAAAAGCTAGCCCTTCTAGGTTTTTTAGCTTTCATAATAAGACTTTAGACAAGCACTACGCATGGGATGCCTTAACTTACGCAAGGCTTTCGCCTCTATCTGTCTAATTCTCTCCCTGGTTACATTAAAAAGTTTACCCACTTCTTCTAAAGTGTGATCAGACTTTTCACCTATACCAAAGCGCTTGCGTAAGACCTGCTCCTCTCTGGGAGTAAGGTCAGATAGCAACTTATCAATAAGTTCAGACAATTTGGTGTGCACCACCTCTTCTGCTGGAGCTACAGCCTTTTTATCTTCTATAAAATCGCCCAGACTGCTATCTTCCTCATCTCCAATGGGAGTTTCCAAAGAAATGGGTTCCTTGGCAATACGCAGAACCTTTTTCACCTTCTCCACTGGATAATCCATTCTTTCTGCAATTTCCTCTGGAGTAGGTTCACGCCCCAATTCCTGCACAAGGTAACGAGAAGTCCTGACCAATTTGTTAATGGTCTCTATCATATGCACAGGAATACGAATAGTCCTTGCCTGGTCAGCAATGGCCCTGGTTATAGCCTGCCTAATCCACCAGGTGGCATAAGTGGAAAACTTATACCCCCTCTGATATTCAAACTTATCCACAGCCTTCATCAAACCAATATTACCTTCTTGAATTAAATCCAGAAACTGCAGGCCTCTATTGGTATATTTCTTGGCAATACTTACTACCAAACGCAGATTTGCCCTAATCAACTCCTGTTTAGCCTTTAAAGCATCTTTATAACCCTTTTCTATTCTCCACAAAACTTCTTCTAAATCATATACATCGTGTTTACATTTTTCTTCCAATCTTTCTAAAATTTCTTTTTTAGCATAAATCATTTCCTTAAAGGAAAACATCTCCTCTACTGTCATATTAAGTTCACTAGCAGCAACTACAGGATTAATTTCTCTTTTTTCTAATTTCTCAAAAAGGCTAAAAACCTCTTCCTGCGTTTTTCCTAAAGAGATTATATAAGCACTTATATCTCGCATACAGTTATGCATCTGTCTTACATAATCTCTAACCATTTCTATAAGTTTATCCACTAAAGTCTTTTCCAACTTTATACTACACAACCTTTCTACAATCTCTTGCTTATAATCAATAATTCGTTGCTGAATAGAAAAGACTCTTTTCTCTAAAGTAGCAGTATCGTCAAGTTTATCGTATATACCTTTCTTCTTTTTATAAATTTGTTTTATCTCTTCTAAGTATTTAATAACCCTCTGTCGTTGATTCATCTCTTCTTCTGCTGGGTCATCCTCTTCAATAGTCTTAACAACATCTTTTAATTTTACCTTTTCTTTCTTTAAATCTTCTCCAATTTTTATAAGTTCCTCTACAACTACTGGAATCTCTACCAATGAATACAAAACTTCCAGTTCTCCAGACTCTATTTGCTTAGCTATAGCAACCTCTCCTTCCCTATCCAAAAGGGCAGCAGCCCCCATTTCCTTGAGATACATGCGAACAGGGTCTTTGCCTCCTAAAAAGTCCTCTTCCAACTCTTCTTCAATATCTGTATCAACTAAGTCAGAAGTATCTTCTGGAACCACACAAATAGGACGCCCAGCTTTTTCATCTACAATAGTAATGTCTAACTGGTCAAAAATAGAAATAATTTCTTCTACTTGTTCTGGATTATTGACATCTTTGGGAAGAGCTTTATTCAACTCTTCAAAAGTTAAAAAACCCTTTTTCTTTCCTTCAGCAATAAGAGCTTTAATTTGTTGTACATCTTTTAAAGATTTCATACTCCCCCCTTCCGCTATTTAAATTTTCAAACCTCTTGCTCAGCAAATTCTTTTTGTAAAAGGCCCAAAATTCTTTTGGTTTCAGCTAAATCTCCCCGCTTTTGAGCTCTAGCTAAAGCCAAAAACAAATTTTGCTTGCGCAATTTTTTGTCTTTACTCAACATCTTAAAACGAAGATCTTTTAAAAGCTCCTCTTTTTTCCCCTGAAAAAAATCTTCTTTCAATTTACTCTGAAAATAAAAATTACTTTCTTCTTCACTAAACTCTCTTACATCTACTTTGCTAATCAGTTTTTGCCAAAAATTTTTAGCTTCTTTAGTTTGAAAAAAATGCTCCACGCCTTCTTCAGCCAATTTTCTAGCTTCCTGAGGGAAAATAATACCTATCAGTAAGACTTCTTTATCCCAGGCTGTAAAACTTTTTTTTATTTCTCTGGTTTCAATTTTCAGTTGCCCTTCTACATTTTCTAAACTGGCTCTTAACTCTTTTTCACTTATATTTAATCCTATGGCAATTGCTGAAAGATAGA
The DNA here is from genome assembly GCA_001507915.1 of Desulfonauticus sp. 38_4375. Lineage (GTDB taxonomy): Bacteria > Desulfobacterota > Desulfovibrionia > Desulfovibrionales > Desulfonatronovibrionaceae > Desulfonauticus. The sequence continues at coordinate 4,863 of LGER01000042.1, read as the reverse complement.
AGCCTTTTAACTTTAAATCCCTTACTCTTTTGAGAAAATCCTCAATCCAACCAACTTGCTCTCGGGGAGATTTATTTTCTCTAACCATTTTTAAACAGTAGGCAAGCCCTTCTTGGCTCTGCTCTAAAATTCTTTGCAATTGCTCTGGACCATATTTCTTTAAAAAGCTATCCGGGTCTTCTCCTTCTGGCAGCAAAGCCACTGCACAATTTATTCCTTCAGCCAGCAACATTTCAGCACTTCGCCAAGCAGCTTTTTTACCCGCAGCATCTCCATCCAGAAGCAAAATCACCTTTGAAGCCAATTGGGCAAGCTTTAAGACCTGCTCTCTGGTCAAACTGGTCCCTAAAATAGCACAACTGTTTTTAAATCCAGCCTGCACCAAAGCCAAAACATCCAGATAACCTTCACTCAAAATAGCTTCTTTTTCTTTAAGAATATGGGACTTGGCTTCATAAAGGCCGTATAAATGCTCACCTTTTTTGTAAATAAGACTTTCATTGCTATTTAAATACTTGGGGTCTCCCTCCCCTAAAACCCTACCTCCGAAGGCAATGGTTCTCCCCTGTAAATCCCTTATGGGAAACATCAACCTATCTCGAAAACGGTCATAAACCTGACCTTTATCATTTTTGACCAAAAGCCCACTCTGGACAGCCAGGTTAATATCTATGCCCTTGCTTTGAAAATATTTTTCCAAACCATGCCAGTCAGCAGGACTATATCCCAAAAGAAAAGTTTTCTGCACCAGCTCTGATACCTGTCTAGAAGCTAAATATTCTCTGGCTTTAGCTCCATTTGAAGATTGCAGTTGATTTTTAAAAAAATCTGTAGCCAGCTCATAAAGTTCGAAAAAAGTTTTTCTGGAACTACTGTTTCCCTTACCAAGATAAAATTTAATCCCTGCTTCTTCAGCCAGATCTTTTAAAGCTTCTTTAAACTCCAAACCATTTATTCTCTGATAAAAGGAAATAACATCACCAGCAGCCTGGCAGCCAAAACAATAAAAAAAACCCTTCTCTGGATTTACATTAAAGGAAGGTTTGGTTTCCTGATGAAAAGGGCAAGGAGCTACATATCGCCCCCCTACCTGACGCAATTCTACATAACGACCTACAATTTGAACAATATCCAGACGTTCTTTAATTTCTGTTACTAATTCTTCTAAATCCATATTAGTTTTTGAGTTTGACAATGGTTGCTCCTTCTCCGCCTGCTTCTAAAGGAGCAAAAGAAAACTCTTTGACCACAGAATGATTACGCAAATGTTGATGAACAGCTTGTTTAAGAACTCCGGTTCCCTTGCCATGGACTATTTCTAATTCTTGAACTCCTCTTAAAAGGGCACTATCTATGTATCTATCTACTTCCATTAAGGCTTCTTCCACGGTAAGCCCGCGTATATCCAGTTTTAAAGGCAACCTGCTGGAGGCAGACACTTTGACTTTAATGGATTGCTCTTTTTGCTCTTTTTTTGTTAATGGCGCCAAATTAGAAAAATCACTCCACAAACTAATTCCGCCCAAATCCACCTTACACTGCTGTTTTTTTTCATCTATTTCCAAAATTTTAGCTTCCTTATTCCAGGGTAAATACAAACATTGAGTATCTTTTTTCGGTACAAAAGCTTCTCTGCTCTTCTGTATTTTATTCGGCTCTTTTACCTTATCTCTTAACTTGCTCAATTTTTCTAAGGCCAACTTGCGAGACAGTTTTTCTTTTTTCCACTGGGTTAAAATAGTAGTTTTGGCCTCTTGAATTTCTTTTTCCAGGGAATGTTTTTCTTCTTTTAATCGCTTTAAGGCCTTTTTCAGTTTGCTAACAATCTTTTCTCTTTTTTGCTTAAACTTTTCCAGCTCCTGCTCTTTCATCCATACCAGCTTATTAAGCCGCTCTAGCAATGCTTCCTGTTGCTTACCCTCTCCTCCTAAAAGTTTACTGGCCTTGTCCAGCACCTCTGGCAACAGTCCAATGTTTTTAGCCACCTCCAGAGCATAACTGGCGCCCACCTGGTCATAGATAAGCTGATAAAGGGGCTTTTTGGTCTGAGGGTCAAAAAGGACAGAAGCCACCCTCAACTCAGGTGAACTTACAGCATACAACTTCACTCCAGGAAAATGGGTAGCACAAAGCAACCAGCTACCCTTTTCCAGAGCATATTCCATTACGGCCTGAGCCAAGGCAGCCCCCTGGGCCGGGTCAGTGCCAGCACCAAATTCATCTAAAATAAGCAAGGAAGAAGAGTCCAAGACCGGCAAACATTCTTTTAAAAAACTAACCTGGGCAGTAAAAGTACTAAGGCTTTCCTCCAGGCTTTGTTCATCTCCAATTATAGTCCAGATATGGGCAAAATAGGGAAGCTTACTTTCTTTAGCACAAGGGACAGGTAAGCCACAGCTAACCATAAGGGCAATGAGCCCCAGGGTTTTTAAGCAAACGGTTTTCCCTCCTGCATTGCCCCCGGTTATTATCAAGCCCTTTTGTCCTGGCTCCAGAATTATATCTACAGGTACAACCTTTTGCTTTAAAAGCACCAGAAGTGGATGTCTGGCCTCTTTTAACTCTAATTTTTCCTCACTTGTTAAGTTAAGAGGGTTTGCCTGTAGTTTTATCCCCACTTTTATCTTGGCCAAAAATACATCCACCAGCACCAGAAAGTTATAACAGGCATGCAAGGCTTCTTTTTCCTGTCTTGCCAGCTGGCTCAAATACTCTAAGACCTTTCTCTGCTCTTCTTTTTCTGTAATTTTTAACTGCTGCAGATGATTATTTAGCTCCACCAAAAAGTAAGGTTCAAAATAACAGGTTTCTCCACTTTGAGAATAGTCATGGACAATACCCTGCAACTTACCTTTAAAGTTAGTTTTTAAGGCCAAAACATATCTATCAGCAGCCAGAGTCAAATACTCATCCTGCAGGTAATGACTAATCTTTTCATCCTGGAGAAACCTTTCTACCTTTTTCCTGCACCTGGCTTGAATGCTTCTAATTTCCTGGCGCACCGCATAAAGGCCAGGAGAACTCTCATCCCGCAGTTCACCTTCCTTAGATAGACAACGAAAAATAGCCTGTTTTAGTTTAAGAGGTTCTTCTATGCTCTCCCAATACTGGGTTAAAAGAGAAAGGGATAGGGATTTTCCTTTTTCTAACCAGCTAAAAACCTTGTCTTGCTCTACAAAAAAACTTTGCAACCCCCAGAGGTCTTCCAGACTAAAAATAAAAATTTCTTTCTCTAAAGAAGAGAAAAGAGGAGATAAATCTGGGAAAAAATTCAAATTAAGGGGCTGCTGAGCAAAAAGCTCCCAAAATTCCCGAAGCAAATTCTGACTTTCATTGATATCTTGCAGGGAAGAATAGGGTTTTAACTTACTAAAAAAGGACTTCCCTCCCTCTGAAGAGGTTTCTTGCTGAAAAAACTGGAGCACCTTTTCTAGCTCCAGGGCTTTTAAGGTTTTGGGGTGCATAGTATATGGATTTTAAGAAGAAAGTTTTTCTCGAACCAATTGACTTAGTTGTTTACCATCCACCTGGCCAGGATACTTTTGCATTAGATAAGACATTACTTTGCCCATATCCTTAAGACCAGCAGGCTTTAACTCCTTAAGGGCATTTTCTATCGCCTCTTCCATTTCTTGGACAGACATCTTTTGAGGCAAATAAGACTTTAAAATCTCCAGTTCTTGTTCTTCTTTTAAGGCTAAATCTTCTCGACCACCCTGCCTAAATTGAGTGGCAGCGTCTTCTCTTTGCTTGGCCTCTTTGCTCAAGACCTTTAGAACTTCTTCCTCAGTCAGAGGACGCTTTAATTCTACTTGTTTGTTTTTTAAGGCTGTCTTGACCATACGCAAGACAGCCACTTTTAATTCTTCTTTAGCCTTTAAGGCCTGCAAAAAGTCTTTTTCCAGTTGAGTAACTAAAGACATTACATGGACCTTAATTTGCGCAATTTTTTCATCAAGCGCTTCTTTGCTGCAGCTTCTTTTTTCCTGCGCTGCACGCCAGGTTTTTCGTAGTGTTGCCTTTTTTTCAACTCAGAAAGAATCCCAGCTTTTTCCACCTGTTTCTTAAACTTACGCAAGGCAAACTCAAAATTTTCTTCTCCGCTTAAAAAAACTCCTGGCAAAAAAATCACCCCCTTTATTTAGAAAAAATCGTTTTCTTTTAATCCTGAAAAAAGAAAAAGGCAAGGGGAAAAACAGACTCCTTTCCCCTTGCCTTGGACAAAATAAATTTTCTTAATGAGCCTTACTTCTTTTCTCTTTTAAAGTATCAGCAATGGACTTTAAAACTACAACTCCCACACCTGTGCCAATAACCGCTAACACCCCATAAAGCACACCAAAGAATATGGCATGATCTGGAGACCACCAGGGAAGGTCTTGGGGCAACATGCTATGAATGGTCTCACCATGTAACATCTTTTTTGACCTCCTAAAAACTACTTAACAGCATCTTTAAGCATCTTGCCAGCGCGGAACTTTACTACCTTACAGGCAGGAATCTTAATCTCTTCTCCGGTACGGGGGTTACGACCAGTTCTAGCAGCTCTTTCTCCAACTTCAAAGGTGCCAAAACCAGTTAAGGTCAATTTACCTTCTTTAGCCAAAGCCTCCTCCACAGAAGCCAAAAAAGCATTTAAAGCCTTTTCAGCTGCAGCTTTAGTTAAACCTGATTTCTCTGCAATCATGGCAATAAGATCGCCCTTAGTCATTATAAGTTCCTCCTTTTAAAACTTTTAGACCAAAAATATTCCTACCCCTTTAATTATACCGCTTTTTAAAATGGCTACAAAGCTAGCCAAAACAAGATTTTTAAGGTTTAGTCAAGATAAATTTAGGTTTTTAGCTAAAAATTTATATTTTT
>LGER01000003.1 GCA_001507915.1 Desulfonauticus sp. 38_4375 | reverse complement strand
TCGAAATCTATTCTTAAGGTGAAACTATGAAATATTTTATTTACGCCAGAAAATCAACAAATAGCGAAGAAAGACAGGTTTTATCAATTGAAGCTCAGCTTGCTGAGCTAAAAGAATTTGCCGCCAAAGAAAAACTTGAAATCGTCGCCTCGCTTTGCGAGGCAAAAACTGCCAAAGAGCCTGAAAAAATATCGGCTCGAACTTTATTTTGGGCAAAAGCGGGCTTTTTCTTATCTTTAACTTGTAAAAATTTGCTTGCTTTCATTATATTTGTTAGTATAATAATGAAGGAAGAAAATATCAACAATTTTATGATAGCAAAATATGGAAAATAATCAAGGCAATAAATTAGGAAAGAAAATCAAAAAGTTAAGAACTGGTCTTGGCTTGTCTCAAGACGAACTTGCCCGTAAAGCGGATGTGCCTTATACGAATTTGACCAAGATGAAGACGGGTGTTATTAAAAAACCTTCGGTATATGTGGTGGCAAAAATTGCAAAAGCGTTGAATATAACATTAGATGATTTAATAAAATGAGTACAACTATGACACAAGCAAAGCAACTATTAACGATTAAAGAGGCTAGCGAGTGGGCTAGTAAATTCTTAAATAGAACTATAACTGAGTCAAATATTTCCTATTTAATTCAGTATGGCAAAGTAAGAAAATATAATGGAAATGGTGTAACACAAGTTGATATCAATGATTTAAAGAGATATTACGAGTCATATCACGGAAGAAGAGAGCCTAGTTGGAGAAAAAAATTAGGAGATGATTTAAATTGGGCGCTGTCATTTGAGCATGTACGTGAGAAGGAAAGAACAAAACATGTTCATCGATTACATCCCTACAAAGGAAAATTTATTCCACAACTTGTTGAGTATTTTCTTGACAGTCATACTGACAATTTTAAAACTCAAGCTTATTTCAAAGAGGGAGACATTGTTTTAGATCCTTTTTCCGGATCTGGTACTACTCTTGTGCAAGCCAACGAATTAAACATGCATTCCATAGGGATCGATATTTCTCGGTTCAATTGCATGATTACAGAAGTTAAATTATTGAATTATGATTTAAAATCTTTGAAAGAAGATATAAGAAAAACAGAGAAAGCAATTTTATCATTCAGAACTAATAACAACATCACAGCCTTTGAAAAAGAGCTAGTTCAAGAACTTTATTTATTTAATAGTAAATTTTTCCCGAGTCCGGATTATAAATATAAAGTTAATAGAGGTATTATTGATGAAGAAAAATATGGTTTAGAGAAGGAACAAATTTTCTTAAAAAAATATGAAGAATTGATCCAGAAATATAACATAAAATTAAGGCAAGATTCTCATGAAAGCTTTTTAGATAAATGGTATATAGATAACGTAAGAAAAGAAATTGATTTTGCCTTTAATTTAATTAAACAGGTCGAGGATGTAAGAAATAAAAAGATCTTAGCTGTTATTCTAAGTAGAACCATTCGATCTTGCCGGGCCACAACCCATTCAGATTTAGCCACATTAAAAGAACCACAATTAACTACTTATTATTGCTGGAAACATAAAAAAATATGCAAACCGCTATTTTCAATTAAGTATTGGTTCTCAAGGTATGCTAACGATACCTTAAAGAGGCTAGAAGAATTCGAAAAAATTAAAACTAATGCTAGATGGATAGTAATTCCTGCCGATTCAAGGACAGTAGATATTGAGCAAGAAATAAAGAAAAGAGATAAAATGCTTTACGAAATTTTTAAGAAAAAGAAAATTAAGGGAATTTTTACTTCACCGCCTTATGTTGGGCAAATTGATTATCATGAACAACACGCTTATGCTTATGAACTTTTTGGTTTTGAGAGAAAAGACGACTTAGAAATTGGTCCCTTGTATAAAGGACAAGGTGAAGACGCGAGAAAATCTTATGTTGAGGGTATTTCAAAAGTTTTGAAAAATTGTAAGAGGTTTTTAGCAGATGATTTTGATATATTTTTGGTTGCAAATGATAAATATAATCTTTATCCACTTATAGCAGAAAAATCTGGCCTCGAAATTGTAAACAGATTTAAGAGACCAGTTTTAAATAGAACTGAACGAGATAAAAGTCCATATTCAGAGATAATTTTTCATTTAAAAAATAAAAGGTAAGTTTATGGCGCTAACAAAAGAACAACACAACGAAATAAAACAATATCTGATTACAAAAATCAGACAGAAACTTGCAAGTTACAATCCAGAAACTAATTCGATGCCGTTCCATTATAGATTGTTAGGTAAAGATAGAATGGCTTTATTTTCTTTTATTCACTCCGTTAATACAATGTTAGGACAATCAATCTTTGAGCATGTGGGAAGAATTATAGCTAAACCTAAAGCCAAACAAGCGATAGATCAGTATAGAAAACTAGAAGGATACATAAGTAGTCAAGCTGTCCTTAAAATCGATCAGATAATGAGAGATTTGAGGGCAGCAAAAAGAAAACCCGACAAGGAAAAAGAAACACGAGAAGTTTTAAGCGTAGCTACCAAAGGCGATTTAGGAAGGAAACTTAAAAAACGGGTTGATTTATTTGTGGAGACTAAAGAAGGAATTGAATATTATTTTGAGCTTAAAACAGCAAAGCCTAATATAAACGAATTTACAGGTATAAAAAAGCAATTATTAGATTGGATTGCTATGCGTGGTAGCAAGAATCAAGATGTAAATATAAAGACAATTGTTGCCATTCCTTATAATCCTTACGAACCTGAGCCATATGAGAGATGGACATTGCAAGGTTTATTTGATCTAAAACAGGAAGTATTAGTTGGTGAAGAATTTTGGGATTTGCTCGGCGGAGATAGAACATATGAAGATTTGTTAAAAGTATTTGAAGAGGCAGGATTAGAATTATATGACGAAATTGATGAGAAGATGAAAAGTTTAAGGGAAAGTTAAGAAATTTATTAGTACAAAATTAGTTTAAGTTATGAGTATTCAAAAACAATTTGAGCAATTTTATGAAAAAATAAAACTTACATCTTCACAAAGAGAAGATGCAAAGAAAAAATATAATGGAGTATGTAAAAAACTACACGATCATTATTATCCTGGCACTGAATACAATGGAAGCACGAAATTATTAATTGGATCTTATGGTAAACGCACGAATATCAGGCCCCCCAGAGATGTAGATGTTTTATTTATTATGCCTGATGATAAATTTGATCAATATGATGATAATGAATCAAACGGTCAATCTCAATTATTGCAAGACATAAAGAAGATTCTTAGTGAAAAATATTCTACTACAGAGAAAATCAAGGGTTGGGGCAAGGTTGTGTTAGTTCAATTCGCAGACGGTACCCACAACATAGAATTGCTTCCAGCTTGGGAAAAAGAAAATGGTAAGTTTATTATCCCTAATACTGAAAATGGTGGATTTTGGGAAACATGGGATCCAAGGGCTGAGATAAAGAAAATAAATGATTCAGATAAAAAAACAAATGGTAAGACAAGGGCTTTAATTAGAATGATTAAAAAATGGTCGGAGAACTGTTCAGTAAAATTAAAATCGTTTCAAATAGAAGAAAAAGTAGTTGACTTTTTTTCTTCTAATGATTCAGATGAAGAATATTCCATTCTAGTTAGAGACTTCTTAGGGTACTTTTATAATTTGGTAGACGAGAAAGTGAAAAGCCATGTAAAGACTGCACATAATAGAGCTATTAAGGCTTGTGATTTGGAGAATGAAGGTAAAATTGAAGAAGCTACTGATGAATGGAAAAAGATATTTGGCAACGATTTTCCTTCTGTAGAGGGTTCCTCAAAGAGTTATCAGGAAGACAAGCCGGTTTTAGCTGATCATTCACACTGCGAGCCGTTAAGATGGCCTTTTGAAAAGATATATAGAGTAGGTATTGATGCGTATATTTATACGGAAAATAAAGCAAAAAGATTAGGGGGTATTAATTCAGACGGAAGAGTTTTGCCACCAGGTTTTTATCTTAAATTTATTGCAAGAACAAACGCAAAAGGTATTTTTAAATATTACTGGCAGGTTGTTAATACTGGAGAAGCAGCAAAACGGAATAACGATTTAAGGGGAAAAATTTTTGAAGGTAGCCAAGTTCAATGGGAACATACTAGATATCCAGGAAAGCATTGGATTGAATGTTTTATCGTTCAAGGTAATATTTGTGTTGCGAGAAGTGGTAGATTTTTTGTAAACATAAGATAACTTAATTTTTATGGATAAAGTTAACCTACAAGTAATTAGAGAATCTTTCGGAAGAGTTGCATATTCTCATAAAACACATGAGAAAGCAGCCGAAATTGAGGATAGGAATAGCAAGATAGTAAAATGGGCTAACATTATACTAACCGCGTTAACATCAGGAACTTTGATTAGTACAATTGTTACTAATCAGAATACTTTTCTTTATATAAGTGCTCTTTTATCAAGCTTAATGTTAGGTTTTACTCTTTTTCAGTTAAATTTTAATCCTGCAGAAAGAGCAGAGAAACATCGATATGTAGCAAAAGAGCTTTGGTACATAAGAGAAAAATACATTAACCTAATGGCCGATATAATAAATGGAAAATTAGGTGATGAATTGATAATTTCAAAAAGAGATCAATTAATTGAAGAACTAAAACTTATATACAAGTTTACTCCTCAAACAAATTCAAAGGCTTACGAAAAAGCCAGAAAATCACTTAAGATTGATGAAGAATTAACATTTTCAGACGAAGAAATTGATCAGTTTTTACCAGATGAGTTAAAATTAAAAAAGAATTTGCCGCCAAGCTCGGCGAAGCCGAGCAATCCGCCCTTGGCGGATTAGAAAAACTTGTAATCGTACAATCCGAAAAGGTCGCCTTCCGCGGGGCGGGCGGAAGGGGGGTCTGGGGGGAATGCCGCCCGCCCCGCGAGTTTTATCGGTTTTGGGCGAAATCGGTTCGAATTTTTTCGAACAGACACCGCCAATTGTAATTCTATTATAATAGAATGCTATGAAGTAATAATGAAAAAAAATGAAAACTCTATGGAATAAAAAACAGGAAGAAAATTTTTTTATTAAATCTTTAGAATTTGCTACGCCTGAACAATTATTTTATCAAACAAATGACAATAAACTTTACGCTTACTGGCCTAAAGGATATAAAGGAATAAAAACAACCTTACAAAGCAGAAACTCTCTCATAGGATCCTTTACAGAAAAATGGACTACTGATTTGTTTAGAGAGATAGCAAAAAATCTTAATGGGTATGCTGTTCAAGGTGCTATTTGTAATGAACTCTCTCTAACAAGACAATTACCTGCAGATGTTGCTATTTGTAAGACCAATAAAATAATACAAAAACCACAAGATATTTTAATGATAATTGAAGTTAAAATGTCTATTGTTTGGAATTGGGAATTAGTTAAAACGAATAATGGATTTAGTTTGGTTTGTATTGGAAATTATAAAACCCATCAAGGAAATCCAGGACTTCTTAGATCTGACTCAATGTTAAAAGCTATTGGTAAAAGCATAAATATCAGAGTTTCTAGTTTTGCAGCTTCAAAAATTCCCATAATAATTTTAGGAAATACACCCATAACAAAAAATTACTATAATAAAGTCGACCATTTAAAGAAAAGTGGTATTATACAAGGATTTTGGTCTGTAAATCCTCATCCTTTAGAAAACGAGGAAGAGAATATAAAACAAACCAAACAAATGGGTTTCTACAGATTTGATAATTATCAAGAACTGAAGCAATTTTCTTTAAAACTATTGACTGAAGAAAAAGAATTTTTCGCAAGCATGCAGACAAAAAGACGTTTGGGAGAAATAATCGAAATTGCGAACCAAGAACAAACATACGAAGGTAAAGCTCAGCGCTTTTTAGAATTATTAAGAGAATCTTAGAAATATGAAAGCTCAAAAATTTTATATTCAAAGAAAAAATGGAACCAAAACTAGTTCGTTTGGAACTCCTGGTCGTATCAACCACGATTCATCAAAGTTTTATAACAGTAGATTATATCAAGGATTAATTCAAGAAAAAAAGAATGTTGAGTATATTGAAAATCAAATTGAAGAAAAATATATCAACAAAATTTTTTGCAAAAGCAGTGAATCAATGGATGAATTACCTGACAATAGTGTTCATTTAATGGTGACTTCCCCTCCTTACAATGTAGGTAAAGATTACGATGATAATCTTTCTTTAGATGAATATAGAGACCTACTAAAAAGAGTTTTTAAAGAAACCTATCGAATTTTAGTACCTGGAGGTAGAGCTTGTATAAATATAGCTAATTTAGGAAGAAAACCTTATCTTCCTTTACATAGTTTTATTATTGAAGACATGCAATCAATAGGTTTTCTTATGAGAGGAGAAATAATTTGGGATAAAGGCTCAAGCGCTAGTTCTTCAACAGCCTGGGGAACCTGGTTGAAAGCAAATAATCCTGTTTTACGAGATATACATGAATATATCTTAATTTTTTCTAAAGAAACATTTTCCAGAAAGAATCCAACCAAAAGAAAAAGTACTATTACTAAAGAAGAATTTTTAGAATATACCAAAAGTATTTGGAGATTTTCAGCAGAAAGAGCAAGCAAAGTGGGTCATCCAGCACCTTTTCCTGTTGAGTTACCATATAGACTAATACAGCTTTACACATTTGAAGGAGAAGTGGTCTTAGATCCTTTTGCAGGAGCAGGAACCACATGCTTAGCTGCTCTTAAAACTAAAAGAAAGTTCGTTGCTTATGACATTAATAACAACTATTGTAGCCTTGCTGAAAAAAGAATCCAAAAATTTATGCAGGAGTTAAATCAAAGGAATTTATTTGATATTTAAAAAAATAAAATATAAATAAAATTTAAGACCTAATACACTAAAGTTAAACATATTTAGAGCTTTTATTAAATGAATTAAAATCAATATTCAAACTCAGTAAAATAAACCAAAGAAAAATTGGAAATCCAAAAAATTATCCAATCTTCAAAACACATCTTCCTCTTTTACTTAATATCTCTCTTCTCCCTCAACCTCTCCTTGTCAAAGTCCTTTAAAGGGAATATAATTTTTAGGTTATGAAAAGTTTGATTGGCACAGAAAGTATTTTAGAAAGTATCTCAGATGGTGTATTTACCATAGATTTAGGGTGGCGCATCACTTATTTTAACCGGGCTGCTGAAGAAATAACCGGTATAAAAAGAAGCCAGGCCCTGGGGAAAAGGTGCGCTGAAGTGTTTCGTTCCAATATGTGCGAACAGGAATGTGCCCTAAAAAAAACCCTGCGCACTGGTAAGCCCATTATAGGAAAAACAGGCTATATTATAAACTCTGAAGGCCAGAAAATCCCCATTAGCATCTCCACTGCGGTACTCAAAGATAAACAAGGGAAAATTATTGGAGGAGCAGAAACCTTTAGAGACTTAAGTGAAGTGGAAGAGTTACGCCAGGAGTTGCAAAAACGCTACCAGCTGGGAAAACTCATCAGTCGCTCCCCCAAAATGCAACAAATTTTTGGCATTTTACCCACTATTGCAGAAAGTTCCAGCACTGTACTCATCTTAGGAGAAACAGGCACAGGCAAAGAACTTATTGCCCAAACCATTCATCAACTAAGTGCTCGCAAGGACAAGCCTTTTATAGCCCTAAATTGTGGGGCCTTACCTGAAAATCTTCTGGAGTCTGAGCTTTTTGGCTACAAAAAAGGAGCCTTTACTGGCGCTTACAAGGACAAACCAGGAAAATTTTTACTGGCCAATAAGGGTACTTTATTTTTGGATGAAATAGGAGAAATGCCCCTTTCTCTGCAAATAAAACTTTTACGCGTACTCCAGGAAAAATGCTTTGAACCTCTGGGTGCCACCACTTCTCAAAAAGTAGATGTGCGCATTCTAGCCGCCACCAATCGCAATCTAAAAGAAATGCTTAAAAAAGGTCGTTTTCGAGAAGACCTTTATTATCGATTAAATGTACTGCGCCTGGAACTTCCGCCCTTAAGGGAAAGAAAAGAAGACATTCCTCTTTTGGCAAACTATTTTTTAAAAAAACTAAAAAAAATAGAACCCAAACCCATTACTGGTCTTAATGCTGAAGCCCTTTCCCTGCTTATGAGCTATAACTGGCCAGGAAATATTCGAGAATTGGAAAACACTATAGAAAGGGCTTATATCCTCTGTTCCCAGGGAGAAATCACCCCTGCTCACCTACCTGAGGAAATCTTTTCTCTAAAACCTACCCTCTCACCTACCAACTTCAAACAAAACAAAGCAGAACTGGAAAAAGAAATAATCCTTAAGGCCCTGGCCAAAAACAACTATAACAAAACAGCTACAGCCAAAGATTTAGGCATCCATAAAACCACCCTCTTTCGCAAATTAAAAAAACTGGGAATCAACCACCAGTAGCCAAAAGGCTACTCCAACCCCTTAAATCAGTAGCAATTTTGCTACCAAATTCCCTTAACACCCACCATCCTACAAGATAACCTTCTTAAATAATTAACAAATTTTATTTGGCATCTTCAATGCAATATGGTCCGCATGAAAATTGGGATTGTAAGCTGGCAAAAAAGAGTTGCTCCAGTTTTAGATGTAGCCACCACTTTAGAAATCTTTCAATTAAAAGAGGAAGCAATTCTAAAACAAGAAGAAATCAAGCTAAAAGCAACGTTACCCTGGTCTAAGGCCAGAGAAGTAAAAAGAACAGGGATTTCAATTCTTATTTGTGGAGCCTTATCTAAAGAACTATGGAATTACTTACTCCAAGAGAATATAGAAGTAGTTCCCTTTGTTGCTGGTGAAATAAAAGAAGTTTTAACTGCTTTTTTAAATAAAAAGCTTTCTCAACAAAAGTTTGTAATGCCAGGTTGCTGCTTACAAAAAAGGAGAAAACTTATGTTTGGTCAAGGGAACAATCCTAAAAACTCAGGAAGAAAAGGTTGCGGACAAGGACAGGGAGGAGGACGCCAGGGCGGAAGAGGCCAAGGTGGTGGAAAAGGACCGGGAATATGTGTTTGTCCTGAGTGTAATTATCAAGAAGTGCATGAAAGAGGTGTTCCTTGTTTTGAAAAAAGATGCCCCAGGTGTAATACCCCTTTAACCAGGGGATAAAAATAAAGGAGGTGGATTATGCCTAGAGGAGACAGAACTGGACCTTTGGGAGAAGGACCAAGAACGGGCAGAGGTCTGGGCCTTTGTTCAGGATACAATACTCCTGGTTTTTACAAAAGCCCAGGAGGATTTTTGGGGTCGGGAAATTTTGGCTTTGGCCGTGGAGGTCGAAGACGAGGAGGAAGATGTGGCTTTTTTGGATTTAGAGGATTTAGAAATTGGCAATATCCCAATTTTCAAGGAGAAAATTTAGCACAAGAAAAAGAACTTTTAGAAGACAGGCTGGCTTATCTAGAAAAAGAATCTGAGGCTATTAAAAAACGTCTAGAAGAGCTTCAAGCCAAGTAAAATCCCTTCTTCCATTTGCTTTAAGTTTAAGGGAAGTTCTATCAAGACTTCCCTTAAACTTAAAAAAATATTTTAAAAAGGAGAAAAAAATGAAAATCGCTATACCTACCCAGGGAGAAAATTTAGAAGCAGGTTTTGACCCTAGATTTGGAAGAGCAGCTAAGTTTATTATTTATGATACAGAAAAAAAAGAATACAAAGTTATTAATAATACTCAAAATTTAAATGCCCTTCAAGGAGCAGGTATACAAACAGCTCAAAATATTGCTAAAGAAAAAGTAGATGCACTTCTAACTTCCAACTGTGGTCCCAAGGCCTTTACTGCCCTATCTCATGCCAAAATAAAAGTATATAAAGTTGAGGCCAAAACAGTTCAAGAAGCAATAGATAAATTTTTATCCAATCAAGTAGAAATACTTAATCAAGCAAATGTAGAAGGACATTGGGCATGATTATAGCTATTGGTTCAGGAAAAGGTGGTACAGGTAAAACCACTATAGCTGTAAATTTAGCTAAATCCCTAGAAGAAAAAATAACTTTACTGGATTGTGATGTAGAAGAACCCAATGCGCAAATATTTATTCAGGGTAAAAAAATAAAAGAGGAAGAAGTTAGTGTCCCTATTCCCTGGGTTCAAGAAGAACTTTGCTCTGAATGCGCTAAGTGTTCTCATATCTGTCAGTTTAACGCTATAGTGTCCTTTAACACTATTCCCTTAATTTTTCCTGAGTTGTGCCATAGTTGTGGTGGCTGTATAAAAATCTGTCCCACTCAGGCCCTGCAGGAAAAAGAGTATCCTCTAGGCGTTATAACTACTTATCAAAAAGAACATATTACTTTGCTAGAAGGAAAACTAAATATAGGCCACCCCATGGCCCCACCTTTAATTAAAAGACTAAAAAAGAATATTTCCAGTTCAATATTAACTCTTATAGATGCTCCTCCAGGTACTTCCTGTCCTTTTATTACTACTGTAAAAAAAGCAGACTTTGTACTTTTAGTCACTGAACCAACTCCTTTTGGCTTAAATGACCTACAATTAGCAGTAGAAACCATAAGAGAATTACAAATACCTTATGGAGTAATAATCAATAAGGATTTAGCTGAAAGCAATTTGATAACTAATTACTGTGAACAAGAATCTATTCCTGTTCTCTTAAGAATACCCAATAATCAAGAAATAGCTAAGATTTATTCTCAAGGAAAAATCTTAATAGAAGAAATTCCCCTTTTTAAACAAAAATTTGTAGATCTGATAAATGAGATAAAAAAGCTCACAGGAGGTAAATAATGGCTGAAAAAGAATGTTCCAGTTGTGATCAAAAAAATAGTTGTAACCAGGATAGTTGTAAACTTGAAGAAGAAAAAAAGTTAGAAAAAAATATTAATAAGATAAAACATAAATTGGTAATTTTATCTGGAAAAGGTGGGGTTGGAAAAAGTACTTTAGCCGTAAATCTTGCTGTAGGTTTGGCTTTAGAGGGTAAAAAAGTTGGGCTCCTGGATGTAGATGTACATGGCCCCTCTGTCCCCAGATTACTTAGCCTAAAAAATACTCTTCCTCATGTGGAAAAGGACTATATGGAGCCCGTATTTTGGAGCAAGAACCTGGCAGTTATGTCCCTAGGTTTTCTACTTCCTTCAGAAAAAGAAGCGGTTATCTGGAGAGGTCCTGTAAAAATGGGGCTAATCAAACAATTTTTAAGAGATGTAGCCTGGGGAGAACTGGATTACCTGGTAGTAGATTGTCCTCCAGGAACAGGAGATGAACCTTTAAGTGTTATGCAGCTTCTAGGTAAAAAAGCCTATGGAATTATAGTCACCACTCCTCAGGAAGTGGCTATAGATGATGTACGTAGATCTATTACTTTTTGTAAAGAGCTGGAAAATCCCATTTTAGGAATTGTGGAAAATATGAGTGGGTTTATTTGTCCCAAGTGTAAAGAGAGAACAGACATCTTCCTAAGTGGAGGAGGAGAAAAACTGGCAAAAGAATTTAATCTCCCCTTACTGGCTAAAGTGCCTTTAGACCCAGAAATAGTAAGAGCAGGAGAAGAAGGATATATTTATATAAAAACCCATCCAGAAAGTGAACCAGCTAAGGAAGTAAACAACATTGTAAAGGAAGCTTTAAAATTAGATGCATAATGCATAAATTTGAGGTAAATAATGTCTAAGCCTAAAATTAAAGAAATTGTTGTTTTAAGTGGTAAAGGCGGTACTGGTAAAACCAGCCTGGTGGCTTCTTTAGCTTCTTTACTAAAAGGAAAATTAGTCCTGGCTGACTGTGATGTGGATGCAGCCAATTTACATCTACTTTTAAAACCCAAAATAAAAGAAAGTCATCCTTTTATTGCAGGAAAACTAGCTCAAATTATACCTGATAAATGCTCAAAATGCGGATTATGCCTGGAAGATTGTAGGTTTGAGGCTATCTACAAACAAAAAACCAACAACCATTTTTTTTACCAGGTAGACCCCATTGAATGTGAAGGATGCGGAGTGTGCGCCTATTTTTGCCCAGAACAAGCCATTGCGTTTAAAGAACAGGAATGCGGACTTTGGATGCGTTCTACCACTAAATATGGTCCCATGATCCATGCTAAACTGCATATAGGAGCAGAAAATTCAGGGAAACTGGTGTCTCTGGTAAGAAAAGAGGCTTACGAACTGGCTGAAAAGAAAAATTTAGAATATGTATTGGTAGATGGACCTCCAGGACTTGGTTGCCCGGTAATAGCATCTCTTACTGGTAGTTCTTTTGCTCTAATAATCACAGAGCCAACCTTATCAGGACAACATGATTTTGAACGGATATTAAAACTTACTAAGCATTTTAAAACTCCTTCTGCCCTTATTATCAATAAATGGGATTTAAATCCCCAGATAGCAGCCAGTATAGAAGAAATGGCGCATCTAAATGATTGTTCTATCATAGGTACTATTCCTTATGATGAAAGTTTTACTAAGGCTCAGCTAAAAACTCAACCTGTAATAGAAGTTAACAAAGCTTTAAAAGATAAAATGGAAATTATCTGGGAAAACATAAATAAAGTAATAAAAAAGTATAATTAAGAACAAGGAGGTATTATGAAAATTGCAATTCCCATGGCCCAAGGACAACTTTGCCCTCATTTTGGCCACTGCGAACAATTCGCTATGTTAGAGGTAAATGAACAAACCAAAGAAATTTTAAGCATTGAATATGTGGAAGCTCCACCCCATCAACCTGGTTTTTTACCCCCCTGGATGAAAGAAAGGAATGTGGATTTAATTATTGCTGGTGGAATGGGAGCTAGAGCCATTGGGCTTTTTGAACAACTGGGCATAAAGGTAATAGTAGGTGCTTCTCCAGATAAGCCAGAAAATATTGTCCAAAAGTATTTAAACAACACCCTGACTACAGGACAAAACCTATGCGATCACTAGCAACAAACACCCTGAAATCTTCAGGGTGTTTACCCAACACTTCTCCAGTACAGCTTACCTTTCTTATTGAGAATACTGCGTCCAATAATTTTTTGTCTGAGCATGGTTTGAGTATCTATGTGGAAGTAGAAGAGAAAAAAATACTTTTTGATACAGGAAGTTCAGCTAATTTTAGCTTGAATGCCAACCAACTCAAAGTAGATTTAAGTCAAACCACTCATATAATTTTAAGTCATGGCCATTATGACCATACAGGAGGTCTAGCCAGGGCTTTGAATATTGCCCCTAAAGCCAAAATAATCCTTCACCCCAATGCTGTAATTCCTAGATATAGTGTAGATGGGAAAAAGGAAGTCAAATTTATAGGAATTAATATAAATAGTAAAAAAGCCTTGCTAAATATAGATGATGAACAAATCATCTGGAATTCAAGCCCTCTTTTCTTGTCTCCTTACCTGGGTATAACCGGATTTATACCCAGAGAGTATGAATCCACAGCCAACAAGAATTTTTTTGAAGATTTAGAATTAAAGAGAAAAGATATTATTCCTGATGAGCAATCCCTGTTTATTCACAAAGAAGATACATTGATTATCCTTACTGGATGTTGCCATGCAGGGATTATCAACACCCTGGAATATATACAATCCTTAACTAAGGCCCAGAAAAAAGAAATAATTTTAATTGGTGGACTTCACCTCTATGGTCATAATGAAGAAGAATTAAAAACTCTTTCAGAAAAATTAAAGAAATATAATTTTAAACTTCTAGTTCCCTGCCATTGTACGGGCAAGCAAGCTATCTCTTACTTAAAGGAAGTGTTTCCCCATAAAGTTTATCCAGGACAAACTGGCCTAAAACTTACCCTTTAACCTCTTTTCCCCGGGTTTAGCAATTTATCCTTGCCAGAAGTATTTTTTTTACTCTAAAATACTTTTCATCACCTTAACCAGGTGGATAAAATATGAAAAAAATCTGGGGAACTTTAGATCCTTTTTTTGAACCTGGGCCCATCCTAGGTAGAAAAGTAGCTAATGGCAATTTTTTAAAATTCTTACTTCTCCACGACTATTTTGATGAATATCATTTTTTCCTACCCTCTCCTAATATCAAAGATTATGTACAGAACTTTTTAGAAGAAAATTTTCCTCTTTCCATTGTAAAAAAAGTAAAGTTATTTTTAAAAACCCAATTACACCACCAAATAAAAACTAATTCTTATTTTTGTTTTCACCTTTCTGACTGTATAAATTACCCTCAATACCTATCTTCTTTTAGAAATTTCTGGCAAAAGGACTTTCCCATAACCTCTATAACCCATAGCTTAAATTATAACAACTTTATTTACATCTATCTTTCTCATCTAACCTCCTCCTGGTCTCCTCAAGATGTCATTATCTCCACCTCTTATTCTGGCAAAAAAGTCTTAAAAAACTTTTACCGTCATCTACAGCAACATTTAGGAATAAAGCCAGAGCTATCTCCTCCTAAAATCAAAGTCATTCCTCTGGGAGTGGAAGAAAAATTTTTTACCTATAAGGAAAATAAACTGAACATACGCCAGAAGTTAGGTCTTCCTCTTACTTCTACCTTACTGCTTTACTTAGGAAGACTATCACATTCTTCTAAAATGGATATAATACCCCTGCTTAGGGCTTTAAAACAAGCTCAAGACAAATTAAAAGAAAAAATACCTTTAGTTCTGGCTGGACAGGTAAATTTTGAAGAAAAGGTTTTAGAAACCTATCAAAAAATAGCTAATTTTTTAAACTTAGATATTTACATATTTACCAATATATCTGAAGAAGAAAAAATAAATCTATTAAATGCTGCTGACATATTTTTATCTTTAGTAGATAACTACCAGGAGACCTTTGGCTTAAGTATTCTGGAAGCAAAAGCTTCTTCTCTATGTGTGCTAGCCTCTGATTTTGATGGCTATAAAGAATTAATAAAAAATGAAGAAGATGGTTTTTTGATTTCTACCTATGCGCCTGAAAACAATCTATTTTTACAATCCTATTCCCATCTTTTATCTGACAATCAAAATGATCTCCTATTATCTCAAAATGTGGGTTTTGATTATAAAAATTTCATGGATACCCTACTTTTAGTCATAAAAAACAAAGAACTTAGAAGAACAATAGGTAATAAGGCCCAGAAAAATGCCCAAAAATATTTATGGTCTAAGATAATTCTAAAATATATTAAACTTTGGGAAGAGCTAAATGAACAAAAAGTCATAAACAAGGAAGTTCATCCTTTAAGCTTTTCTACCTTTAAGCTTTTTGACCACTATCCCACTACCACTTTAAAATCTGAACAAATTTTGCGGTTATCTAGCTTTGGGCATAAGGTTCTGGCTCAAGAAGATACTCCTTCTCTTTACTTGTTTTTAGAAGACTTTATAAGCCTGGAACAGGTAAATTTCCTTTTACAGAATTTAAGCAAACCCAAAAGTTTGCACCATCTTATTCAGATTTTAAAAAGCCAGTTTGCCCTGCACCAGGAAGAGGGTTCCTTTTTGATTTTTTGGTGTTTAAAACAGGGGCTTATAGAGAAAATTTATTAAGCTTTGATAAATGGGCCTATTTTTTTCTGGATTAAGAAGACTTTTTTGTTTAAGGAAGGCCAGGTTTTGAACTTATCCTAACCTTTCCTTTAGGGGACTAAAATGGATTTTAAACTTTTTCTGTCCACTTTTGCCACTTTATTCCTGGCTGAGCTGGGAGATAAAACTCAGCTAGCTTGCGTTTTACTCACAGCCCAAAGCAGAAAACCCTGGACTGTTTTTTTGGGCTCATCTCTGGCACTGGTTTCAGTAAGTCTTTTGGGGGTGCTTTTGGCTGATTTTATTTGTAATTTTTTACCCACAGCCACAATCAAAAAAGTGGCTTCACTTGGCTTTATAGTCGTGGGTCTTCTTATGTTTTTTGAAAAAATCTAGAAAAGAGGTAAGTGTAGCCCATGAATGTTTTTGATGTGTTTTTTTATTTATCAATGGTAGCAGGCTTTTTAATGGTCTTTAACCTTGGAGCCAATGACGTAGCCAACTCCATGGCTTCAGCAGTGGGAGCCAGGGCTATTACTGTGAAACAGGCCCTGTTTATTGCTGGTATTTTAAATGTAGTAGGAGCGGTTTTTTTTGGCGCTCAGGTAACAGCTACCATAAGTAAAGGTATTATCAATCCTAGTAACATTAGTGATCCCAAGCTCATCATGCTGGGCATGTTTGCTGCCCTTCTTTCTGCAGGTTTTTGGGTCTTACTTTCTACTTTAGGAGGATTGCCTGTTTCTTCTACTCATTCCATTGTAGGTGGTATTTTTGGTTTTGGACTGGTGGTAGGCGGGCCCAACGTGGTCAACTGGGGAAAAATGGGAGGAGTAGTTTTATCCTGGATTATTTCTCCTTTTTTTGCTGCTCTAATTGGATTTTTTGTCTTTTCTCATATTCGAAAATACATACTTTTTCAAAGAGACTACTTAGAAAAAGCCAAGATCTGGGCACCACGCTGGATAGGCATAACCTTTGCCCTTATCTGTGGTTCCTTTTTGTACAAAACACCTGCAGGAAAAAACTTACATCTTGTCTGGTACCAATCTCTTTTAGTTATTATTTTTACAGGACTTATCTTCTGGATAATAGGTAGGTTTATAATCAGAAAACTTTTTGCTGAAACCATAAAAAGTGCAGAAAGTGTAGAAGAAATATTTAGACGCCTCCAAATCCTAACTTCCTGTTATATGGCCCTATCTCACGGAGCCAATGATGTAGCCAATGCTGTTGGACCAGTAGCAGCAGTATATCTCATAGCTAAACTCCACACCTTTTCTCCCACTGCCCAGGTTCCAGTATCCTTTTTGCTTTTAGGAGGAGTAGGTATTGCCACAGGTATTTATTTATTAGGGCGTAAAGTAATTGCTACTGTGGGTAAAAAAATAACCACTTTAACCAATACCAGAGGTTTTGCCGTGGATTTTGGGGCAGCCACTACCGTTCTTCTGGCTTCCAACCTGGGCCTTCCTGTCTCCACTACCCACTCAGCAGTGGGTTCAGTAATTGGAGTAGGTTTGGCCAGAGGATTTTCAGCGGTAAACTTTAAAATACTCTGGAAAATTTTCTTATACTGGATTTTAACAGTACCTTTTGCAGCCTTAACCACTATTATATTTTTTCAAATTTTAAAATGGATAGTATATTAATCAGGAGGGATATATTATGAAACTATTAAAACTTCCCCTATTTGGTCTTTTGGCTCCCAAGTCTCCTATGGAAAAGTTAATAGAACACTACGATAAAATAGCAGGTTGTATAAAAATTATTAAAGAATCTTTAGAGTGCTATGTATCTGGTGGAGGAGCTTGTCGAGAATTTGTTGAACTTACTAAAGAAATAGATGAAATTGAAAATCATGCTGATAAAATAAAACGTAATATTCGCAATCATTTGCCCAGAAGTATGTTTATGGCTGTAGATAAAACTCTATTTTTAAACTATACAAAATCTCAAGACAATATTTTAGACTCTGCTCAAGATGCCTTACAATGGCTTGGAATGCGTCAGGTAAAAATAAGTGAAGAATTTCAAAAAGATCTTATCTTTTTAATTGATGAAGTAGCAACCATTACTGAACTTTTAGGACCAGCTTTAAAGGCAACTATTGATTTAGTTCATGGAGAAAATTTGGATAGAGAAGGGACAAAAGAGCACTATCGTAAAGTAAGAAGGGAGCGCCACAATATTCAAAGGACCAAAAGAGAACTGACCATGAAAATTTACAACTCTGATTTGGATTTTAAAGATATTTACCAGCTCATTCACTTTGTTCAATGTATAGATGACATGGCTCATAACTGTGAAAATTGTGCAGATATTCTAAGGGCAATGATTGCTAGATAATGTTTAGACGTTGTCTTGGCCTTTTACTTTTAATTTTTTTTAGTTACCTGGCTACAGCCAATGGAGAAGAACTTCCCTGGCATTTAGAAGCGGACAAACTCTATGCCAGCGAAAAAGGAGGTTATATAGAAGGTTTTGGGCGGGTAATGCTCACCAGAGGAAAAGACTATCTTTTTGCAGACTATATTCGCTATTACAAAGACACCAACTGGGCCTATTTAAAGGGTAAAATAAAAATCAAATGGCAAGATGATTATCTGGAAGGAGAAGAGGCAGAGTTTAATCTAAAAGATAAAGTGGGCTGGGTAAAAAAGGGGAAAATTTTTATCTCTCCTGAACATATTTATATCTATGGAGATTATTTAGAAAAAAAAGGTCAAAATATTTATAAGTTTGAAGAAGCTACGCTTACCAGTTGTGATGGCACACACCCTGCCTGGTCTTTAAGCACCAAGTCTGGAGAAATTACCTTAGAAGGTTATGCCAAACTCTGGCATCCAAAGTTCAGGATAAAAAACACACCAGTACTCTACTCTCCCTTTTTACTCGTTCCAGCCAAGACCAAAAGACAAAGCGGCCTACTCATCCCTGAAATAGGCTCTTCTTCCAAAAAGGGATTTAATTATAACCAGCCCTATTACCAGGTCATCAATGCTGAGCAAGACCTGACCCTTTTTGAAAACTACTATTCCCTGAAGGGAATCATGCGCGGCCTGGAATACAGGTTTACCCCCAATGTCCAAACCAAAGGTTTGCTTAGAGGAGATTATTTGTACGACTCCAAAATAGCTACCACTGAAAACGACGAAGAATCTGAATTTCAAGACGATGGCCTTATCAGGCCTAACCACGACCGTTATTGGTTGCGGGGTAAAATAGATTCTTTTCTCTTTGATCCAGAGTGGAAGCTCAAACTGGATCTGGATTATGTCTCAGATCAAAATTATTTAAGGGAATTTAAAACAGGACTTTCTGGTTTCAATCAAAGCAGGACTAATTTTTTAAATGAATTTGGACGCGATATAGAAGAAACAGATGATTTGACCAGGACCAATACCTTAAGCTTATTCCATTCTTTTGAAAATTTTTCTCTTACAGGCAAAGTTGTTTACACTGAAAACTTAAACTACAAAAATCACAACCTCCCGGCCAGTAAAGACCCCACAGTACAGCGCCTGCCAGAACTGGATTTAAGTTTTTACAAAACTCCTCTTCCCTATTTAGGTCTGGATGTAGAAGGAAATTTGAATACGGTTTATTTCTGGCGGGAATATGGAACCAAAGGAGAAAGGATAGATATTTATCCCAAAATAAGTAAGACTTTTAAACTCTGGCATACTACTATTATCCCCAAACTGGGTTTTAGAGAAACCCTTTATCTCATCGATAGATTTGAAAATGAAAGTACTCTCATAGATCAAAACAGTCATATTCAAGCCAGAAACATCTATGACTTTAATCTTGATACCTACACAGAACTCTTTAAAGTCTACGACCTGCAGGACTCGCCTTTAACCGAAGGAGAAAACCATTATAGCAAACTCAAACACAATTTAAAGCCAGAAATTACCTATAGTTTTCGGCCAGAAAAAGACCAGAGGGAACTCCCCTATTTTGACTCTGTGGATAGGTTGGGGCCAGAAGAAGAACTTACCTATTCCCTGACCAATCTTTTTACCCTGCGTAAAGACACCTTGAGTAATGGCACCTTGCAAAAAGAATATCTTGATTTTTTGCGCTTAAAGCTGGAGCAAAGCTATAACTTTAGAGAAGCCAGAAGAAATAATGACCTTGAAGAGTATCCCAGGCGCCCCTTTTCTGACCTTCTCCTTGAAGCCAATCTAAATTTTAACTCTTACCTTAGCTATACAGGTAACACCTATTATTCCTTTTATTTAAAAAAAATCACTGAACACGAACATACCCTAAGACTTACTTATCCAGAAAAATTAAGTGGCTTTTTTAGTCTGGATTTTGAAAGGGAAATAGATGAATATACCCGTAAACGCACTGAAGAAGTAAAAATTCTTAAATGGGGAGGAGATATTCTCTTTATTCCTCGCTGGAAAATCTCCCTCCTCTTTAGACACGATTTGGTAGCAGATAGAGACCTGGAAAAAACCTTAATCCTTACTTACCTGCATCAATGCTTTAGTCTGGAGTTCACTTTCTCCAGAACCGATTATGAAGACCGTTTCCAGGTTATGGTCAATCTGCTCAATCTTGGCTCCTTTGGGGGAAAATAATGCTCCGTCCCTCCATAAAAGTCCTGCCTCCAGAAGTACAAAACCAAATTGCAGCAGGAGAAGTAGTAGAAAGACCAGCTAGTGTCTTAAAAGAACTCCTGGAAAACAGTTTGGACGCCCTGGCCACTTCCATAAAAGTCTATCTCCAAAGAGGTGGGTTAGAGCTCATCCAGGTAGAAGATAATGGAGTGGGCATCCCGGAGGAAGAACTGGAATTAGCCCTTACCAGACATGCTACCAGCAAAATCTCCTTTTTCCCCGACCTGCTTTCCATCTCTACCTATGGTTTTAGAGGGGAAGCCCTTCCTTCCATTGCCTCAGTATCTCAGCTCAGTTTAAGCTCTAAAACTCTAGAGCAGGAAAGTGGCATGGCTGTAGAGGTCCATTTTGGACAGCTTTTAAAAAAATACCCCTTAAGCCATCCCCCTGGAACCAGAGTCAAAGTGGAAAACCTTTTTTTAAATGTACCTGCCAGGCTAAAATTCTTAAAAACTCCTGCTACTGAGAAAAATAAATGTATCCAGGCCTTTATTCGGGAAGCCTTGCCGCACACCCAGGTGGAATTTCTTTTATTTGTTGAGGGAAAAGAGCATTTACACTTTTACAAGCAGGAAAAGCCCTTATTGCGCCTTCAAAAAATCTGGCCTGAATCCATAACCCAAAATCTCTTAGACTTTAATCTGAAAAAAGAAGATATAACCATTTCTGGATATACCAGTAAGCCAGAATCCATCCAGGCTAGAGCAAATAGAATATTTGTATATGTCAACAATAGGCCTGTGCAGGATAAAATTATTTTAAAAGCTATTAGAGAAGCTTATGCAGGAAAAATTTTACGCAATGAATTTCCCCAAACTCTTCTCTTTATCCACATTCCTCCAGAATTGGTGGATGTAAATGTACACCCAGCAAAAACAGAAGTACGTTTTACAGAAGAAGGTCTAATTTTTAGCCTGGTCAAAAAAGCTTTAGAACAGGTTTTAAGTCCTAAAATAACCTATTCTTTTGAAGTAAAAGAAGAAATAAAGCCAGCTCTAATGGATAAAAAAGAATTTTCTTTACCTTTAACAGAAAAAGATATTTCTGAAGTAAAAGAAGTTGCTGAAAATAAAGCTCCCTACACTCCAACCAGTCTGGAAGGTCTGGAAGAAAAATACTCTGAACCTGCCCAAAAAGATAATTTAATTTATCTGGGACAAATAGATTCCACCTATTTACTCTTAAAAGATAGGGAAAATTTTTTACTTTTAGATCAACATGCTGTACATGAACGCATTTTGTTTGAAGAGTTAAAAAACAAAAAAATTGAAAAAAAACATTTGCTTTTACCTCTAACTATAAAACTCTCTCTATCTGAGCAGGAATGCTTTCAAGAACTTTTTGGCTATTTAAGTGAACTTGGATTTAGTGGTGAATTAAAAGAAAATATCCTGCACTTAAAAGCCATACCTGGCTTGCTTACCCCAGAACAAAGCACCTCTTTTCTCAAAGAAATATTGGTGAAAAAAATAGATAAATACGAAGAGCTATTAAAGATTATGGCCTGTAAAGGAAGTATAAAGGCCAAAGCCACTTTAACTACAGATGAAGCCCTGGGTCTTATTTTAAAATGGCAAAGATGCCCCAACAACTCCTTTTGCCCCCACGGAAGACCTACCTCTCTCCCCCTCAGGGCAGAAATGTTTCATGCCCTTTTTAAAAGAACTTAAGTTTATAAAATTTATAAAATGTAGTTATTTTTAATATCAAAAAACATTAATAGATATAAAGCAAATTTTTTCTAATCAAGAGTTTAAAAGTAAAAAAATGATCCAAATAAACTTAATGATGGAAAAATCAATTTCTTTATTTTGTAGCTAGGGCCTTTTCAGATTCTAAAGCTTTTGCGATCTGTTTTTTGAAGGAAAGAATATTATTTTTTAGGGTATCCCAGATAGATTCTATATCAATACCAAAATAATCATGAATCAAAACATCTCGAAACCTGCAGCTTCTTTCCATTCCACATCTGAATATTTTATTTTTATTTATAAAGGAATTCTTTTTACTACTTCACCAATTACTTCAAAATTTCTTATGACTGCATCAACCACCATCTCATTTTTGCAAAACTCATCAAAAGAAATGTTGTTTGTATACCTTTCTATCTTTTCAATGCAAATTAAAATATCTTCTATAAAAAATATACACTCCCTTTATTTAGACATACTCAACCTCACTAAGAATCATTTTCCGCAGTCTAGATTTAAGAGCATTTTTTATAACAAGATCTACTTTCCTCTCCAAAAGTTTTTCAAGATAGCATTTTAGTTTAATATAATTAAAAAAATCTTTATGACCTTTTTTAAATTCCACAAGAATATCTACATAACTAATTGAAGACTGCTCTCCTCTAACAAATAACCCAAGTATCCCTATTTCTTTAACATAAAAAACTTTTTTATATATTCTTTATTCTCTCTTAATTTTGTCTCTATTATGTTTACATCTATTCTATTATTAATATTTTAATCTAACCCTTTAAAGAGTATTAAATATATTTATAACCAAATTTTTTAAAATTTGTTAACATATTATTATAACTTACTTTACAATTTTTTTATACCTAATTATAAAATTAATTTTAGCTCAAAAAAATAAATATAACATTGTGGTATTAGAGATATATACTTTACAACATCTATCATTAAACAATCAAAAAACTATATACATTTTTAAACTACTAATTCACTATTCACGGTTTACAGCTAAGAATTCAAAGAGATTAATTGCTATTTCAGATTGGTAAAAACTTAAGGCAACAAAGCTGGCTAATATTTCTTATAACCTCATTTTACTTTTATTATCTAAGTTTATTATTTTGATAACAAAAACTTGTCAATAAAGATTTCGCCAAAGACTATGTCATTTTATCCAGCAAACAACCAGTTTGTAGTGGTGGTCATCAACTAAATTAAAGTCTACTGTAAAGACTGAATCTGGATTGCAAACATTTTCAAACCAGCACTCTGGATATTTTGAGGATACAAAAAACTGGTTAAATACACTTTCTTTAATGTTATCAGAAGAGTAAACCATAAAAAAATCTCCTACCGCCCAGGTTGAAATTTTCCCTTTCCCCGAGGGGGAAGGATAACAAGATAAGAGAACTAATATACCCTCATCTTAAACTAGCCTAGGCGACATCTTCCCTGACATGTTGGGATATTGGGCCTTGGAAATTTGACTATTTTAGAAAAAAGTTTAAATAGTTCTGCAAGAGATAAAACGCCAATGGACAAAACATCTATTTTTGATAGAAGTATTTTTAAAATGAGTAATGAGGTATCGTCTCAAATTAGCAGAAGAGGATCTTTTACTAAGACCGACATTGACAATAGGACTAATATATTAGCTAATTTTATAAAAAGTATATGTCCATTTTAAAAACGCAACAATCGGGTGCACGTAGGCTCCCAATCAGCTAAGGTATTTGGTTTTGTTTCATAATGGCAAGTGAATAATGAGGTTAAGTGAAAAACAGAGAGATGATTAAAACTTGCTATATCATAGCTGGACCAAACGGAGCTGGTAAAACTACGTTTGCAGAAGAATTTTTGCCAAAGGATGCTAAATGTTTAAATTTTATAAATGCCGATTTGATAGCAACAGGATTATCTCCATTTCGACCTGAAGTAGCAGCAATAAGGGCTGGCAAATTGATGCTTGAACTGATAGACCGATGCATTCAAAAAGGAGAATCATTTGCTTTTGAAACCACATTATCTGGAAGAACTTATACCAAGAAAATCAAATATATGAAGGCGAAAGGTTACAGGGTATTCATTTATTTTTTAAAATTGGCTTCGGTGGATCTGGCAATAGAGCGTGTGAAATTACGTGTAGCTGAAGGGGGCCATGATGTGCCCGTAGAAGACATCAGGCGTCGTTTTCACCGAAGTTGGAAGAATTTTCAGGAGATTTATAAACCTTTGTGTGATGGTTGGGTAGTGTATGATACATCTGGACCTAAACCAATTATTGTTGATAAATCGGGTGGATATAATGGAAAATAAATTTGATGACCATGTCTTGTTAGGACTAAAGGCATTAAAGAGAGCCGCATTTAAGGCTATAGAAGAAGCAAAAAAGAGAAATTTAAAAGTGCCAATTTGGAAAGACGGTAAAATTGAATACATAAGTCCTGAAATAGACACCACACAAAATGCTCCAGTTGACCATCAATCTGCTGCGCTCCATAGCGACAGGTGAACTTGGGGCGGAATTTGTGACCCTGTAACATTATTTCTGGAGGATATTTAAAATAATAAATTTCACGAATATTTTCAATTGATCATACCATCTTTTAATTTTTCAGGTAAAATAGTAATTTTGTCCTGTGAAAATTTTCAATATCTTCTTTTGTAGTATTTGCTATTGTCTATTCTATAACTATTTAAAATATATTTCTTTAATTTATTTATCAGTAAAATAAAAAACTTATTATAATTTTTATACTGCTTTATTCTTGGATATACCCCAAAAAATTGCTCTAATATATTAGAAATATGTTGAAATCTAGATAGCAACCTGTAATAAATATTAATAAAATAAACCAATTAAAAAGTTAAAAATTTTGTATAAATAATTTTTCAACATTTATTGACACACAATTTTTCTTGGGATAATTTGGAAATTAAGTAAGTTAATGAAATATAAGTTAAGTGATAAAATTATATGACACTAACAAAAAAAATTATTTTTTGCGATTAAATACTTCTTTTGCCTCTACTTATCTCCTAAATAAATTTCATCTACCCTACAGTCTAATGGTCAGTACTACAGCCACTAAAATCAATACAGCTCCCATATACCCCGTAAAGCTTAATACCTCTCCCCAGAAGAAAAAGGCCAGTAAAGAAGCTACTACAGGCTCTATAGTGGCTACCATGGAAGCTTTAGAGGCTTCTAGCTGTTTAAGCCCCTGATAATAACTTAAATAAGCCAGATAAGTAGTAGCAAATCCCAAACAAAATAAAGTAAATAAGGCTTGATTAGAAGGAAGTGTGCTGGGAAGGAAAAAGAATAAAGGCAAGCAGCCTAAAGGCAAAATATAGGTAAAAATAGTAAAAGAGTTATAGTGGGTTAATATTTTTTTGCCCAAAATATAATATAAAGCATAGGTAAATCCAGAAAGAAGCCCAAAAAAAATTCCTAAGTAGTTAATTTTAACCTGAACATCTTTTCCCGAAAAGGAAATCAGATATACTCCTACCAAAGTTAAACCCAGAGCGATTAATTTTAAAGGACTAATTTTTTCACCTAAAAAAACTCTGGCTAACACAATTACCCAGGCTGGCGCAGTATAAAGCAACACAGAAGCAAGACTTGCTCCTACCCTGGCTACAGCCAGTTGATAAGAAAGGAAAAACAGGGTTACACAAAAAAAACTAAAAACAAAAAATAAAGGTAGTTCTCTAAGTTCAATCTTAATACTTCTCTTAATCAAAGCATGGACAAAGAAAAAACACCAGCCAAACATGGCTCGATAAAAGGCAGCTTCTAAGGGGGTAACTCCTTGGGCAAAGGCCAGTTTAGCCAGAGGTCCAATGCTTCCCCACAAAGTAGCAGCTAATAAAATAAAAAAATAACCCTGAAATTTACTAAAAGTTTTGCTTGCAATCATATTTTATTTATAAAAAAAGTCTCCCCATTCTGAATGAGGAGACTTTTTAAAATTCATCTATATCTTTTCTTCATTACTCTTTAAAGGCCAATAAAACGGGGCTGGCCACATAAATAGAAGAATAGGTACCAACCAGAATACCAATAAACAGAGCAAAAGCAAAATCATGAATTACTCCACCACCAAAAATAAGCAAACTTAAAACAGCAACTAAAGTGGTACCAGAGGTTAAAATAGTTCTGCTTAAGGTCTGGTTAATACTTTTGTTGATAGTTTCTGCAAAAGATGAAACTTTTTTATCTTTTAAATTTTCTCTAATCCTATCAAAAACAATTATAGTATCATTTAAAGAATAACCAACAATTGTAAGCAAGGCAGCTACAATAGTTAAATCAAATTCCTTGCCCAGTAAAGAAAATATTCCTACAGTAATAGTTATATCGTGAATTAGAGCTACTACTGCTCCTAATGCGTATTTTAGTTTTAAATACCAGCATAAAAACAAGGTTATAAGCATGGCAGCCACAATAAGCCAGCTTATGGGGACAGATAATAATTTTAAAATATAAACCCCCAATCCCAAAGCTCCAGCCATAAGGACAGCAATTGCCCACTTATGCTCAAAACGGCCAGAAATATAAATGGCAATTAGCAAAACAGCAAAGAACAAAGCTTCCAGAGCCTTGTTGCGCAAATCAGAGCCCACCTTGGGTCCAACCATTTCCAAACGCTGAATCTCAAAGGATACATCCTGAGGAAGATTTTTTTGTAAAGCTGCACTTACTTCTTTTCTTATCTCTTCACCACTTTGTTTGCCCAGAGAAAGCCTTAACAAGTATTCATTGTCAGCTTCTGAACCAAAACGCTGCACCACAAGTCCTGGCAGGTTGGCCTGGGCTAAAGCCTTTTTGACTTCTTTTACTTCTATGTTCTTAGAAAATTTAACCTGAACAATTACTCCACCGGCAAAATCTATTCCATACTTGGGTCCACCCTGAACCAGCAGGGAAATAATACCAATCAAGATTAAAATTCCTGAAAGTAAAAAGGCAATTTTTCTGAGCCCTATAAAATCAAAGTTAGTATTTGGCTTAATAATTTGTAACCCCATTTCTGCCCCCTTAGATATTTAGAGTCTTAACTTCTTCTTTGCTGGAGAGCCACCAATCAAAAATAGCCCTGGACACAAAAATTGCAGCAAACATGGATGCCAAAATACCCAGAGTAAGAGTTACAGCAAAACCTCTAATGGGTCCTGTTCCAAACTGGTAAAGAATAATAGCTGCAATTACAGTAGTAACATTGGCATCTAAAATAGTCAGAGTTGCTCTGGAAAACCCTTCTGCTATGGCCTTGCGGGGAGTAAGCCCCTGCCTTAATTCTTCCCTAATCCTCTCAAAAATCAAAACATTGGCATCTACAGCCATACCAATGGTTAAAATAATACCAGCGATACCAGGCAGGGTTAAGGTAGCACCAAAAGCAGCCAGACCAGCCAAAATCAAGATCAGGTTAAAAATGAGAGCAGTATCTGCAATCAATCCTGCAAAGCCATAATAAATCAACATAAAAATTACCACCAGAGCACCACCCAGCAAGGCAGAAAAGACACCTTTTTGAATGGATTCCTGTCCCAAAGAAGGCCCAACACTTCTTTCTTCTAAAATCTTGACTGGAGCAGGCAAAGAGCCAGCTCTTAAGACAATGGCCAGGTCGTGAGCTTCATCAGTGCTAAAATTACCTGTAATGCTCGCCCTACCCCCAATAATTTTTTCTTGAATTACAGGAGCAGAATAAACCTTGCCATCTAAAACAATAGCCAATCTCTTGTTTACATTTTCACCTGTAATGCGTTCAAAGATTTTAGCTCCTCTAGCATTAAAGGAAAGGGAAACATAAGGACGTCCAAAAGAATCAAAAGCCACATTGGCAGTGGTAATGTATTCTCCTGTTAGCAAAGGAGTATCTATCAAAACAATGGGTTGCTTACTTTCCTCTCCAGAGGGTAAGGTTTTATATAAGTAATAAATTTTTCTGCCTGGAGGTAAAATGTTTTGCTTGACCTGTTCTAAGCCCACGCTGTCATCTACCAGCATGAATTCCAAATGAGCAGTCTTGCCTATCACCCTGATAGCTCTATCTGGATCTTCTAAACCAGGAAGTTGAATCTGAATTCTATTGTCAGCTTGTTTTCTAATATCAGGCTCAGCAACGCCAAATTGATCTATACGGTTACGAATGGTCTTTACTGCCTGATCCAGAATCATTTTGCTTTGTTGTTCTTTATACTTTTCTTTAAAGGCCAGAACATAAACCAATTGCTCTCCTGACCTTTCCTTTTTAATTACTCGCACCATGGGAAAGTATTTTTGCAATAAATCATCTAACTTTTCCTGGTCAGAGCTCTTAAGTAGAGAGAAACTTAAAAACCCTTCCTTGGTTAAAAGAGGTTTTAAAATAAAAATTTCTTTATCTCTTGCCTCTTCTCGAATATCTTCTCCCAGTTGAATCAAAGAATTTTTCAGGGCAGTTTCCACATCCACGCCCAGAGTAAGATGGATGCCACCTTTTAAATCCAGTCCCAGGTTTATCTGGTTGGAAGGTAAAAATTGGGCCAAAGAAGAATTTTTTACTCCAGGAAGAGAAGGAAGAGTATAAATAATACCAAATAAAAGCACTACTAAAATCAACAAAAAACGCCATCTAATCCCCATGCTCATAGACTTCTACCCCTTTTAACGTTTTTAAACAAAAAAAGCCTGGCTTTAAAACCAGGCTTTCTTAACCAAAAAACTTTATTTTGGCTACTTTTTCTCTTTGCCTTTTTTTTTGCGCCTTTTCTTCCTTTCTTTCCGGATTGGCCAGGCCTGCGATATATCCTCTATTTACCTGCAATTCCACTCCATCTGCCACCTGAATCGTAATAACATCTCCATCAATATCCACAATCCTACCATACAGGCCACCACCAGTCATCACTCTGTCACCCTTGCGCAAACTAGCCAGCATCTCTCTATGTTGTTTGGCCTTTTTTTGTTGAGGACGAATAAGCAAAAAGTAAAAAATAGCAAACATTAAGATTAAGGGCAAAAAGGCCCCTAAAGGACTACCCTGTTGACCTTGAGCCCCACTTTGGCCCATGGCATAAGCAATACTTACCAAATCCATAACTCCTCCTAAATTTTTTCCTAAGTTAAAGTCTTTTTACTTAGGGCTATTAAAAGCAGAAAGTCAACTCCTTTTCAGTTAAAAATTTAGAGAGGAGTAGGTCCGAGTTTTTTTTCAAGGGGAGTTTGTACTTCTTTGCCTGTTCTGGAAATAATTTTTACTTCTATCTCCACCTCTTTATTTTCTCTTTTTAAGGCTTCCTTTAATAAGGCAAGTAAGCCAGCACAACAGGGAACTTCCATCTGGAAAAGGGTAATTTTGCGTAATTCATTGTGCCTTATAATCTCCTGAAACTTTTCCAGATACTGAACTGTATTGCTAAGCTTAGGGCACCCCAAAAGCACTGCCTTATTTTTTAAATTTAATTTAAAAAAATCTGGCCAGGCCGGGGGAACACAATCAGCAAAAATATAAACTTCTCCAGATTTAAAAAAAGGAGCCTGGCTGGGAACCAGGGGGATTTGAATGGGCCAATGGGGAAGAAAGGACTCTTCACTACTGACAGATACCTGTTTGGTAGAAGGACAGGACTTAGTTGCAAGCCTTTTCTTTACTTCCTCTTCGGAAAAGGGTTCAGCTTCCCTTTCTATTAATTTTAACGCCCCTGTGGGACAATGCCCTAGACAAGCACCCAGGCCATCGCACAGGCGATCGGAAACAACCTTTGCCTTACCATTTATTATTTGCAAAGCTCCTTCTGCACAGG
The DNA here is from genome assembly GCA_001507915.1 of Desulfonauticus sp. 38_4375. Taxonomy (GTDB): domain Bacteria; phylum Desulfobacterota; class Desulfovibrionia; order Desulfovibrionales; family Desulfonatronovibrionaceae; genus Desulfonauticus. The sequence goes on along the minus strand of LGER01000003.1, from coordinate 40,484 downwards.
AAGGAATACATTCCCCACAACCTGTACATAGCTCTTCGTCAATAAAAATAATTTTTCTCTTCATTTTAAGGCCTCCTCCTTTTGGGTTGGCCTCTTTTTAAGTAAAAAAATATAACTTAGCTTTGACCTAAATCAAAAAAAAATAAAAAAGGGCAAAGTAATAATACTTTGCCCTCATCAAACTAGCTTATAGGCTAATTTTTTTAATCGTCATAATCTCCATCACCCGCATGGGTGCGCAGATTCTCCATTGTCTTTATTTTTTCTACGGTCCAATCTGCTGGATTTTCAATTTGAGTAGCTTTGGGGCCTAAATTGGCACTTCCAGCCTCTAAAAGAAGCTCCTTGGCAATATCTGCTGTATCCTGGGCATTAAACACATTCACCAGAAGGTCATAGGTAAACTCTTCCACTGCTTTGGTCATACGCTCCCTTATCTCTCTGGGTTCGCTTAAAAACTTCATTTCAAAGGGTAAATTCAACCACTTGTAATTTTTAGGAGCCCAGCCCTTTTCTTTGGCATAAGCCACCATTTCCTGCCAAAGCTCCTCACTTAAACCCTTACCTTCTTCCTTAATCAATTCCTTGTTTTCGTCCAGCACGGCATTGCCATATTCATCCACTTTAACTCCCCAGGCTAGCATCTGTAAGGCTGTAGCTACATTGGCTTTAGTGGTAGCAGTTTTGGCTGCAATCTCCCTTAACCTATCAGAATTGTTTCCAGAAGTACCATGTTGAGCCCCAGAAATTTTATAAGGCTCCAGGGCCTTGTGTATCCTGGCAGTTAAATCCACCTGAATTCCAGCATCACTATCCTGAATACCATGGGTGGTACCATTGTTTAAAGCAATCCAATCAGGAAAAATACCATGGGCATTTAAACCCTTGATTAAAAATAGGGCTTCCTCAGGAGTGGAAAGGCCTTCTTTACCTTTAATTTCACCTACTTCTGTTTCATAACCTGCCCATTCTGGTACATATTTGGCCAATTCTATGTTGGCCAAAAGATTTTCTGTATCAGGCAAATGTGAAGCATCAATGGCAATAGAAGTGATGCCAAAATCAAAAAGAGAAGGAATTTGTTTTCTGGCCAATTCTATGTCTTTGTCATTTTTGATGGTAAAATGATCAGCATGGATAGCTATAGGTATGGTAACTCCCAGTTCATTGGCCACAGTATCTACAAACCTGGCCAGATTCCACATATTGATGTGGCAGTAATTGCTTTCAGACTTGGCAATTTCCACAATAATAGCTGCATTGGCCCTTTGGGCAGCCAATAAAACCCCTCTTAAAACAAAGTAATTACGGCAATTAGCCGCAATGGTCATGGCCTTACCTTTTTTTAACATGGCCCTATCAATGACCTTGCCACTTACCAAAAGGGCTTTGCTATGGGGAAAAAGCTTTTTTATATTTTCAGGTCTACCAATTTCCAAAAGTCTGGCATAGCTATCACTCATATGACTACCTCCTTGATTTGCTGGTTCTTTATTTTTTGTCCCTTAAACCCTACTTTTCTGCCTGAAAAAAAAGCTTTTGGCAAGGTTTAGAAGACTTGCCAAAGACCTAAAACTTGGGCAAGTTAAAGCTCATTGTTTATATTTATAAGGACTACATATGCTTAAACTGCAAGAGGTAAGTAAACACTTTGGCGGAGTAAAAGCCATTCAAAAAGTATCCTTTGAATTACAAGCCAATACTATCTTTGGGCTTATTGGTCCCAATGGTGCAGGCAAAACCACTTTATTTAACCTCATTTCAGGCACCTTAAAAGTCAGTAAAGGAAAAATCTATTTTCAAAACCAGGATATAACCCACCTCCCTGCCTATAAACGCAGCCGTTTGGGTATCACCAGGACCTTTCAAAACTTAAGCCTGTATCCAGACCTTACCTGCCTGGAAAATGTACTTCTGGGTGCTGCTTCCTGGATAAGGCCCAAGCTAAAAGATTTATTTGTTTTTAATTCCAGGGAATATAAACAACTCCAAAAACAAGCCAGGGAATTTCTGGATTTGGTTGGCTTGAAAGAAAAAGAAAAGCTTTCTCCCAGTCAACTGTCTTATGGCCATCAGAGGAAACTGGAAATTGCCAGATGTTTGATGAGCAAACCCCGGCTCCTTCTGTTAGATGAACCAGCAGCAGGCCTTAACAACCAGGAATCTCACGAACTGGCCAATTTACTTGCTTTTCTCAAAAAAGAACTTAACCTGACCCTACTTATAATAGAACACGATATGGATATAATCATGTCCATATCAGATGAGATACTGGTACTTATAGAAGGCAAACCCTTTATCCAGGATACACCCAAAAATGTTCAAAAAAATCCAGAAGTAATTAAGGCATACCTGGGTGAGGAAGATATCTTTGCAGATATTGCTTAAAAACAAAAGAGGTAAAAGATGCAACGAGTAGTTATTATTGGAGGAGTGGCCTTAGGGCCCAAAGCAGCCTGCCGTTTTAAAAGGCTGGAACCTGAAAGTGAAGTGATTATCCTGGAAAAGGACAGGTTCATCTCCTATGGAGGATGTGGAATTCCCTTTTATCTTTCTGGCGAAGTAAGTGATATTAAGGAACTCCAAAGCACTTCCTATCATGTGCTAAGAGATGAAAACTTTTTTGAACAGGCCAAAGGAGTCAAGGTCTTCACTCAAGTAGAAGCTCAAAAAATAGACCGCAACTCCAAAAAAGTTTTGGCCTTTGACCATAAAAACCAAGAGGAAAAGATATTTCCCTATGATAAGCTGGTCCTGGCCACTGGAGCCTTTCCCAGAAAACTGAATTTACCTGGAATAGACTTAGAAAACATTTACGCAGTAAAAAGTTTAGACCAGGCCCTTAAAATCAGGGAAAAAATAACCCAGGGCGTGGAAAAGGCCGTGGTTATTGGTGCTGGTTTTATTGGCCTGGAAATCGCCTATGCTTTAACTGACCTCTGGGGAATTGAAACTTCTATTGTAGAAATAAGCCAACAAATTCTACCTGGCTTTATCAGCCCAGAACTGGCCCAGGTAGCTCAAAAACATCTGCAAGATCAAGGGGTAAACCTCTATTTATCTGAACAGGTACTTGAATTTAAAGGAGAAAAATCAGTAAAAGAAGTTATAACCAACAAAAGAACTCTGTCTGCAGACCTGGTTATTTTAGCTACAGGAGTAATTCCAGATTCCAGACTGGCCAAAGAAGCAGGCCTGAAAACTACTTCCTGGGGTGGAGTGATAGTAAATGAATATCTGCAAACCTCTGACCCCAACATTTATGCGGGTGGAGATGTTGTTGCCTTAAAACATCTGATTACTCAAGAATACGCCCACTTTCCCTTAGGCTCTCTGGCCAATCGCCAGGGAAGGGTTATAGGAAGCAATTTAGCTGGCTATCAACAGACCTTTGCTGGAGCCTGTGGAACCTTTATTTTAAAACTCTTTGACCTGACCATTGCTGGAAGTGGTTTAAGCCTGGAAAGGGCGAAAAAAAGTGGCTTTAAGGCCCAAAGCGGTCTGGCTCTGCAGTTTGACAAGGCTCATTTTTATCCAGAAAAAGACCTTACCCTTTTGGAACTGGTAGTTGAAGAAGAGAACAAAAGGGTTTTGGGCATTCAGGGCATAAGCTCCAATGGTGATAGCCTCAAAGCACGCATAGATGCGGTAGCCAGTCTTTTGCCTTTTTACCCCCTCCTGAAGCACATAAGCAACTTAGAAGTGGCCTATTCTCCCCCCTATGCTGCTGCCATGGATATAGTCAATGTGGTAGCTAATGTCACAGAAAATATTCTGGAAAACAGAAACAGGGGAGCCTTACCAGAAGAAGTAAAAGCCTTTTTAGAAAAATCCTTACAGAATAAACAAGGAATAGTGCTTGACTGTAGAGGAGAAGACAACGCCAAACCCTGGATAGAAAAGTACGGAGACCGCTGGCTTAATATTCCAGCTGAAAACTTAAGGGCCAATCTGGATAAAATTCCCAGAGATAAGGAAATTTTGCTTGTATGTAATACTGGGGCAAGGTCTTATGAAGCCCAACTAATTTTAAATAAAGCTGGTTTTAAGCAAACCAAAAATGTCCTAGGAGGAATGGGGTTCTTACTCAAATATGGCCTTAACCTTTAACCTTAAGGATGAATCATTATGCTCTGCACCTATGAAAATCAATTCTTAGAGGAAGCAGAATTAAGACAAATTCAACTGGAAAGGCTGCAAAGCACCTTACAAAGGATTCAAAGAAATGTGGCCTTTTACCAGAGAAGGTTTAAAGAAATAAACTTTGACCCAGATGAATTTTCTTCTCTTAAGGACCTGGAAAAACTTCCCTTTACCACAGAAGAAGACCTATCCAGAGCCTATCCCTACGATATGTTTGCCATTAACCTGCGACACATTGTGCGCATCCATTCCACCACAGGCAAAGACAAGGATCCCATTGTTATTGGCTTTACAGAAAACGACCTGAAGGTAATTGCCAGCCTGGTCTTAAGGACCTACCAGAACTTTAATTTAAGTAGCGAAGATGTTTTCCAAATAACCTTAAACTATGGTCTGGGTACAGCTGCCTTTTCCTTTCACGAAGGAGCCCACTTACTCAAAGCTTCTACCATTCCAGCTTCAGCAGGGCGCACTGAAAAACAAATCAAAATGATGCTTGATTTTGGCACCACCTGCCTTATTGCCACTCCCAGTTATCTCAAAATTCTAAAAAATAGACTGAGCCAGAATATCTATCCCTTGGCCAAACTGCGCCTAAAAACCATTTTAAGCACTGGAGAGCCTCTGGAAGATTCTTTAAAAAAAGACATTGAGGAGTTTTTTCAAGCCCAGGTCTATGATATTTACGGGCTTAGTGCAGTCTTAGGGCCAGGTATTGCCTATCAATGTCCTCAAAACAGACACTTACACCTAGCAGAAGACGTAATTTTAGCAGAAATCATTGACCCCAACACCTTAAAACCTCTTCCTCCTGGGGAGTATGGAGAATTGGTACTTACCACTTTGGTCAGTGAAGGCTTTCCCCTTTTACGCTACCGTACCGGGGATAAAACCATAATTATACCCAAGAAGTGTTCCTGTGGCAGGACTTTTAAAATCATAGAGCCCATAAAAGAACGGGTAGATGATGTACTCATAGTAAAAGGAATAAACATCTCTCCCAAGCGCATAGCCAGTATCCTGGATTCTATTTTGCAAACCCAGGTTGCCTGGAAAATGGAAGTAATAAGGACTGAGGAAAAAGATGAACTGGTCCTAAAAATAGGGATTACAGAAGAACTCTTTTATGACCAGATGAAAAGGCAAAGAGGTCTGGTAGATAACTTGAGACACTCCATTTCTCTCTGGCTAGGAGTGACTCCCAGAGTAGTCTTAGTGGAGCCAGAAAGCTTAAAAAAAGAATAAAATAATTTTCAATTCTTAATCTGAAAACTATTTATTCTAATCACCCCTTAGGAAACCACCTCCCAGACCGGGCCTGCAGGAGTGTCTTTTACTTCTATACCCAAAGCAACCAACTGCTCCCTTAAGGAATCAGCCAGGGCAAAATCTTTATTTTTTCTAGCGTCTTGCCTTTTGGCAATTAGGGCTTCTACTTCTTCCCTGGCAATATTCTTTCTCTTCAGCTGAATGTCTTTTAATTCTTCTAAAAATACTGCTGGAGCTAAATTGAGTACACCCAAAATCTTGCCTGCTCTGGTCAAAAACTCTCTAATTTCAACCAGAACATCTTTCATTGGCTCAGCCTTACGCAAATTCTTATCCGTAGCTATACGATTTACAATTCTAACTGTATTAAAAAGATAACCAATAGCTTTAGCTGTATTTAAATCATCTTCTAAAGAAAGAAAAAATTTATCTTGTTGTTCTTTTATCTCTTCTATTAAACTACTATCAACTTTTACCTTTTTCCACTTTTTATTGCTTAAAATAGCTTCCAGTTCTTCTACTGCTTGATAAATTCGCTTTAATCCCTTTTCAGCTTCTTCTACACTTTCCAAATTGTAATCTAAGGGGCTACGATAATGTTTGGTTAAGAGAAAAAACCTCAGCACCTCTGGATGGTAATTGTTTAAAATATCCCTTATGGTAACAAAATTGCCCAGGGATTTGGACATCTTTTCTGAATTTACCTGCACAAAACCATTATGCACCCAATAACGCACAAAGGAAGTAGAATAAGCTGCTTCACTTTGGGCCTTTTCATTTTCATGATGTGGAAAAATCAGGTCCTGCCCTCCTCCATGGATATCAAAGGGAAGTCCTAAATATTTTTCACTCATGGCAGAACATTCCAGATGCCAACCAGGACGACCCTCTCCCCAGGGACTTGGCCACTTAGGTTCACCAGGTTTGGCACTTTTCCACAAGGCAAAATCCAGAGGGTCCTCTTTTTCCTCTCCAGGTTCTATTCTGGCGCCTGCTTGCAGTTCTTCTATATTTCTACCTGAAAGCTCTCCATAGGTTTTAAATTTACGCACTCGAAAGTACACATCTCCCCTGGAAGTGACATAAGCAAAACCCATATCTATTAGCTTTTGAGTCAGCTCTATCATTTCCTCAATATGCTCTGTAGCCTTTGGTTCAATATCTGCCCGCAAGATATTTAACCTATCCATGTCTTCATAAAAAGCCTCAATATATTTTCTGGCTACTTCATCCCAGGGTAAATTTTCCTTATGGGCTCTATTGATTATTTTGTCATCTATATCTGTAAAATTACGTACAAAAATGACTTTATAACCTTTATCCCTTAGATACCTAACTAAAACATCAAAAACAACAGCAGAGCGAGCATGTCCAATATGACAGTAATCATAAGCAGTAATACCACAAACATACATTCTAACTTCATTATCTCTAAGAGGAACAAACTCCTCTTTTTCCCTCTTTAATGAATTATAAATCTTCATTTTCCACCTCTTCTTCTTTTTTCACTGTCACCAGAGCGTAAACCTTAATACCTTCTTTAGCTCCAGTAAATCCCAGCCCTTCTTCTGTAGTAGCCTTAAGGGCAATATCTTCTTCTCCAAGTCCTGTAAGCCCCATTAAATTCTTCTTAATCTGCCTTTTAAAAGGAGCAATTTTAGGTATCTGAGCCACAATAGTCAAATCCAGGTGGACCAGTTGAAAATTCTTTTTCAGGGCCAGAAGCAAAGCTTCCCGAAAAAAAATACTACTGGGCATATTGGCATAAGTGTCTTCTGTATCTGGGAAAAAGGTGCCAATATCCTCTTCTCCCAGGGCACCTAAAAGGGCATCTGTCAGGGCGTGAAATAACACATCTCCATCCGAATGAGCTGTCACTTTAATCTTTTCAGAAATGGGAATTCCCCCTAAGATAAGGGGCTTATCGCCTCCATAACGATGCACATCATAGCCAAAGCCATTTTTATAAATTACTTTTTTTTCTTTTTTTAACATTTTCAAATCATCTTGGGTGGTAATCTTTAAATTTTCCTCTTCACCTTCCACTACGCCCACTTCCCTGCCCAAAGCCTCAACCAGAGCAGAATCGTCTGTGCCCACCAGTCCCTCTTCCCTGGCCTTTAAATGAGCTTGTTTTAAAATAGAAAAAGAAAATAGTTGCGGAGTTTGAATGCGTAATATTTTATCTCTATCCAGAGTCTTTTTTACCTTGTTGGCTTCCACTTCTTTTAAAGTGTCTTTGCTTTTAAGCGCAGGAATAACTCCAGCTAACTCAGGCTGACTTTCTGCCAGATCAAAAAGCCTGGAAACCAGCTGAAGAGAAAAAAAAGGCCTGGCGCCATCATGTACTAAAACCCAATCACACTCTTCAGGCAATTGTTGCAAGCCATTAAATACTGAATCCTGCCGCAACCTGCCTCCTGCAGCAAAACGCAAAGCAAGATTAAGTCCCTGCTCAAAAGCCAAGTTCAAAGCCCTTTCCTGCCAAAGAGAAAGCTCACTTTCAGAAAAAACCAGAACTACTCCCCTTATCTTAGGAAAATTAGCTAGTTTTACCAGGGAGTGAAAAAATAAAGGCAATCCCTTCCAGGTGAGAAATTGTTTCTTGGTCTTTAAACCCTGCTCTTGAAGACGGGAACTTTGACCTGCTGCTAAAATTATGGCCCAATAATTTTTCATAGTAATAAAAAAAGGGAGTTGGGCTATAAGCCGGGTTCTGTACCTCTAAAAAGAGGTGACTGCCATTAATCTAGGATCAAGGTTACCCTTGACCTCCAGCGGCCTACCCGAAGGCTTCAGCCGGGCCAGCCTCAAACGCCTTCCTATTTGGCCTTGCTCCGAGCGGGGTTTACCTAGCCTACCATGTCACCATGGTAGCTGGTGGGCTCTTACCCCACCGTTTCACCCTTACCCAGCACCCACTTTGAAGGCGGTAAATAGTAGTTTAAAAATTCAAAACTTACCATCTTCAAAGTGGGTGCTGGGCGGTCTATTTTCTGTGGCACTTTCCTGGAGTCGCCTCCACTGGGTGTTACCCAGCGCTCTGCCCTGTGGAGCCCGGACTTTCCTCTTCTTAAAAAACTTAAGAAGCGGCAGTCCGCCCAACTCCCCTGATTTATATTTTAAAACAACAAATTATTTTGACAAGTAATTACTTGGAATAGTGTTCTTCCCAGTAAATCAAGCGTTGACAATTGGGACAATTTAAAATTTGCTCCCCTTTTTGGAGCTCTACATAAGTTTGCGGAGGAACACTAATATAACAGCCTGTACATACACCATTACTCACAGCTACTACTACAGGTTGACTCAATCTATCTCTAATAAATTTATATCTAGCAAGAATAGGAGGAGGTATTAAAGCACAAGATTCTTCTCTTTCTTTTTCTAACCTTGCTATTTCTGCTTTTACTTCATCTAAGGCTGTAATATTCTCTTTTTCTAAGACTTCTATTTTACTTTTTAATTCATCTTCTTTACTTTCCAATTCATCTAAATCTTTTTTATGTATACTTATATCTTCTAAAACAGTAGTAAGCTCTTCTTCTTTGGTCCTATTTAATCGCTCAAAATTATCAAGCTCTCGCATCATTGCTTGATATTCTTTTTGGTTAGAAATAAGCATCAATTTATTTTTAACTTTCTTAATTTTATTATTATTTTCTTCTATCTCTGTTTGCATTTTCATCTTTTGGTCATTTAAAAAATCAAACCTTTCCTGTATCTCTGCTTTCTTTTTTTCAACTTCTTCTAATTCTTCTTTTAAGGCATTAAGTTCTTTTGGAATTGATTCTATCTTTTCCCTATAAGCTATTAGTTTGTTGTCAATATCTTGAAGGACAACTAGCTTTTTAATCTGTTCAATATACATTATACCTCCTCCTAAATTTATATAAACCCAAAAGGATCTTCTCCTTCTATAAAAAAGACTTCAACTCCATCTAACTTTTGTTTAAGATAGTTATAGAAAGAGAACATCATTTTTTCTTCCAGGATAAAGTGCCCAACATCCAAAACCCAGCCACGCTCAGCCAGTTCCTGGGCCTGATGGTATTTAACATCTCCAGTAATATAGACATCAGCCCCCTGTTTAAAGGCAGAAAACCCCAGATCTGCTCCAGAACCAGGACAATAAGCCACCCTTTCTACTACCCTGGGAAGGCCTCCCACCTCTCTTAAACAGGTTATTTCTAAAATATCCTTGAGCCTATTTAGAAATTCAGCAGGTGAAAAGGGAAGGGGTAAATCCCCTATAAGTCCAAGCCCACCTTTCTCCTTTGAAGAAAGAGGATATAAACTTACAAGACCTTTAAAATCTTCCCAGAGATTAATTTGCTCCAGGACAAAATCCCTGGCTGGAGCATAAATATCTAAATAATGAACTCCCCTTTCGTCTTCAGAACTTGCCAAAACTCCTTTTAATTCCTTTAAAAAACCAGCCCTTTTAAGAGGTAAAGGAGGAGAAAAGTGTATTCTCCATATCTGCTCTGATTTTCCAGGTTGCAAAGAAGCAATATTAGTCAAACCCAAAGAGCTGGCCAACCAACCAACAGGCCCTTTAATATTGGCGTCCAGAGAAGTATGCGCAGCATACAACCACATTTTGGCTTCCAGTAATCCCTGTAATAGGTGATAGTACCCATCAATTTTATTGGGGAACCTGGGTTTTAAAGCTAGAGGATGGTGGGTTAAAAGAAAATCCACCCCCAGTTCTAAGGCCTTATTTAAAGTCTTAAAGGTAGGGTCTAAGGCCAGGGCAATTTTTTTGATTTCTCGAAGAGGACTGGCAACCAGGACTCCACTTTGATCCCAACCAAGAGCCAGGTCAAGAGGGGCAACTTCTTCAATAATTTCAATTAGTTCATCTACTAGCATAAAGCATAAAAAAAGGGTGCTTCCCTCTTACGCTTAAGGAAGCACCCTTTTCCTTTACCTTTAATTGTTTGCTTATTTTATCTACTTTAGAACTGCTATCCAAGGTTTCTCCTCAAATGGTGGGCCTACCAGGATTCGAACCTGGGACCATCCGGTTATGAGCCGGGAGCTCTGCCAACTGAGCTATAGGCCCAAAAGGTAAACAAAGGCATTTACTCTCAAACAAAGGGATTGTCAACTCTTTGCAAACAGAGAAATTTTTCTTTTCTAAAGAAAAAGAAGTTCCTGAATCATTTTCTTTAGTTCTTCCAAAGAGTAGGGTTTGGATAAAACCCCTTTAAATCCATACTCCTTATACCTGGCCATAACCGGGTCTTGAGAATACCCACTGGACACTACAGCCACCACCTCTGGATCTATTTTTAACAACTCCTTGATAGTTTCCTTTCCTCCCATCTTACCCGGGACAGTTAAGTCCAAAACAACCAGGTCGTATTTGTTATTTTGCAAAGACTGTTTATACTTTTCTAAAGCCTCTTCTCCACTTCTTACACAGGTACAGTCAAAGCCAAACAGGGAAAAGACATCTCTGGATATTTCCAGGATTTCCTCTTCATCATCCATAATCAAAACCCTCTTATTTACAGAAAATACTTCCGGGGTATGCGCATCTTGCTTTTCTTTTTTAGCCAAAACATTATTGGTTTTACTTACAGGTAAAATCAAAATAAATTCTGCCCCTTGAGAATAAGTGGCATTATATACTATTCTTCCTCCATGTCTTTTTAAAATAGAATAACAAGAAGCTAAGCCCAGCCCAGAACCTTTGGCTTTAGTAGTGAAATAGGGTTCGAAAATTTTAGCTTCAACTTCCTTGGGCACGCCAGGCCCTGTATCTTGAAAATAAATAAACACATACTTGCCAGCTTTAAGCTCCCAGAAGTTGTCTTCCTCCAGGACTTCTACTCGCATACCTATCTGAATACGACCTTTGCCCTCCATGGCCTGTAAAGAGTTGATAACCAGATTTTCTATTACCTGGGCAAATTGACTGGCATCCACATTTACAGGTGGCACTTCCTTGGGAAAATCAAAGCTCACTTTTACTGCACTACCTTTAAGTAAAAAATGGGCTGTTTCCTTTATTATCTTATCCACTTTTACAGCTTCTTTTACTGGCTCTCCACCCTTAGCAAAAGTGAGGAACTGGGAAGTAAGCTGCTTGGCTCTTAGAATAATCTTTTCCACTTTTTCTATTTGCTCAACAAGCTTTTCCTTTTCCTCTGGCCTGGTTAAGCGCAAAAAATTAAGATGATTTAAAATTATGGTAAGTAAATTGTTAAAGTCATGGGCAATGCCACCAGCTACCACGCCCAGAGCTTCTAACTTTTCTTTACGCAACCTTTCCTGCTCTAACTGAATTTTCTCAGAAATATCTTTAATTACTACTACTGTCCCCACCATTTCAGCAGAAAATCCCCTTACAGGAAAAACTTTCACTTCCACAGGAATCTTTTTATCTTTGTGATTTACTAAATACAATTTATCACTTTCCCAGTTCTTTTCTTTAGTTAAAACCTGTTTAACCGGACAGAGTAAATTTTCTTCCTGCTCATAAAGATAAATATAATCAGTAAAAAAAGAATTCTTTACCTTTTCCAGCTCAATACCAATCATCTCTTCCCCTGTCTTATTCATAAACAAAATGTTTCCCTTGATATCTGTGGTAATAACAGCATCTCCTATCCCAGCTAAGGTCAACTGGAAAAGGTCCTTTTCTGCTTTTAAATCCTTTTCTATCCTGGATTTCGCTTCTATTTCTTGATTTAATCTTAGATTTATTTCCTGTAACCTCTTGGTTCTTTCCAGTATCAAATGTTCTAAGTTCTGGTTTAAAAGTTGCAAATCTTCTTCTGCCCTTTTTCTTTCCGTTATATCCCTAAAAATAAAAACCAGACTGTTTTCACACTTTAATTCAACAGAAGTTAAAATACACTCTATATACTTATCCTCTTTCTCAACATTATAACCAAATTCTATCATAGACTGTTCTTTTAAACTCTCTAAATCAAGGTTTTGAATTAAATCAAACCCAAGTATATTTTTTAAATTTTTAGTTATAAGATTATTTTCTTTAATCTTAAATATCTCTTTAAAAGAATTATTGTATTGAGATATATTTAAATTATAATCAGTTACAACCAAACCATCAGCCATAGTATCCATAATAACAGTTAAATAATTTATAACATCTTCTAGTTCTTCTGTTGCATTGCTAATACTTATCTTTAATTTGTCAAAAAATCTTCCCAATTCCTGGGCCATATCTTCAAAAACTATAGCTAGATATCCTATCTCATCATCACTTTTCTTGGAGAAGATTGCGTTAAATTCTCCTTTTTTTACTTTATAAGCAAAATCTGTAAGTTCTTTGAGAGGATAAATAATTTTTCTCATAAAGAAAATTGTAATTAAAACAATAATCACTAGGCCTAAAAGGTTAAAAATATTTACCTTAAAAATAAAATTCATTATTTCTTTCTGAATCTCTGCATATTTTATTCCAATTACAATATATCCAGCTTCACCTAAAAGTACGCTTTTCTTTATTTGAATATATTTTTTTCCGTCTATCTGAATATATATGGGCTCAACTTTGTTTTTTTCTATTTTACTTTGAGTAATAACAGTTAAAGGAGGAGCTGGGACAAAAGTATGAGCTATAACCTCCCCTTGTTTATCCATAACCAGGACATAACCTATACCCTGTACCTGTAAAAATTGATTTACAAGTGCCTGAATCCTGGATAAATCTCCAGAAGATAAAATTTCTGGTAAAGAATAGGAAATAGAGGATATAATAGAGTCTGCTTTTTGTAAATAATTGTTGATGCACTTTTCTCTAATAAAAAAGGAAAGGTAAAAAGTAACAACTATAGCATAAATAGAAAAAAATAACAGAATAATACCTATAACTTTTCTAAGCAATTTAGATTTAAACATATCTAATAAAATAATGTCCTGAAGTCTTTTAAAGGATGAAGCATGCCATCTTTTATGGTAGCAAAGTAAACCTCTTTCAAAGCTCCCTGGTTATCTCTAGTAAAAACTACTGGATCTTCAAGGCCAATTTCAAAGCCCTTAGGATTATAAATAACTTCTTCCAGTTTACTTCTATCCAGAGAAGGACCCAATCTTTTTAAAATTTCCACTATCAACTTAGCATTTAAAAAACCCTCAAAGGAAATAGGTCCATAAAAGGGATGATTGTAGTCTGCAGGGGCATATTTTTTTATATCAGCTTTATATTTAAGAAGAGTAGCCAGATATTCTTCATATATTTTATAATGTTTCAATTCAAAAAAAGGAACCACTACACTATTTACAAGCCCAAAGGAATAGGAACGATTATTTTCGTTTTCCAGCTTGCTTAAATTTAAAAACATTGCCTGAGCATCTACAAAAGATAAGTTGGCCACAGGAACTTTTATTTGAGCATCTCTTAAATCCCGAATAAAGCCAGTAGCTGCACTTGTGCTGGCTATAGAGAGAATAACATCTACTTTATTTTTTTTAAAAACCTCCACCTGTTGCCTATAACTATCTTTTAATCCACAGCCTCGTATATAGCTGGCATCAGCAACTATTTCTAACCCTTTTTGTTTTAAAAAATCCCTTGCACTTTGCCAGCCACTTCTACCAAAGGCATCTAATTGATAAAAAATACCTATGCGTCTTTTCCCTATCTCCAAAAACCTGGTTAACAAAGCCTGTATTTCCCTCGTATAAGAAGGCCTAAGATTGAGTACATACCTTTTATAGGGATCTTTTCTTAGGCTAAGCCCTCCAGTTAAAGGAAAAAATAAAAAAGCTCCATGCTGGTTATCAATGCTTAAATAGGGAAGAATCCTATTTACTGTAGGAGTGCCCACATAATCAAAAAGCCAGATAATTTTTTTCTCGTCCACCAATTCAAAGGTATTTTGCAGGGTAAGTTCGGGCTCGTACTTATCGTCATAGGTTAAGATTTTTATCTTTTTACCATAAAGTCCCTTTTGTTCTTGATTTATCTTTTCCAGATAAGCAAAGGAACCACGGTAAAGTTCTATTCCCAACACTGCATTGGGTCCAGTAAAAGCAGCTGACATTCCTAAGTAAATGGTATCTTTCTGAGAAGCAGCCCAGGAAGGTAAAGTTAAACCTAAAAATATAAAGAGAAAAAGTATCCTTTTTAACATCATTAGATTTCTTTGGAAAATTTTTGGGCAATTACTCGCATGTGTACTTTTTCCTGCTCAGCTAAAATTAAAAACAAACTTTTAATGTCTTCTTCAAAACTTTGAAAAACCAGATTTTTATACAAATCATAAGCCATTATTTCAATCTGCAGAGCTACTTCTAATAAATAATTTCTATCCACCTGTTTTTTTACTTCCTCTAACCAGTCTTCTAAACTTTTTCCACCTTCTAAAATTTCTCCTGAAGCCCTTTCAAATAAAAGTTCAAAACCTTCTAAGGAAACTTGCTTTCCCTTTGCCCACTTATAAATCACATGGGCATGTTTTTTTTCCAATTCTTCAAAGCTGGCAAACTCCCTGCCTATAACATGGGCAAATTCTTCATTTATCCGCTTGTAAAAAAGATAGGCTCCTTTTTCCAGTTCAATGGCCTGTTTTACCACTTCTTCCAGCTTATTTAAATGGGCAAAAACTCTAAAATTGGGCCAATTGGAAAGAGTTTCTCCTTCATAGGCCAGAATCCCACCTTTTAAGTTATAAATTTCCTTTTCAAACATTCCACTGTCTCTGGCCAATCTAGCAGCTGCCCGGGAACGATTGCCACTACGACAATAAAAAATATAATTTTTTCTGGCATCAAAACTAAATAATTTACTCTCCAGATCTGGCAAAGGGGCAAGCAAGGCTCCTGGAAGGTGTTTTTCTGTATATTCCTCTGGCTGTCTTACATCCACTAACACATAACTATCTTCTTTTTCCTCAGCCTGAATTTTTTTTAATTCCTGAGCATCAATATCCTTTATTGGTTTTTCTAAATAAGACATATAAGTAACTCCATTCTTACTTTGAAAGGCATTATCTCCTTTCTTGACCTTGATGTCAATTGAGGATAGAAAAAATTACTCTAAAAATAAAAAAAATGGGAGTTTTTTCTTTATGCCCAAATTATGCGTAAATGTAGATCATGTAGCTACAGTAAGACAAGCTCGCCTGGGTTTAGAGCCAGATCCTTTAACTGCTGCTCAATTAGCTATCCTGGCAGGAGCCAGGGGGATTATCGTTCACCTAAGAGAAGACCGAAGACATATTCAGGATAAAGATGTATTTAATTTAAAAACCCATTTAAAGGCCAATTTGCACCTGGAAATGGCTGCTACGGCTGAAATGCAAAAAATAGCTTTGCAGGTAAAGCCACATATGATTTGCCTGGTTCCAGAAAAAAGACAGGAATTAACCACTGAAGGTGGGCTTATTTGCAAAGGCAGAGAACAGGAGTTAAGGGAATTTATCGCTCCCTTTAAAGAAAAAAAGATTTTGACTAGCTTATTTATAGATGCTGATTTAGAACAAATTAAAGCAGCCCAGGAAATCGGTGCAGAATTTATTGAAGTTCATACTGGCCATTATGCAGATGCTAAAAATGAACAGGAAAAAGAACAGGAACTAAAAAAAATTTTAAAAGCCATTGAATATGCTCAAAAAATAGGTTTACAGGTAAATCTGGGGCATGGTTTGGATTATCAAAACATTTGGGCCTTTGCTAAAGTACCTGGCATTAAAGAATACTCTATTGGACACAGCATTATCTCCAGAGCTATTTATGTGGGCATAAGTAAAGCTGTAGAGCAAATGGTTAATATCATAAACACCTTTGTAGATTAAGTTATGGTTTTAGGGGTAGGTCTGGACTTAGTAGAGCTGGAAAGAATAAAAAAAATTTACCAGCGCTATGGAAATAGATTTGCCCAGAAAATATTAGGCACCAAAGAGCTTGCTCATTTTCAGGAAAAAAAAAATAAAATTGAGTTTTTAGCTTCTCGTTTTGCCGTAAAAGAAGCCACTGTAAAGGCTCTGGGCACTGGTTTTACTCAAGGCATAAACTTTAAAGACATTGAGACTCTAAACACTCCGCAAGGAAAACCCTATCTCTCTCTTTCGGGTGAAGCTAAAATCTGGTTTCAAAAATTAGGAGCCAAACACAGCTGGCTATCTCTTACGCATAACACTTTAGTAGCAGGAGCAGTGGTCATCTTAGAAGGATAAACTAAAAAGGGGAGAAAAATGTTTCAACCTTTACCAACGCCACAGGAAATGGCTAGGTGGGACGAGCTTACCATTGAAAAATTCGGCTTGCTTCCAGAGGTACTTATGGAAAATGCCAGCCGGGAAGCTCTTTATGTATTAAAAGAAAGGTTTTCTTCTTTAAAAGGCAAAAGCGCCCTTATCTTTGCTGGCTCAGGGAATAATGGTGGAGATGCCTTTTCTCTGGCCAGGCACTTAGCCAATCAGGAAGTAAAAGTAATGGTCCTGCACTCCAAATGGCAAAAGGAATACCTCAATACCACTGCTGGCTATTACCTCAACCTGGCTAAAAAAATGGATATTCCCCTTATGCATCTACCTGAGTACAATATGGACTTTCTACCTCAGGTGGACATTGTGGTGGATGGCCTTTTGGGTACTGGTTTTAAAGGAACTCTGCGCAAAGAGTATATTTCCTGGATAAAAAAGATAAACAAACTGGGCAAACAGGCCTTTGTGCTTGCCCTGGATATTCCCTCAGGCCTGGATGGTGAAACCGGAAGGCCCTCTCCCATTGCAGTGGTCGCAGATGTAACCATTACCTTTGAAGAGGCCAAACTGGGACTGTTTTTACCTCCAGCCAAGCCCTATATTGGGCAGTTAAAGGTGGGAAAAATTGGTATTCCTAAAAAAATAAAACAGGAAAATCCCTGTACCCACTATGCCCTTACCTCCAAAATTTTAGACCTCATTTCTCCTCCTCCTGCTACCTTACACAAAGGTCAAGCTGGACATGTCTTGGTTGTAGGAGGTTCCACAGGACTTACTGGTGCGCCCCAATTAGCTGCCCTTGGAGCCCTGCGCATAGGAGCAGGATTGGTCACAATAGCCTGTCCCAAACCACTGGCTTCTCAGGTAAAAGGAATTTTCCCTGAAATAATGCTCTTACCCTTGCAAGGTGAAGAAGAGTTTTTAACCTCCAAGGATTTTGAGCTTCTGGAAAAACACCTTTCTCGCTTTAAAGCTGTAGTTTTTGGTCCGGGCATGGGTAGAGATTCCAGGACCTTAGAATTGCTAAAAAAATACTTGCAACTAGAACATCCGCCAACTGTTTTTGATGCTGACTCCCTCTACTTTTTTGCCACAGACCCTTCCTTAATAAACTTAAGTAAACAAAAGGATAAAATCTTATTTACTCCTCACCCCGGAGAAATGGCTCGTTTTTTTAACACTACAGCAGAAGAAATAAACCAGGCCAGAGCCCAGTTTGCCAGCCAATTTGTGAATAAATACCAGGTAAGCCTGATTTTAAAAGGAGCAGCCACTATCATAGCTCATCCCAATCGTCCCCTTTATATCTCTCCCTTTGCCACACCCAATCTGGCGCTGGGAGGTTCAGGAGATATTTTAGCCGGTATTATAGGTGGCCTTTTAGCTCAAAACTATTCCTTAGTGGAAGCCTCTTGTTTGGGGGTTTTTGTTCATGGACTTACAGGCGAAAAACTGGCTCAAATTTATCCTTATCGTGGAAACCTGGCTCAAGAAATTGCCCATCATTTACCTTTAGTTATAGGAGAATACAAGCATGCTAAAAGCTAAAGACATCATGCAGACCAAGGTAATCACCATTGAACCCCAAGAAACCATTATTCAGGCAGCCAAACTAATGCTAGGCAATCAAATAAATGGCCTTCCAGTAGTGAATAAGGAAAATAAAGTAATAGGAATTATTACCCAAAGCGACCTTATTCTGACCCAAAAAAAAGTGGACCTGCCTTCTTTTTTTACCCTGTTAGATGGTTTCCTGCCTCTATCTTCCTTAAACAAACTGGAAGAAGAAATAAAAAAAATGAGTGCAGTTAGAGTAAAAGAGGCCATGACTCCCAATCCTCTTTGCCTATCACCAGAGCATACCCTGGAAGAAATCGCACAGATTATGGCTGAGAAAAAATATCACACCTTACCTGTGGTAGATGAAGAACAAAAACTCATAGGTATCATTGGCAAAGCAGACATTTTAAAGGCCCTGGTAAATGAAAGTAGTAGTTAGAGAACTAGAGGAAACTCAAAATTTAGCTATCACTTTAGCAAATCTTCTTTTAGAACAACAACAAAAACCTCTTATTCTCTTTGAAGGCAATTTAGGTGCAGGGAAAACCACCTTTATTCGCTTTTTTGTACACGCCTTTCCCCAGGGTAAACAGGCAGAAGTAAGTAGCCCGAGTTTTAATCTGCTCAATATTTACCCTACCCAACCAGAGATTGCCCATTTTGACCTTTATAGACTGCAAGGGGAAGAACTGGATACTGATTTAGAGGAGGTTTTACTTTCTTCTAAGTTTATTCGTTTGGTAGAATGGAGCGAACACCTTCCTGCTTATTTAAATTTTGCAGACTGGCTCAAGATAAGTTTTCACTTGCAAGAAAAAGAGCGCATTTTGGAGTTTACAGCCAAAGGAAGTATGACTAATATCTTGTCTTCTTTTAAAAAGCTAATTTCAGGGAAAGAGGTGAAGTGAAAAATGAAAATTATTGTTCAGAAGTTTGGAGGTACTTCTGTTGCCAACCTTGAGTGTATGCAAAGGGTAAAGGAAAAGGTTTTAAGAGCCCTCAATCAAGGAAGTAAAGTGGCAGTTGTACTCTCGGCCATGGCTGGAGAAACCAATCGTTTAATTGAGTTAGCTAAAACCTGGTCTTCCAGACCTGACCCAGCAGAGATGGATGTACTTATGGCTACAGGAGAGCAAACCTCTGTGGCCCTATTTAGCATGCTTCTAAAAGATGCAGGAATCAAGGCCAGGTCTCTTTTGGGGTACCAAATCCCCATTCGTACGGACAAAGAATTTGGAAGAGCCAGGATTTTAGATATAGATGAAGACCGACTTCGCTCCTATTTCAAAAACTATGATGTACTGGTTGTAGCTGGCTTTCAAGGTTGTGATTGTGAAGGCAGGATTACCACTTTAGGAAGAGGAGGTTCTGATACCAGTGCAGTGGCTTTAGCTGCTGCCCTAAAAGCAGACCTCTGTGAGATTTATACTGATGTGGATGGAGTATATACCACTGACCCCAATATCTGCCCTTCGGCCAGACGCATTGAACGCATTGCCTATGAAGAAATGCTGGAAATGGCCAGTATGGGAGCCAAGGTTTTACAAATAAGATCTGTAGAATTTGCCAAAAAATACAATGTCCCAGTGTATGTGCGTTCCACTTTTACTGATGGACCTGGGACATTGGTAACTCAGGAGGATGAAAGTATGGAAGCTGCTATGGTTTCAGGCATTGCCTATGACAAGGACCAGGCCAGAGTTACTTTAGTGGATGTATATGATGAGCCAGGCATTGCAGCCAAAATCTTTGAACCTATTGCTGCTGCCGGTATTGTAGTGGATATGATTGTCCAAAACCCCAGTAGAGAAGGTCGCACAGACATGACCTTTACTGTACCAAAGGGAGATATAGACAAGACAGTGGAAATTATCTCCAAAATCAAAGGAGAAATTGGAGCCAAAGAAGTACTCACTGATAGAAATGTTTCCAAGGTCTCAGTAATTGGCGTTGGCATGCGCAATCACTCTGGAGTAGCTGCCATTGCCTTTTCTGCCCTAAAAAATGAAAACATAAATATTCTCATCATTAGTACTTCAGAAATTAAAATTAGCTGCCTTATTGAAGAAAAATACACAGAACTGGCAGTAAGGACCTTACATGAAGCCTTTGGTTTAGACAAAGAACCAGAAAAAACCTGTTAAGAGCTATGAAAAAAATAAAAATATATGACACTACCTTACGAGATGGTACCCAGGCCGAAGATGTCCACTTTTCCCTAGAAGATAAAATAAGGGTAGCCCAAAAGCTAGATGAACTGGGAATAGACTATATTGAAGGAGGCTGGCCTGCCTCCAATCCCACAGACCAGCGCTTTTTTCAGGAAATACAAAACTATCACTTTAAAAGAGCCAAAATCACAGCCTTTGGCAGCACCCATGGCGTAAATAAAACCCCAGATACTGATGAAAATCTGGCTAGCCTGATTAACTCTAGGGTAAAGGTCATTACCATCTTTGGCAAAACCTGGGATATCCATGTGAGGGAAGCCTTAAAAACCACTCTGGAGCACAATTTAGAGCTTATAGCCGGCAGTTTGGCCAAATTAAAACCAGAAGTAGAAGAGCTCTTTTTTGACGCAGAGCACTTTTTTGATGGCTTTAAGGAAAACAAGGACTATGCCCTGGCTTGTTTACAAAAGGCCCTGGAAGGCGGGGCAGATGTTTTAGTCCTCTGTGATACCAATGGTGGCACCACTCCTTTAGAAATCAAAGGCATTGTGGAAGAAGTAAAAAAACGCTTTCCTCAAACCACCTTGGGAATCCACACGCACAATGATTCAGAACTTGCTGTGGCCAACTCTTTAATTGCTGTAGAAGCTGGCATAGAGCAAGTACAGGGAACCATAAATGGCTATGGAGAGCGCTGTGGCAATGCCAATCTCTGCTCCATTATCCCCAATTTGCAGTTAAAAATGGGTTATGAGTGTATCCCGGCAGAAAACTTGCGTCTTTTAACCTCTGTATCTCTCTTTGTCTCAGAAGTGGCCAATTTACCTTCCTTTCACCGCCAACCCTTTGTGGGGAAATCTGCTTTTGCTCACAAGGGCGGCATTCACGTAAGTGCAGTGCGCAAAAACCCCAGAACCTATGAACACATTCCACCTGAAAGTGTGGGTAATAAACAGCGTATCTTGCTTTCTGATTTAGCAGGACAATCCAATATTTTATTTAAAGCCAAACAATATGGCTTTTATCTGGACAAAAATGACCCCTTTGTCCTGGAACTTCTGGCCAAACTAAAACACCTGGAAAGTGAAGGCTACGAATATACAGCAGCTGAAGCCTCCTTTGAACTTTTGTTAAACAGGGTCTTGGGTAGAACCAGAACCTATTTTTCCCTGGAAAATTATAGGGTCTTAGAAAGCAAACGCAAAGACGAAGACCCTCTTTCCGAAGCTACAGTTATGGTCAGAGTGGGTGGTATGCTGGAGCATACTGCTGCCAGTGGAAAAGGACCAGTAAATGCCCTGGACAACGCCCTTCGCAAGGCTCTGGAAAAGTTTTATCCCTGTCTAAAAGAAATGCACCTTATTGATTTTAAAGTAAGAGTCTTTTCCTCTTTTAAAAAGGACCTATCAGGCACTGCCTCCAGGGTAAGGGTCTTGATTGAATCTGGAGATGCCAAACAAAGATGGGTAACCGTGGGCGTTTCCTATAATATTATTGAGGCCAGCAGGCAGGCTTTGGAAGATTCTTTAAATTACAAGTTATTTAAAGAAGATCAGGAAAAACTAACTAAAGCGTTGCAAGAAGTTACTAAAGATATGTAAATGAGCGTTCCCATTCCCTTAGCGGAAAAGCTAAGACCCAATTCCTTAGATGAGTTTATTGGACAAAGCCATTTAAAAAGCCGATTAAGAGCGCTTATCAAAAGTAAAAGGCCGCAAAGTTTACTCTTTTTTGGTCCTCCTGGCTGTGGTAAATCCACGCTTGCTCTGCTTTTAGCCAAAGCCTGGAATAAAAAGTATATCAGACTTAGTGCGCCAGAAATAGGTTTAGCTGGTTTGCGCAAAAAAATAGAAGGAATAGATGTTCTGATTCTGGATGAAATCCATCGTTTTTCCAAGGCCCAGCAGGACTTTTTTCTGCCCCTCCTAGAAGTGGGAGAAATAACCCTTCTGGCAACTACTACAGAAAATCCTTCCTTTAGCGTAACCAGACAACTACTTTCCAGACTGCATGTACTAAAACTGGCCAGTTTAACCCTGGAAGAATTATTAACCCTGGCCCAAAAAGGCACTAAATATCTCAATCTAAAAATTTCTCCAGATAGTTTAGAACTTTTGGTTTCCCTGAGTAATGGCGATGCCAGGACCCTTCTAAATCTTCTGGAATACATCTCCAATTTGGAAGAAGAAGAGTTAAGGCCAGAAAATCTCAAAACCCACCTACCAGAGATAGTAATTCGCGGAGATAGACAGGGAGATGCCCATTACGAACTTATCTCTGCCCTCATTAAATCCATCAGAGGAAGTGACCCTGATGCTGCCCTTTATTATTTAGCCTGCTTGCTAGAAGGTGGAGAAGACCCCAGATTTATTTGCCGCAGGCTTATCCTTTCTGCTTCAGAAGATGTGGGACTTGCTGACCCCATGGCCCTGCCTCTGGCTGTGTCCTGTCAACACGCAGTTGAGTTTGTGGGTATGCCTGAAGGATTTATCCCTCTGGCAGAAACAGTGGTCTATCTAGCCCTTGCTCCCAAATCCAACTCCACTTATGCTGCCTATTTAAACGCCCAAAAGGAAGTAAGGCTAAACGGCCCCAAGCCTGTACCTTTACACCTGCGCAATCCTTCCACCAAGCTGCAAAAACAATGGGGCTATGGTCATGGTTATAAATATCCTCACGCCTATCCAGGCTCTTATATAGAGCAAGAATATTTACCCCAAGAACTTAAAAACAAACAATTCTACTTTCCCAAAACAGAAGGTATGGAAAACCGCCTCAACTTGTGGTTAAAAAGCAAGAAAAAGACATCTCCAAAAGTTAAAAAATAGTTACTTTTTCCCAAGGCCAAAGTTATATTATACCTTTTTATTCTTACTTACCTTGCGTTAAAAAGAGACCCTCTCTCGTCATCTGCTCACCTGGAATCTTTTAGCTTAAAACTTTAATTGTTCACACACATCTTCTAAAGAAACCAATTTTTCTTGCGGAGCAAAAATATTAGTATAGCCTAGTTTCCTGGCCTGTTTCAATCTCAAATCATGCCCCAGCACCCTTCGAATCTGGCCATTTAAGTCCACTTCCCCCCAAAAAATACTATTTTCCGGTAAGGGCTGGTCATAAAAAGAGGAAAGCAAGGCTACACAAATGGCTAAATCCAGAGCCGGGTCTTTTAAGCTAAGCCCTCCTCCTATTTTTAAGTAAATATCCTTATCTTTTAAACTTATTTTTAATCTTTTCTCTAAAACTGCTACCAATAAATTCAACCTATTTTGATCTATACCTTGTGCTACTCTTCT
The DNA here is from genome assembly GCA_001507915.1 of Desulfonauticus sp. 38_4375. Lineage (GTDB taxonomy): Bacteria > Desulfobacterota > Desulfovibrionia > Desulfovibrionales > Desulfonatronovibrionaceae > Desulfonauticus. The sequence goes on along the minus strand of LGER01000003.1, from coordinate 16,859 downwards.
AGGCACAGCCAAAAAGGAAGAACTGACCAGGGCTTGAATTTCTACAGCCAAAGCCTTGTGCCCTTCTAAAGTCAAAGTAAGGGCCTGGCCACTTAAATTGTTACTTCCTTCCAGAAAAAAAGTAGAAGGGTCAGCTACTACCCTTAAACCTTGCTCTAACATTTCTAAAACCAGAACCTCATTACTGGGGCCAAAACGGTTTTTATTTACTCGAAGCAAGCGAAAAAAGTGCTCTCTATCCCCTTCTAGGTACAAAACACAATCCACCATGTGCTCTAAAAGTTTGGGTCCAGCAATAAGCCCTTCTTTGGTCACATGGCCCACCAAAAACAAAGTAATTTCCCTGGCTTTAGCCAGGCCAATAAGCTCCAGGGCGACCTCTCTTATCTGGGAAGGAGTTCCTGCCACTCCTTCCAGTTTACTGGAAGTTAGGGTTTGCACTGAATCTATAACTGCTATTTGAAACCCTGTTTCTAATACTTCCAGAGCTTCTTCTAACTTTGTGCTATAAAAAAGATAGAGATTATCAGAAGCAAGCCCCAAACGTTTTCCCCTGCTTTGCACCTGTAGCAAAGACTCTTCTCCGCTTAAATAAAGGGTCTTTAACCCTCTGGAGGCAAGCAAGCCTGCCAGTTGTAACAGCCAGGTGGACTTGCCTATGCCAGGCTCTCCTCCCAAAAGATATACCCCGCCCTTGACCAGTCCTCCACCTAAAAACAAATCTACCTCTTTTTCTCCACAGGAAAAATACACCTCTTGCTGGGAAAAGGACTGAGTAATGGGTATAGGAGAAAACAGTTGCTCTTGCTTGGAGGAAGAAGTGGTTTTAGTAGAAATTGATTTTAACTCTAGGGTGTTCCACTCCCCGCATTGAGGACACTTTCCAAACCAGGTCGCAAAATTGCTTCCACACTTATTACAGATATAAAGCTGTTTTTGTTTAGCCAAAACTATTTCTTTTCAGGTGGATTTTTCACATCAATAACTTCTAAAGCAAACTCCTGTACGTTTTCAGGAGGATTATAAAAAACAACCATAAAAGGCACTCTACCCTGGGGCTTTACAAAGGTGTTGTTGGTTAAAATACCTATCTTAGAGTTTAAAACTCCTTCCAGTTCTTCTTGAGTTAAAACCTGTAGTTGAGAAACAAAGACGCAGTATTACCAGCTAAAAATTCCTTTTCAGCTACCACCTTACCGCTATCATCAAAAATCCTGGCCTTTATTTTTATCAATTCTTTGGTCTCTTCAAATTTATTAACTGCCTCTCCTTCAATAACAAAAAGCTCTCCTATTTTGGAGTTATTTACAAAGTATTGCTTTACATTTTCCAGAGAAATATTTTTTACCTTTTCTTCTATTTGTTTTTGGCTGAGTCCAACCTCACCCTTTTTCTCTGGGAAAAATTTGGCTTTTATTTGAGGAAAGAAAATATAACCGGCAGAACCCAGACCCAACAACAATAATAAAACTATCAGCCAGATAATCAGCTTCTTTTTGCTTTTTTTTCTTTTAGGAGCTTTTTCTTCCTCCTCCAGATCCACTTTGATTTTTTTATCTGACTTTACACTGACTCCTACCTGCTCTTCCACTTCAGGAATGGCAATATCTTCGGGACTATCTAAATCCAGCTTATCTTCTTCCAATTCTAAAGGGAAAATATGAGAACATTTAGTGCATTTTAGCTTAACTCCAGGTTTAACCTTTTCCTCGGGAAGATTATACTTTACCTTACACTCGGGGCATTGTACCAGCATCCTAAATTCCCCCTTTTAGCCTCACTCTTTAAGTTCAAACACTCCGCTCAAATTTCTATATTTTTCCGCATAATCCAGACCATAACCCACAATAAAACCTTTTTCCAGAACAAAACCAGCATAATCCACTTCTACATCTACTTCTCTACGCTCTTTTTTATCAATAAGCGCACAAATCTTTACACTTTCAGCCTTTCTGGCTTCCAGGACTTTTTTTAAATAAGCCATGGAATGGCCTGTATCCACAATATCTTCCACCAGAAGTAAATGTTTCCCCTCTATGGGCAATTCCATGTCCTTGGAAAAAATTACCTTGCCTGTACGGGATTTTTGATTGGCATAAGAAGATAAGCGGACAAAATCAACCTCTAAATTCAAATCAATGGCTCTAACCAAATCAGCAAAAAACAAAAAGGCACCTTTTAAGACACACACTGCTACCAGTTCTTTGCCAGCATAGTCTCTGCTTATTTCCTTTCCCAATTCCTGCACTCTTCTGGCAATCATCTCAGGGGAAAATACCACTTCCAATCCCATTTAATCCTCCTAAATTTTAATCAATACTCTAAATTTACTTACATTTCAATAAGCATGGCTATTTCATCGCACTCCGGGAACTTGGGGCATTTTAGACAATCTGCCCATACCTTTTGGGGTAAAACATCTTTTTCCACCACCTTAAATCCCAGGCGCTCAAAAAATCTGTCCTGATAAGTTAAGACAAAAACTTTGTAAACATCTAAAGTAATGGCTTCACTCAAACAGGCCTCCACCAACCTTCTCCCCCAATTTTGGCCCTGTTTTTCCTTAGCCACAGCCAGGGACTTAATCTCAGCTAAATCTTCCCAGATAATACTCAAGGCGCAACACCCAAAAACTTCCTGGGTCTGGCGGTGGGCCAAGACAAAAAAATCCCTAAGATGAGTATAGAGTTCACTAAAGGAACGGGGCAAGAGAAGTCCTTCTTTAGCATAATACATAAGTAAGTGGTGGATGCTCTTTACATCTGAAATTTTTGCCTTGCGCAAGTATAACTCACTCACCTAAAAGCTCCTCTATCTTTATTTTTAACTCTTCCAGGCCCATATACCCTTCATGAGTGAAGACCTTTTCTCCAGAAGAGCGATAAATTTCTAATTTGGGTAAATTTACCACCTGAAAAAAATCACCAACACTTTCCTTGCCCAGCCAGACAGGGTAGTTAAAGTTGGTTTCCTTATAAAAGGCAAAAAACATTTCTGGGTCATAATCCACAGACACTCCCAGTATACTTAGTTTCTGCCTGGGAAAAATGGTCCTTAGCTTAATTAAAGAAGGTATTTCCATCCTGCAGGGAGGACACCAGCTAGCCCAAAAATTGACCAGGACCAATTCACTCTGGCTATTGGCAATAAAGGAAATAATATCCCTGGGTTTGGCAACCTTTATGTCCTTGGCCAGGGTTAAATCAGTTCCCCCAAAAACAGCTAAAAAAAGAAAAATAATAATTAATCTGCGCATTTCTTTTCCTCCAGACTGGCCAATAATTTTTTGGCCAGTTTTACAGCAGCTACTGCGTTTTCTGAATAACCATCTGCCCCAATCCTATCGGCAAAGGCCTGAGTTACCACAGCCCCACCTATCATTACCTTGCACTTCAATTTTTCCTTTTGAACCAGTTTTATGGTTTCTTCCATTTTAACCATGGTAGTGGTCATCAAGGCAGAAAGGCCTATTAAAGGAGCCTGCTCCTTTTTGGCTACTTCTACAATTTTTTTAGCTGGAACATCTTTACCCAGGTCAATCACTTCAAAACCATGGTTTCTAAGCATCAAACAGACAATATTCTTGCCTATATCATGAATATCACCCTCTACAGTAGCCATTACTATCTTGGGACCTTTTTCAGACTTATCTTTCTTTAGCCAGGGTTCTAAAAACTTAACTCCCTCCTGCATGGCCTCAGCACTAAGTAAAAGCTGAGGCAAATAATATTCCCTACGCTCATATTTATCTCCCACTGCAGTTATACCCGGGATAAGCTCCTCATTTAGCAGGTCAAAGGCCTTTTTCCCCTCTTTTATTTCTTTCTCTAAAAGTTCAATTAACCTTTCTTTATCCCCTAAAACAACTGCTTCTTTAGGTGTAGAAGCTAGAGACTTACTTTTAGTTTGCAGGGTAATTTTTTGCTCTCCAGCCTGCCAATGGGAAAAATGAGCAATAAACTCTTCTGCCTGGGGGTCTTTATTTAAAAGTACCTGCCCGGCATAAAAAACTTCTTTTATTTTCCAGGAATTGGGATTTACAATACAACTACTTAAACCTTTAGCCATGGCCATAGCCAAGAAGGTGGAATTGATAAGCTCTCTAGCAGGCAACCCAAAGGAAATATTGGAAAGCCCCAGAGTAGTGGGCAAACCTAACTTTGTACAATAATCAATGACTTCCAAACAGGCTTTGGCTGCTTCTGGCTTAGAAGATACAGTAAGGGCCAGAGCATCTACTAAAATCAACCTCCTGGGAATGGAAAGCTCTGCGCACTTTTTCAGCATTTCCTCTATAATGGCAATGCGTTCTTTGGCACTTACAGGCAGCTTTTTCCCCTTTAAAGGAAGTAAAATAAAAGGAGCGCCATAATCCCTACACAAGGGGCCCAGCACTTCCAATTTGCCTTCTTCCCCACTTATGGAGTTAATTAAAGCAGAACCAGGATAAATCTGTAAACTCCTCTCAATGGCACTAACCTTACTGGAATCAAAACAAAGCACAGGATCAAATCTTTTCACCAGTTCCAATCCCAGCCTGGGTAAAACCTTTTCCTCTTCTACCAAAGGAGCACCCACATTAACATCCAAGACCCTAGCTCCGGCCTGGAGTTGCTCCTGAGCCAGGTTTAAAGCTTTACTCAATTTCCCCTCTTGCAACTCCTGGGTAAGGTCTTTTTTTCCTGTGGGATTGATTCTTTCTCCAATTAAAACAGTCTTTTCCTCTTTACCCAGAAGCACGTATTTAGAACGGGAAGTAAGGGCAAGGGAAGGAGATGCAGGAGAAGGAGAGACAAATTGTTCTTGAGTTAGTTTCTGGGCCAGAGCCTGGATATGCTCAGGCGTAGTTCCACAACAGCCACCCAAACACTTTACTCCCTTTCTGGCAAAGGTAAGCATATTTTTAGCAAAGGGCTCTGGCTCCAGTTTAAATACAGTCTTGCCCTCTTCTAAAACAGGTAAACCAGCATTGGGTTGTACCAAAAGAGGCAAAGAAGAATATTGAAGCAACTTTTCCACCAGAGGCAAAAGCTCCACAGGCCCTAAACTACAATTTACTCCCAGCAGATCTATCCCCATATTGAACATGGTAAGCGCAAATACTTCTGGAGAAGTACCTGTAAGAGACACCCCACCTTCAAAGGTCATGGATACTCCTATGGGGATTTGCCTATTTATTTTTCTGGCCGCAAGTACCACAGCCCTGGCTTCAGCCAGGTCAAAGTGAGTTTCCGCCAGAATCAAATCCACTCCACCATCTATTAAACCCTGAATTTGCTCGCTAAAACTATCTACCAGGTCTAAAAAGTCTATATCCCCTAAAGGCCTTACCATCTTGCCACTGGGACCAACACTACCTGCTACCAGGGCCCTGTTTTCTGCTGCCCTTTTAGCTACCAGAGCCATTTTTTTATTTACTTCATAAGCACTTATCCCTGCGGGCAATTTAAATCTGTTGGCTCCAAAGGTATTGGTAGTAATTACCCTTGCGCCAGCCTGAACATAAGCCCTATGACAGTTAAGTAGCGTGTCCTCCTCTTTTAGGGCAAAAATTTCTGGCATTTCACCGGCAGGTAAACCTTTGGTTTGCAATAAGGTGCCCAATCCACCATCAAAAAGGATAAACTCATTTTCTTTTAGTAGCGTCAAAAAATTCATTTATTGCCTTCCTCCCCATCTGGACCTTAACCTTGAGTTAAAGCCATAGTTTAAAACCTTGCAAAGGACAAATAAAAAATATAGGAATAAAAGGATTAAAGGAGTTCTATAGCATGCCAGAAAAAAAACAGTCTCCTGAAAGTAAAGAATTGGCTCTTATTGAACCAACCAATACTTATCCCCAAATAAAAGACAATCTCAGCTTATATTTACAAGAAGTAAATAAATTTCCAGTTTTGAGTCCAGAAGAAGAAATAGAGCTGGCCAGACGTTATAAAGAATACCAGGACCAAGATGCAGCCTTTAAACTCATAACTTCCAATCTAAGACTGGTGGTTAAAATAGCTATGGATTTTCAGCGTCGCTGGATGCAAAATGTTTTAGACCTTATCCAGGAAGGAAATATTGGCCTGATGAAGGCTGTACAAAAGTTTGATCCAGACAAGGGAATAAAATTTTCCTATTATGCTTCCTTTTGGATTAAGGCCTATATTTTAAAATTTATCATGGACAACTGGCGTATGGTCAAGATAGGTACCACTCAGGCCCAAAGAAAACTCTTTTACAATCTCAATAAAGAAAAACAACGTCTAGAAGCCATGGGTATAAATCCAGATGCAGAAACCATTTCCAACAACTTACAGGTCTCAGAAGCAGATGTTATTGAAATGGGCAAACGCATGGGCCAGCAGGACCTTTCTCTGGATATGCCTTTAAATGATGATGAGGAATTTACGCCTTTAAATGTCTTGCCTGCCTTAGAAGGCAGTGTGGAAGATAAAATTTTTCAGGAAGAAACAGTAAATCTGTTAAGAGAAAAGTTAAAAACAATTCTTCCCCAATTAAACGACAAGGAAAAAGATATTCTGGAACTCAGATTGCTCAATGACTCTCCTCTTACCTTAAGAGAGATAGGGGAAAAATATGGTATTACCAGAGAAAGAGTAAGACAAATCGAAGCTAGATTACTGCAAAAGATAAAAAAACTTTTAGAAGAAGAAATCACAGACTTTTCCAGGGATTGGATTTTAGATGAATAAAGTCTTTAGCCTCCTCAAAGCAGAAGCCAAAAAAATAGCTCAACAAAACCTTCCTTCTTTTTATACTATTTTTTCACGGGAACAAAACCAGGCCAAAAACTTCTTTTTTGACCACCCTCTTATTTATCGTTTACGCGAAGATGTCCTACCCTTTATCCTGGACTCCTTTGGGCATGGCATAGAGCACGCCAAAAAGGTAGCCCTAGATGCCAGTACCATTGTCTTAATTGAAGGAAAACACTTGCCCAATCCTTTACTTAAAAAAGCTTTTCTTTTAAGCCAGATAGCGGGCTTGCTGCACGATACTTGTCGCACAGAAGAAGACCATGCTTTAAAAGGGGCTGAACTAAGCCAGGAAATCCTAGAAGACTATCCTCTTAGCCAGGAGGAAAAAGAAATTATTTACCTGGCCATAAAAAACCACGAAGCCTTTGGACCCAGGATAGAAATCAAAGACGACCTGGCCCAACTGGTAAGTGCTGCTCTTTATGATGGAGACAAATTTCGCTGGGGGCCAGATAATTTTACCACTACCCTTTGGTCCATTTGTAGTTATAACCAATGGGGAATAGAAGAACTGAAAAAAAGAATGCCCCAGGCTTTAGAGTTTATGCAAAAAATCAAAGATACCTTTAGGACTTCTACAGGCATTAACTTTGGCCCAGAAATTGTGGATTGTGGTCTGCTTATAGGCAAACATCTCTACCAAACCTTACAACAAATAGAAAATTATGCGTAATTTAATTTGTTTTACTTTAATCCTTTTGGCCTTACTTAGTTGTTCTCCCTTACACAAACCCCGACCTGTTAGTATTCCCCTTTCGCCTGAAGCCAAGAAAATTTATACCTTTCTTCGTTTTCTGGATCTGGAAAACCAAAAGAAAATTGAAGAAGCCAAGCTGGAAGCCCAACAACTACTTCAATTAAATCCAGAACCCTATATTTATCTGGAAGTAGCCAACTTTTACTGGCGCAACCTGGATTTTAATCAAGCCAGAAACATTTTAAAGCAGGGTTTAAAAAAATTTCCAGAAAACAAGAACCTCTATCTTTCCCTAGCCAAATCCTATCTGGCTGAAAAAAGACTCAAGGACGCAGCAACAACCCTGGAAGAGTATCTGGCCATTAAACCAGAAGACTTTTCTGTGTACCAGGAACTGGCAGCAATTTATCTGGAAAATAAAGAATACAGTAAAACCATAGATTTACTCAAAAAACTACCTCCTGAAAAGCAAAATAAAATAACCTATTATTATTTAGCCAGGGCTAATTTTGAACTAGGTCTTACCCAAAAAGCAGAAGCTTTGCTTCAAAAAACTTTAAAACTGGATCCAGAGTTCTTTGAAGCCTGGGCAGAATTAGCTTATATCTATGAAATGAATAAAAAATATGCTGAAGCAGAAGAGATCTACACTAAATTATTAGAGCAAGAAGAAAATAACGAAGACTTGGTTTTGAGAATAATTGAATTAAACCTAAAATTAAACAACCCTAAAAAGGCTAAAACTTTTTTAGAAGATAAAGATATAGATTTTAAACTAAAAGTATTCTTAAAATTTTTAGAAAATAAATATTATGAATATGCTGAAAACATATTAGAAGATGTAAAAAAAGAAGAAAAAGGTACAGACAGGGTAAATTTTTATTCTGCTCTTCTCTACTATGAGAAATACCAAGATTACAATAAGGCTCTTCAATATTTAAATAAAATAACACCCAAAAGCAGTTTTTACCTTCAATCACTAGAATTTAAAATTCAAATTTTGCTTTTACAAAAAAATTACGCCTTGGCTCAAAAAACTCTAGATGAAGTTAAACAAGCCTATCCCAATCACAAAGAATTTTATATTTTACAGATATACGCTTTTGAACAACAAAAAAAATACACCCAGGCCTTATCCTGGATAGAACAGGCCCTACAAAAATGGCCCAAAGACAAAGAAATACTTTATCGCAAAGCCATTATCCTGGAAAACCAAAACCAGCGCCAGAAATCTTTAGAACTTATGGAAAAAATAATTTCCCTGTATCCTGATTATGATCCTGCCTTAAATTTTGTAGGTTATGTCTTGGCTGAAGAGGGAAAAGACCTAAATAGAGCCAAGCTCTTAATTGAAACTGCCTTAAAAATGAGCCCCAACAACGGCTATTACCTTGATTCTCTAGCCTGGGTTTACTTTAAATTAAAAGAGCTAGATAAGGCCTGGGAATATATTCAAAAAGCTGTAAGTTTTACTGCCGATGACCCTACTATTTGGCAACATTATGGAGACATTGCCAGGAGTCTAAACCTAAAAAAAGAAGCCATCAGGGGCTATAAGCAGTCCTTAAAGTTAAATCCCCATAATTTGGAACTAAAAAAACTACTCCAGAAATTAAGTGAAAACTAAATTTATCACTCTCTTGTTGGGGCTAATTGTTCTAGCCAGTTGTGCTCCCCCAAAGCTTCCTTCTCCAGAACAAAAGCTGGAACAATTCTGGCAACAGCAACAAAAATATAAGCAAATCAACACCTACTACTTACAGGGCAGCCTTAGTTTTAAAGACCAAAAACAGGCTTCCCGCTTGCTCTACACCTGTTTTGGCCAAAAGAATAAGCTCACCAGAGTGGATTTTTCCTCTTCTTTGGGTCAAAAGATTTCCCTCTGGCAAGAAAGTCAAAACAACCTCCTGGTCTTTTTTCCCTATGAAAGAAGAGCTTATCAAAGCAACCACCCCAGGACTGCTATTACTACCTTAGGCTTTCCCCTTCCCTTTACCTTGACTCAAAGTGTCAAACTGCTCCTGGGAGAAGTCCAGTTTCTCCTACCCTTGTCTTCTTCAGAAAATTTTTCTAAAAACCTCTTGACTCAACTAGAAATTTATCCTTTAGGTCAAATAAAAAGAATAAACTATCAAGGATACACCATATCCTACTTTAACTATGTAAAGACTAACATAAACCTTTCCATACCTAAAAAAATAATTATTGAAAAAGAAGGCTTAAAAATAACTATTTATCAAAAAAAGATAAAATTAAATTTAAACTTAAATAATTTAGAGCTAAAATTGCCAGAAGATGTAAATTTATTTAATCTCTTGGAGCAAGAGTAAAATGAGAACCTTTATTCACACAGTTTTAAGTGGAATATATACAGCTTATACGGAATTGTTATTTTCTCTTACTCTAACCTTAAAAATTGCAGAAATAAAACAAATTCAGCAAAAAATAAAAGAAGAACAATGTTTTTTAGGACAGCTAATTTGCGAAAAAAAAGATATTGATTCTGAAGAAGTAAAGACAACTCTCAAACAAATAGAATTTTTACAAGAAGAAGTAGAATATCTAAAAGAAAAGCTTGAAAATTTTAAGAACCTCTTTTTACACAAACGCCAACAAAGATTAAAATCTTTTAAAGGAGTTTTTTAAATGGAAGAAAAAAAGGCTCTAATCTTTGGTTCAGACCACGCAGGCATTAACCTCAAAAGAATACTAATGGATTTTTTTCATCCCCAATTTGAAATAATAGATGTGGGCACAAGGGATACCAATAGCTGCGATTATCCCCTTTATGCCCGCAATCTTTGCGTAAAGGTACTGGAATTAAAAACTCTGGGTATTCTTATCTGTGGCACAGGCATAGGCATGTCTATCACTGCCAACCGCTTTAAGGGCATACGTGCTGCCCTTTGTACCAACGAATACATGGCCAGAATGTCTAGAGAGCACAATGACGCCAATGTACTCTGCCTAGGTGAGAGGGTAATTGGAGTGGACCTGGCTAAAAGTATTGCCAGCACTTTTGTAAACACTTCTTTTGCTGGAGAAAGACACCTGAAAAGAATCGAGTTAATAGAAAAGCTGGTTTAAACTTTGTTAACAATTTAATTTTCAAAAACAAAACAGGTTAAATTTGGTTTACAGGGTAAAATATCAGGCCAGGTAAGAGGAAAAAGAATTAAAGATTTATAACCTGATTTTTGTCTTCTATTCCTGCTTTTATTTTTCTGGTCTAAGTCTACTCACTCAATCAAAAAAACAACCTCTTTAGCAGATATAAAAAGCATGCGAATTTGGGATATCCATCCAGGTTATTTAAATCGCCAAAGTCTATTAGGCGAACACAGAGAATTACACGGAATCCTCTCGATTCTAATTCATGGGAAAAAGGGATATTCTAAACATCCTGAAACCAAGCGCTGGGCAGGTTTTCTTTGGGCCTTAAAGATAAGACATGAATTTTTAGTAGCAGAAATGCGCTTAAGAAATTTTAACCATAAGTCTTATGTTAAGGTAAATTCTGCTTTTAAAAAATGGCCAGAAATTTATATTGATTCTCCCAGCGCCCAATTTAACTTACTTAAGCAAAAATATCAAAACAAAGAAGAGGGAAGAATACCTCTTCCTAAAAATGAACAAGAACTCTGGAGTCAGCACAAGTATTCAATTTTAGCTAGAAATCCCAATTTATACAAAGAAATAGGTCCCTTAGTAGCTAAAAAAGAAATAGGCTTTGAGCAATTAGCGTTAATTTTAGTGGAAAATCTTAGAATCATACCAGATGAAAAAAATATAAAAAATGCACTTCAACACATGTGGGGACATATAGCCAAATACTCTTCAATAGATAAACACCTGGTAAATAAAATGCCTTTAGACCAGCTACTTAGAGAAATACAGAAGTGTACGCTTAAATTTAAAGAACCTTATTTACTTTTATCTACAGCTTTGAGTGAATTAAGCGTGTGGATAGAAAATAAGGACTTAAATTGAAATAACAAATTAAAAAGAAACAAACTTTTAAGTTTTCAAGCCCTCTCTTTTAAAAAATAATCCAATTTAATTCAAAGAGTTAGAGAAAAAATAGATTTAGTTTTAGAAACCATCTTGACCAAACAATTCTTTTCTTATTAAGCAAAAGCGATTTGGCCAAATTGAGAAAAAGCATCAAAGTAGCTGGAGGAGAAAAATATGTCTGTAACCCTGGTAGACCACCCTCTCATTCGACATAAATTGGGTATCATGCGCAAACATGATATCAGCACCAAAAATTTTAGAGAACTGGCTTCGGAAATAGCCAGACTACTTACCTATGAAGCAACCAAGGACCTGGAAACTGAAAAAAGCACTATTCAGGGATGGGCAGGTCCTGTGGAAATAGAGACCATCAAAGGGAAAAAAATTACGGTAGTGCCCATACTTAGAGCTGGACTGGGCATGCTAGATGGAGTCCTGGACCTTATTCCCGGAGCTAAGGTAAGCATTGTTGGTCTGTATCGCAATGAAGAAACCCTGGAACCTGTTCGCTATTATGTAAAACTGGCCAAAAACATAGAAGATCGTATTGCCCTAATTTTAGATCCCATGCTGGCTACTGGAGGTACTTTAATTGCTACCATTGACCTGTTAAAGGAAGCAGGTTGTACTAAAATCAAAGGATTATTTTTAGTAGCTGCTCCAGAAGGATTAAAAAAAGTTACAGAAAAGCATCCAGATGTGGAAATATACGTAGCCTCCATTGATAAGAGGTTAAACGATAAAGGCTACATCCTGCCAGGCCTAGGGGATGCAGGAGATAAAATCTTTGGAACTAAATAGGCACCACCTGGTGCCTATTTTTTTGTCTTTTTTGTTCTTTAAAAACACCAGTGCACGGTAAAGGAGGTTCTATGCAACAAGATCCAACCAAGTATGATTTTCGTTTAAGAGACTCCCTCCTGGGAGCGCAAATGCTCTTTGTGGCTTTTGGGGCTTTGGTTTTAGTACCCATTTTAACCGGGCTTGACCCCAATGTGGCTCTTTTTACTGCTGGCTGTGGCACGCTACTTTTTCAAGTTATCACCAAAGGAAAAGTTCCTGTTTTTTTGGCTTCTTCTTTTGCCTTTATTGCACCTATTATCTATGGAGTAAAAACCTGGGGCATTCCCGGTACCCTATGTGGCCTGGCTGCAGCAGGTGTTATCTATATTCTCTTAAGCCTGCTCATTTCCTTAAGAGGAGTAAAAGTCCTGGAAAATTTGCTTCCTCCTATTGTTACCGGCCCAGTTATCATGGTAATTGGTCTTATTCTAGCTCCTGTAGCAGTAAATATGGCCATGGGTAAAACAGGAGATGGCAGTGCTGTTTTAGTGCCAGAAAAAACAGCTCTCACCATTGCCATGATTTCCCTGGCAGTGACCATTATAGTCTCCCTCTTTGGCAAAGGCATGTTAAAACTCATTCCCATTCTTTCTGGAATTATTGTAGGATATCTTATTTCCATCCCAGTGGGTTTGGTCAACTTTGCCCCTGTAACCCAGGCACCCTGGTTTGCCCTTCCCAATTTTACCTTTCCTGAATGGAACCTGCAGGCCATCCTTTTTATTGCTCCTGTGGCTATTGCTCCAGCCATTGAACATTTTGGAGATATTCTGGCCATTAGCTCTGTGACAGGAAAAGACTATTTAAAAGACCCTGGAGTACATAAAACTCTCTTAGGCGATGGTCTGGCCACTTCTCTGGCGTCCTTTTTAGGTGGTCCTCCTAACACCACCTATTCAGAAGTAACCGGGGCTGTAGCTCTGATTAAGGTCTTCAACCCTGCTATTATGACCTGGGCTTCCATCTGTGCCATTTTGCTTTCCTTTGTGGGCAAACTAGGCGCTTTTTTACAAACTATTCCTACTCCTGTTATGGGTGGAATTCTCATTCTCCTCTTTGGTGCTATCATGGTCGTGGGCATCAACACTTTAGTTAGAGCTGGCCAGGACCTGATGGAGGCCAGAAATATGGCTATTGTGGCCATAATTGTTATCTTTGGAGTGGGAGGAATGTCCTTTTCTGCTGGAGAATTCACCTTAAAAGGTATCGGGCTAGCTGGTATAACCGGAGTGGTATTAAATATTCTCTTACCTGGTAAAAAATAAAAAAAGGGGCTTAAAGCCCCTTTTTTATTAACCTATAAGCAAAACCTTATTTTTCTTCCCAGCCAGTAACCTTGTATCCCTTTTCTTCTACCTTGGCTTTTATCAACTCAAAATCCCCCCCTTTATCAGCCTCAAAATAGGCAGCTTTATCTTCTAAACTTACCTTTATATTTTTAAGATTACCCATACTCTCCAAAATCTTGGTAACAGTATTTACACAATGCTGACAACTCATACCTTCAATATTTAATTTAAACATAAAACCTCCTGGATAGTTAATAGATTCAAATTAATTATATCAAAATATTAACCAATTTAAAAATATTTCCATTTATTTAAAATAATTAAATTTAATAAAAAAATAAATTTAAAGATAAATCTAAGCTATAGTAAATTAAGGATTTAATTTTATTTGGTACAATACATTAATCCAAGCCATTTCACTTGTACTGTTATTTGTACCTACAATTTCAACATTGTATAAATAACCATCAAGGTATCCCTTAGTATCTACTATCTTTCCATACACTATATAGTCTCCATAAATTTCTTCCCAATCAGGATTATTAATGATATCTGATGGCTCTGAATTAGAGGTACATGCATTCGTTGAATTACAAAAATCACATACCGTGGTCCAGTTATCTGTATCTCTTTTTAATTTACAGGCATGCCCAGGTATCCAACCTGATGAATTAGAATCCCAAGTAGAATCTCTAATATCAATCAAAAATTCTTCCACACCTCCCTTTGCAGCTTCTAATGCTGATGTATACCTTTTTACAATACCTGACTGTTTGGTACTCGATACCACTAAAATCATTATAGCTGATGCAAGCACTATAGCAATTAAGCTCAAAATTAGAGAAGTTATAAGGGCTATACCCCTCTCATCTTGCTTTTTGAAAATCACCGAATTTCCCTCTTAAGATTCATGGGTTTTACTGAAAATTGAAATAGCTTCCATCTATAATGTATATCATCCCCTGTAGGAGTAAATTGTTCAATGGTCCCATTAGAAGTATTTAGATAAATTGTGCCTCCAGAATAATTAAAGGCTGGGTCTTTTCTACCTTCGTGGTAAACAATAAATACTTTTACCTGTTTTAGCTGAGACCTTAAAACCTTCGGATCTGAGGGTAATGTAGTTGACCATGTATCAACAATGTCATCATCGTCAGTATCAAGACCAAATGCCACTTTAAACCTTTCTACACAGTCCAGTATTGGTTGCGCACCACCAGTACTTGCATCTTCTCTTCTTAATACTTTAGTATTTTGCGCACATCTTAATGGCTTATCTTCTGAATTGTAGTCGTCTAATTCATAGGTTATTTTATTATCTGTAGAATTAGAACTAAGACCAAATAAAAGCAGTAGCTTTGATGGATCAGATGAATCAACTTTATAACAATTATATTTTTGGGTATAATCTAAATCAAGTGCTAAATAACAAATATTTGTATCATTACAATCCTCGGCAGAGATTTCTGCATCATCAAGGGTAAAAAATCTCTTTCCATTAAAATCTGCATAACCATAACACTTTGTATAATCATTTCTAGAAGATACTGTTGAACTTATTGTAAGAGTATTGTTTGCTTCATCATATTCTAGAGGCAATTTATCATTGGGTATTCCAAAACCAGCCAGCTCAATATCTCTTCTAATTATTTCAGCCCCTATTAGCCTATCTATATTGGATACAGCAGTAGTAGTCTGCTGTGTGTATGCTTTCAATACATTTAAATATGATTGATATACAGCACCTAGAACCACTGATAAAATTACTAACACCACCAACAATTCTATTAAGGTTACACCTTTATTTTTCATGGCTCATGCACTACTGTATTTATGGTATAAGTTTTTGTCGAATTACTGTTAGGTGGATATTTATAAGTAACTATAACTTGTACTTGACTGTTACCACTATCTATAGGAGTAGAATTAGAATCTATCGCAAAGGTTAAAGAAAAATTTCTAAATTTTTTAGTTGCATTATCTTCACATTCAATACCACTTCTTATATTTTCTATACAATCTTGAGCTATTTTTACAGCTTCATCCCTAACTAAATTATTTACATTACTACGAATATAAGTAGCAAGACTCTGCACTAGCGTAAGAAGAACCAAAGTCAATATCAACATGCTAACAAGGACCTCTATTAAAGTAAATCCTTTTTTTTCTTTAATTACAATCAGTTCCATTCCATGATCCTGTTTTTGCTCTTGTTACTGAAACTGCTACACAATTATTAACTTCTTCCTCGTTTAGGTCTGTAAGATAAATACTATCAAAATTAACAACCACACCTCTAGAAAATTTTATATATGTATAAGTTGAATTAGATGATTTAAATTTCGATTTTAGATTTAAAATTGTTATATCAACATACCCACCACTATCATTAATCTCACCATCATAATCTGTATCACACCTTTCATATATCTTCTTAAATTCTGATGTAGTTCCCCAATACAATCCACAAACTTTTTTTTCAACAAAGCTTTTCATTCTGGCATCTTGAATTAGAGTATAAATATTTTTTATATCGTATTGAACATCATATTTTTTCTTCCATTTTGTAAATTGTGGAATTGTAATGGATAAAACTATTGCTATAATAGATAAAATTACCAAGAGTTCGATTAAAGTAAAGCCTTTTACTTTTCTATCCATAATAAAATATTGCCCTTAGGACTTTTTGCTGGATTTACATAAGGGGTAGCTGATTCTGGAGGTACTCCTGTATACCATGGAGTAGTAGCATCATTAAATGTTGATGTCTCATCTGTACCAACAATTATTTCTTCTATATTACCACGGGATAGTTGTAAAAATAGTTTTCCTCCTGGGTTGCTTGCGTGATATCCTGGACAGTTTTGATTTTTGAGATCTTCACCTGTTGCACAATTTAGCTGCCATACCCTGGATCTTCCACCAAAACTACAAAAATCAGAAGAAGGCTCTGTTGTAGTAAAATAGATTATATTGGAATCAGTAACAGTTGGGTCTGATATTACTCTTTCTTTAAAATAAATTCCTTCTCTCTCATTTAGTCCTTGTTTCCAAGAAAATAGTTTATTTGGGTTACCTTGAGTGAGTTCATTACAAGGATCATTAGATGAGTGTGCTGCATTAATATTACAATTTCCATCATCAAGACAATCATCTATTCTTACAGCATAGAGGTTATTAAATTCATTATTTTTACCTGGATCGTCTCCAGGATAAAAATATCTACCAGTACCAAAAAATATATAATTCATA
>LGER01000041.1 GCA_001507915.1 Desulfonauticus sp. 38_4375 | reverse complement strand
GGGCAGAAAAAATGCCAGATAAAATAGCAGAAGAAGTAAAACAGGAAAGGCTGATGCGTTTACAAAGCTTGCAAGAAACAATTACAGAAAGGCGATATAAAGAACAAGAAGGAAAAACAACAGAAGTGTTGATAGAAGACAGGAGTAAAAAGGACTTAGAAGGTGTAATTTCCTATAGAGGAAGAGACCCTTATAATCGAGTAGTCAATGTTTTAACTTCTTCTGACCAGGTAGGTCCTGGTTCTTTGGTAGAAGTTAAAATCATTGAAGCCAAAAAACACTCTTTACTAGGAGAGGTGGTGGGTTATGTTTGTTAAGATGAAAGTATTTGGTCTGGCTTTAGATGAAACCACCAAAATGCCTTTGATTATTTTAAAGGATGAAAGTGAAAAGTATGTGCTTCCCATCTGGATTGGAGCCCTGGAAGCCATGGCCATATCCATTCCCTTAAATGAGGTAAAAATGCCCAGGCCCCTTACCCATGACCTGTTTTTAAACACCCTGGAAACCATGGGCGGAAGTCTTGCAGAAATAAGAATTACAGAATTAAAGGATTCCACCTATTATGCCAATTTAGTGGTAAAAAAAGAGGGTAAGACCTTACTAATAGATAGTCGTCCTTCTGATGCTATTGCTTTGGCTTTAAGGGCTAAGGTGGACATTATGGTGGATGAAAAGATTTTGTTAGAAGTGGAAGATTTAATTGGTTCAAAGCAACAGGAAGTCTTAAAAGACGAAGAAAGTAAGAAGTGGTCAGAAATACTGGAAAAATATGACTTTGATTTGACCAAGTACAAAATGTGAGGGCCTTACAATGGAGCAAGAAAAACTTAAAGCCAAGATTTTACTAGAAGCTTTACCTTATATTCGTCAGTTTTATGGTCGTACCGTAGTGATTAAATATGGCGGACATGCCATGATAGATGAAAAGTTAAAACAAAGTTTTGCCTTAAATGTGATTTTATTAAAATATATTGGTTTAAATCCTATTATTGTGCATGGAGGAGGCCCGCAAATTGGCAATATGTTAAAGCAATTAAACATCCCCACCCAGTTTAGAGAAGGCATGCGGGTAACAGATGCAGCGACCATGGATGTGGTGGAAATGGTTCTGGTGGGCAAGGTAAATAAGGAGATTGTTAATTTAATTAATTTAAATGGCGGAAAGGCTGTTGGTCTTTCTGGCAAGGATGGTTTTTTATTAAGGGCAGAAAAGTTTCAACTGGTAATAAGTAAAAAGGATGCTCCCCCGGAGATAATTGATGTGGGAAAGGTGGGGCGAGTAGTAGAGGTAAATACTGCTCTTATTTATTCTCTCCAGGAGAAGGGATTTATTCCCATAATTGCCCCTGTGGGAGTAGATGATCAAGGTGAAACCTATAATATCAATGCTGATTTTGTGGCCAGTGCTGTAGCTTCTAGTTTAAAAGCAGCCAAGTTGATTTTACTTACAGATGTTCCTGGTATAATGGATGATAGGGAAAAGGTTATTTCTTCCCTGACCAAAAAAGAGGCCATTTACTTTATGGACCAGGGTGTAATTAAGGGCGGCATGATTCCCAAGGTCAAGTGTTGTCTGGAGGCCCTGGAAGCTGGAGTAGAAAAGACCCATATCGTGGATGGCAGAATAGAAAATTCCATTATTTTGGAGATGTTCACCAAAGCAGGTATTGGAACTGAGATAGTGCCCAGTTAGGAATAATGGTAAATGAAGGTATGCCTGGAGTTTTCTGGTCCTGAAAAGAGGCTGGATCTTTTTTTAGGAGAAAACTTAGAACTTTCTCGTAGTAAAATAAAATCCCTGATAAAAGCCGGACACTGTCAGGTTAATACCAAGGTTATTGTTAAGCCCAGCTTGCTCTTAAAGCCTGGAGACAGGGTAGAATTAGAAGTTCCAGAAGAAGAGAATTCTCTGCAAGCCAAGCCTGGCCAGCTTCAAATTATAGACCAGCAAGAGGACTTTTTGGTTTTAAATAAACCCGCAGGAATCAGTGTTCACCCTGCTCCCTCAGAAAAAGGGGATACTCTGGTTCACTTTTTACTCCATCATTTTCCAGAACTAAAAAAAATCCAGGGAGAGCGCCCAGGCATAGTTCATCGTTTGGACAAGGATACCAGTGGCCTTTTGCTGGTGGCTTTAAGGGAAGAAACTAGAGTGAAACTGAGCTCTCTTTTTGCTCAGCGTTTGGTGGATAAGAAGTATGTGGCCCTGGTCAAAGGTTGTCCTTCTCCAGAAAAGGGAGAAATTGATTTGCCCCTGGGTAGAGACCCCAGGAGTAAAATAAAACAGGCAGTTTTAAGCAAGGGTGGAAGAGAAGCCAGAACCAGTTATGAAGTGCTCTGGACCAATGGCGATTATAGCGTGCTTAAGGTGAAGATTTTTACGGGCAGGACCCATCAAATCCGGGTGCATTTAAGCCATCTTGGCCACCCCATTTTAGGGGATGAACTTTATGGCGGGCAAATTGCGCCTAGCAACAGGCTAGAACAAATTTTAAACAAGCTGGTAAAAAGACAGCTTTTACACGCCTTTTATTTACGCTTTCCCTGGCAAAATAGCTGGCAGGAATATGAGGCAGATTTGCCTCTGGACTTTAAACAGGCACTTTTATTTTTGCTTAAGGAGTCTTTAAAGGTAGTCTTGCTTGGCCTTCCTGGTAGTGGAAAAAGTTTGGTAGCCAGGGAGCTTAGTACTTATGTTTTTGAGGCTGATAAGGAGGTAGAAAAACTTTACCAGCCTCAAGCAGATGGTTATTTTTTGCTTACCCGCATCCTGGGGCCAGATATTTTAACTGCTGACAAAAAAATAGATAAGGAAAAGCTTTTTAAATACTTACAAAATCCTTCTTTAAGGAGAGAGATTGAAAAAAGTATTCATCCTTTGGTTTTGGCCAGATGGAAAAATTTTCAAAAAACACAGGCAACAAAGCCCATTATTGTAGGGGATATTCCCCTTTACCTGGAAACAGGGCTTAAGGAAAAGGATGTATTGCTGGTGGGCATCAAAAGAAACCCAGAAGAGCGCTGGCAGGCTTTAAAAAAACGAGGCTGGTCAGAGGAAAAAATAGAAACCCTGGACAGTTTTCAATTGCCTGAAGAAAAAAAATTAAAAGAAGCTCATTTTATTTTAAATAATTCGGGAAATCTGGAAGAGTTAAGGACAAAGGTTAGAGCGCTGAAAGGAATTTTATTGGATTTAAAGAGAAAAAGATTAAGAAAAAAGTTTAGTACTTTAAGGAGTTTATTAAAAGAGGCCAGGTAGAAAACCAGGAAGATAATTTTATTTTGCCTATCCTGGCTAAAAGCATTAAGAGAGAAAAAAGCATTTAAACCTAAAGGAGTGTTTTCTTATGCTGGTAATAGAAGACTTACATGTAAAAATTGGAGAAAAAGAGGTTTTAAAGGGTATAAACCTGGAGATTAAAGAAGGAGAAACCTTTATCCTCTTTGGCCCCAATGGAAGTGGTAAAACCACTTTGCTTATGACCCTTATGGGGTTTTCAGGCTATAAAGTAACCAAAGGAGCTATTTATTTTAAAGGTAAAAACATAACAGATCTGCCCATGTATGAGCGGGCTAGAATGGGCATAGGCATGTCTTTTCAACGGCCTCCTACCATTCATGGTTTAAAAACAAGGGATTTGGTTAGACTTTGCGCTCGAGATAGACAGGTAGATGTGGAAAAGTTAGCCCAAAAGGTAAATTTTGTGGATTTTTTAGACCGGGATATTAATGCTGGCTTTTCTGGAGGAGAAATCAAGCGCTCAGAACTTTTACAGCTTATGGCCCAAAACCCTGATTTGTTACTTTTTGATGAGCCAGAATCAGGAGTGGATTTAGAAAATATGGGGCTTATTGGCAAAGTAGTAAAAGAACTTTTATCCGGCAATGGCCACGAGCCCAAGCCTGGCATGTCTATGAAAGAGTTAAAAGAACTAAGAAAGGTCTCTGGGTTAATTATTACTCATACTGGTTACATTCTGGATTATATAAATGCTGATAGAGGCCAGGTCATGTATCAGGGAAAGCTTTGTTGTGAAGGAAGGCCCAGGGATATTTTAGAGCATATTAGCAAGTATGGATATAAGGAGTGTATAAGATGTCTCAATTAGATAAAGAAAAGGTAAAATTAGAAGAATATGTGTTTAGTGGCGGAGAGAAAATAGAACTGCAGGACTTGAGAGAAATAGATGTTGAAGATCAAGAAGAATTGGAGCTTGCAGGAGTAGATGTAAAAGAAGAAGAACGAAGTGGGACTTATTTGCACTTAAATCACACCAAGGCTGTTTGCAGAAGCAAACAGGAAGGCGTGGAGATTTTGGATATTAAAGATGCTCTGGATAAGTACGATGGTTTGCCAGAATATTTCTGGAAAGCTGTAGACAAAGATAAAGATGAATACACTCGTAAAGCAGCAGAGGTTGTACATGGTGGATATTTTATTAGAACCAAGAAAGGAGCTAAGATAAAAGAGCCTGTACAGTCCTGTCTTTTTATTAAAGGAGAAAAGATAGGACAGAGTGTGCACAACATTATTGTGGTGGAAGAAGATTCTGAAGTTCACATTATAACAGGTTGTGCTACTTCGCATAAAGTACAATCAGCTTTGCATTTAGGAATTTCTGAGTTTTATGTTAAAAAAGGTGGAAAACTTACCTTTACTATGGTGCATAACTGGAGTGAAAAGGTAGAAGTAAGGCCCAGAACTGTAGGTATTGTGGAAGAAGGAGGAGTTTTTCAGAGTAATTATATTTTGTTAAAGCCAGTAAAGTCTGTGCAATCCTTTCCCACTATTTATTTAAATGGAAAAGGCTCTATTGCCAGGTTTAACTCCATTTTAGTGGCTCATCCAGGAAGCTATATTAACTCTGGAAACAAGATTGTTTTAAATGCCCCAGATACAAGGGGAGAAATAATCTCCAGGGCCATTACCACTGGAGGAGAGCTGATTGCCCCTGGTGTGATTGAAGCCAACAGTGTGCCAGCCAAGGGACACCTGGAATGTAAAGGCCTTATTTTAAGTGATGGAATCATTCATGCTATTCCAGAGCTTAAAGGTACCAAAGAAGGTGTAGAGCTTTCTCATGAAGCTGCTGTAGGCAAAATAGCGCAAGAAGAAATAGAATATTTGATGGCCAGAGGTCTGGATGAAGATGAAGCCACTTCCACCATTGTAAGGGGCTTTTTGAATGTGGATATTATGGGCTTGCCCAAGAAATTAAAGGAAAGCATTGATAAAATTATCTCTGAAACTGAAAAAGACATGTTTTAAAAATGCCAGGATATAAAGCACATTTTGGTTTTGGTATGCTCCTTACAGGCTTGGGAGTGGGTGTGGCTATCTGGCTTGAATGGTGGAAGCCAGATTTATCTCAGGCCTTTACAGCGTTTATTTTAGGAGTCCTTTTTGCTTTATTTCCTGATTTGGATACTGACTCTAAAGGGCAAAATATCTTTTATGGTCTTTTAGCTGCCCTGGATCTGGCTTTTTTAATTAAGGGTTTTTATAAGTGGGCAGCTATTTTGGGTTTTCTGGCTATGCTTCCTGCCCTGGGCAGGCACAGAGGCTGGACTCATACCTGGTGGGCTATGCTGCTGGCTCCTTTTATTCTTTTGGTCCTGCCTTTTCTCTTTTTTAATACCCCCCTATCTTTTTTACTACCTTATTATGTAGCTGCTGTTTTAGGCTATTTTTCCCATCTTTTACTGGATAGAAAACTGATTTAAAATAAAAATAAGTTTAGGGCCTATGTCTGAAAGTGATAGCACATAGGCCCTAATAATTTAATTTTCTTCTACTTTCCAGACTTCCCAAACTTTGCCTACTAGTTCTGGACTTGGCTTTAGGGGTTGTTTCCCTGGTTGCCAGCCAGCAGGACAAAGTTCAATTTCTTTTATCTCCCCAGGTCTAAGTTTAGATCCGCAGGGTAGCTTATTTTATAGCCGTAGTGAAAAGTCTTTTTTTCTTGAGGATTTAAGTTTATTTCCCACTTAAAAACATCCTTTTCTTCTTGAGGCTTTACTTCAAAAAGAGGGGTTATGCTTACTTTTTTCTCTTCACTGATGGGTTTACTATCTTCTATGGTTATTTTTACTTTTTTCTTTTTGTTGTTTTTTAAAGTTATTTCATACTGATAGAGATAGGTGTGTTCTTTGGAAAACACTCCTTTTTTCTCGTGTTCTTTTTTAAAGTGTACACTTGTTTTTATTTGGGGGTCATTTCCTAAAAATAGGGAAGTGCTATTGGTAGCCAGGCTAAAGTTTTTGCTTCCCACCAGGACATTATCCAGGAAAAGATTAATTTTTCCTGGAGGTAGCCTAAGGTTATTGGAAAATTTTAAATCTGCTTGTACATACACTTGAGAAGAGAAATAGGGCCTTAGAATATAAGAAAGCTTTACCCTGGGAGTAAACTTTTGAAGAGTTACAGTCTTTTCTTCACCTGCCTTAAGAGTTAGTTGGGGAAGTTCATAACTGTCAAAAAAGATTCCTTCTTTTTTTTGAGGTACTCCAGGTTTGGGGGATGCTTGGTCCAGGGACTTCAGGGGGGCACTTTTTCTAAAGTTCATTTCCATTGGCTGAAACACAGGAAAAGGGGATAAAATCCAGGGAGTTAGAGAGGGTGGTTCTAACTTTCTGGAAAAAAAGCCACTGATAAGACTGATCTTTGCTTCCTGCCAATCCTCACCTGTTTTTTGCCAGAGTTTTCCCTGCCAGATTAAAGAAGATATGTCTTTTGGGGTAAAGTTGTGCAGAGAATAGAAGTTGTTCCAGCCTGCATGAGGGGTAAAATAGGTATAGTATATTGTTCCTTGTCCTTGTCCTTCTAATTTTACTTCCCAGCTGTTATCTTGAGCTGCTAGTTCCTTTATTTTATCTTGAATAGAATTTATTTCTTCTTTTAATTTGTCTAACTTTTCTTGTAAAAGCAGTTTTTCTTTGTTTAAAATAAGGACATTTTCTTCCAGTTCTTGAGCCACTTTTTTTAATAGGTCCACTTTAAAGCTATTTTTCTCGCTTTGTTTTATCCAAAAATTAAGCTTAATCTCTTTTACTTGAATTTGAGTTTCCAGTTCCTTTTGTTTTTGTAGCAAACCAGCCAGTTTTTGTTCCCAGAAAGCAATAAGGGGCGGGGGCGTGGGGCTGGACTTGTAGCTAAAGTTGTAGATAGCAGTTTGAGAATTGGTTTTAAAAGTTAAAGTTTCTGGATTGGCTGTGCCTGGCAAAGTAAAGGTATAAGGAAAATCTTTAACCTGGATTACTCCTGTAATTTTAGCTCCCCTCGGATATAACTCCACCTGGCTTACTTTAGCCCAAAGAGGCTGTACTACCAAGAGTAAATAAAGACATAGGGAAGTGATGATAAACATTTATTTCTCCTTTTTACTTGGATTTTGTTTTTTTTTGAGTTAACAGAGCTTGTAAATAGTTTGTTTTAAGCCAAGCTTAAACTGAAGAGGAGGAAAAATGTCAAGTAATTCTTTTGATTTAAGTCTTTTTTTACCCTGGGCCAAGTTAATAGCTTTCTTGGTAGTATTATATCTTTCTTATTTTATTCCCAAAAAAGTCATTTTAAAGTGGCTACATCTGTTTTTTGCCAAGACCAAAAATAAGATAGATGATTTAATTGTAAAAAACAAGTTAGTAGAAAATATTGTGGCCATTGTTCCGGGAATGATTGCCTATTATTTTTTCAATTTAATTCCCAGGTTTGAGTTTTATGGGAAGAAGGTAAGTATAGTTTATGTAGAAATAATGTTAATCTTACTAATTTCTAAATTTTTGAATTTTTGCAATGATTTTTATAATACACTACCTATATCTAAAAATAGACCTATAAAGGGATATATTCAACTTCTAAAAATATTTATTTATATAGTTGGTGCAATATTTGTGGGAGCCTATATTTTGGACCGTTCTCCCTGGGGGCTGGTAAGTGGAATTGGTGCTTTAACTGCTGTTATTATGATAATTTTCAAAGATACTATACTCTCCTTTGTAGCAAGTGTTCAGATAAATACTTATAATTTGTTGAAGATTGGAGACTGGATAGAAATGCCTTCCTTTGGAGTGGATGGGGATGTTATAGATATATCTTTACACGTGGTAAAAATTCAAAATTTTGATAAAACTATAGTAACTGTACCCACTTATAAGTTTTTGGATAATTCCTTTAAAAACTGGCGAGGAATGTATGAAGCAGGAGCTAGAAGGATAAAAAGATACATTCCCATTGATCAGTCCAGTGTGCGTTTCTTATCTGCGCAAGAGGTGGAAAAGTTAAAAAAAATAAAATTGTTGGAAGAGTATTTAAGACAGAAAGAAGAAGCTTTGGCCAAAGCCAATAAAGATAGAAAGGATCAAATTGTTTTAAATGGAAGATATCTCACCAACCTGGGCACTTATCGGGCCTATGTTTATAACTATTTATTAAAACATCCCAGGGTAGTTAAAAATTTAACTCTTTTGGTAAGGCATCTTCAGCCTCAGGCAGACAAGGGCATTCCCCTGGAAATATATTGTTTTGTGGATGAAATTCGATGGGCTGAATACGAAGCCCTGCAGGCAGATATTTTTGATCATCTTTTGGCTGCTTTGCCCTTTTTTGGCCTTAAGGCTTACCAGCGTAATGCCCTGGTGGACAGGCGAGATGAAGTGGCTCAGGCTATTTTTGAGTGGCCCGATTCTGGTAAATAAGACCACTTAAAATTAGAATAAGTCCTATTAGGGTAGAAGGTAAAATTTCTTCTCCTACCAAAAAGTGAATAAAGACAAGGGATAAAAAGGGAGAAAGGTAAATGAGATTGCTTACCTGAGCAGTGGTTCTAGAGTATTTTAGAGCTGTTAACCAGAAAACAAAGGTTATACCCATCTCAAAGGTGCCCACATAAAGGGCACCTAAAAATCCTGGAAAAGCTGAGCTAAAAGGAGTAGAAGTAAAAACAAGGGTAAGAAATATATAAAGGGAGCCAAAGCAGAAGTTATAAAAAAGCCTCAGCACAGGATGAAGGGTATCCTGAGTATTCATTATCCAGTAAATAGACCAGAGAAGGGTGCTAAAAAGGGCTAAGAAAACTCCCCAGCCATTGGTGAACTTAAGGGATAGTAGATTGCCGTGCGTGGAGATAACCAGTACTCCTAAGTAGCTGATAATAATGGCCAGGAGTTGATGGAGAGAAATTTTTTGTTTTAAGAGGGGGATGGACAGTAGAGTCAGGGTAATTCCCCAGGTATAATTTAGAGGCTGAGCTTCTTGGGCAGGCAAAAGGTCATAGGCCTTAAAGAGTACTAAATAGTAAAAAAAAGGATTGATAAAACCAAGAAGGGCTGATTTTAACAACTCTTTTGCAGGGGGAGAAGAGAGTTTTTTTTGAATCAGAAGCACTAAAAAGAGTATAATAGTAGAAGTTAAGCTGGCGTAAAAGAGTAATTGCAGAGGTGTTAGATAACGCAGGCTAAGTTTAAAAGCTGAAGCTACTGTGGACCAGATAAAGACAGTGAGTAAACCAAAAAAGTAGGCTTTTTTTTGATTGACCATAAAAACTCCTTTAAAGGCTATTCTATGAAAACTACTAAAACAAAGCAACCACAAAATTTATTACAGCTCATAGGTAATACTCCTTTGATAGAGTTAAAAAGATTTTCTCCCAATTCCCAAGTAAAAATTTATGCCAAAATGGAATGTTTTAATCCTGGTGGCTCCATAAAAGATAGAGTGGCTCTGGCCATGATTGAAGAGGCAGAGCAAAGAGGAGAGCTAAGCCAGGATAAGATTGTTATAGAAGCTACCAGTGGTAATACTGGTATTGGATTGGCCCTGGTGTGTGCACAAAAGGGGTATAAGCTTACTTTGCTTATGCCTGAATCTGCTTCTCAAGAAAGAAAAAAGATTTTAAAGGCTTATGGAGCCAAACTCATTTTAACTCCAGCCCACCTGGGCACAGATGGGGCCATTGAAGAAGCCTATCGTCTGGCTAGAGAAGAGCCAGAAAAGTATGTGCTGATGGATCAATTTAACAATCCTGCCAGCATTAAAGCCCATTATGAAACTACAGGCAGGGAAATCTGGGAGCAAACAGAAGGAAAAATTACCCACTTTGTAGCAGCCCTGGGTACTTCTGGTACAGCCATGGGCACTACCAAGCGTTTGAAAAAATTCAATTCCAAAGTATTTTGTGTGGGCATAGAGCCCCGTCCCGGGCATAGGATTCAGGGACTTAAGAATATGCAGGAATCCTATCCACCTGGTATTTATGACCCCACCCTTTTGGATGAGATTTTAAGGGTGGAAGATGAGGAAGCCTTTGAGCTCTGTCGTCGTCTGGCCAGAGAAGAAGGTTTGCTTGTGGGCATGAGTTCTGGAGCAGCTCTGGCTGGGGCCTTAAAAATAGCTAAAAGAATAGAGCAGGGTGTTTTGGTGGTTGTTTTCCCTGATGGAGGAGAGCGCTATCTAAGTACACCTTTGTTTTTGGAAGAGCCTGCCTTTAGCTTTAGTTTAAAGGGGCTTACCTCTCCTGTAAAAATTGAAAAGAAAAATTTAGATCTTTTTACCTTTGGGCCCAGTCTGGATCAGCTTGAAGAGCTTGGTTTTTGGCGGAGAATGGTGGGTTTGGATATCCTGGCTCGATACCTCAGGAGTTTAAATATAGAGGCCAATATCCTGGTGGGTATTGCTGATTTTGAAGACAGGACTTTAAACTTATGCCGAAGCCTTGGCCTTAAAAGAGAGAAATTAAAGGAAAGGGCTAAAGAAAAGCTGGAAAAAATAGCATCCAGGTTTAAGCTACAAAAAGTACAATTTCTGTTTGCTTCTGAGGTGTTAGAGGAAGGAGTTAAGCTTTGCTCCCTTTTACTTTCCAAAGGCAAGGCTTATGAAAAATTGCGCTCTGTTTACTTTGATGTGCAAAGAGAGCCAGAATATGGGAAACTGGTGTTAAAAAACACCAAGTTAAGATTGGAACAAAGAGGTTTGGGAGTTTACTATCTCAAAGACAATCCCAAGGATTTTACCTTGCTCAAAAGGGCCAGCTTGCAAGATTTGAAAGAAGGAGAAGTTTTAAAGACCAGTTGGGGTAATGTCAGGCCTTCTTGGTATCTACAGCAGGCAAGCATTGTACTGGCTCGTTCTAAAAATCCCTTTTTGGTATTTTGTGGATGTGAGCATATCCTGCCACACATAGATAATTTACACAGTTTATGGCAAAATACAGCCAAGGGTGTACCTTTGGGATGGGTGCACATTTGTGGGGTCAAAAGTGAACTCTTAAGGTTAAGGGAAGAAGATTTTTTTGTTTTGCGGAGCCTGTTTTCAGCTACTTCCTGGTCCAAGGTCTTAGAAATCAAGGAAGAAAATTTAAAAATGTGGCAGAAAAACTGGCGCAAGTTTTCAGATACTTATTTGAAATTAAAGAAAATTACCACTCAAGGCGAAGAAAGTTCTTTAAAAATAGAAGGTTATTGTTCCAGGCTAAAAGAACAGGTTAACTTCTATTTGAGCAATGGGTTTCAGCTTTTTCGTTTGTGGCCAGAAATATTTTCCTTTTTAAAATTGGTAAATAAAAGAATACAGACCAGGGATTTGAGTTCAAAAGATAAGGAAAATTTGTTAAATGTATTTTCTTTTTTAAGGGATATTCTGGGACTAAAAAGTGAAGAAAGCACTTTGCCCCAGGCTGTGCAAGAGCTTTTGGAGCAGAGAAAAAGAGCCAAAGAAGCTAAAAACTATTCTTTAGCTGATGAACTTAGAGAGAAATTAAAACAACTGGGTTATTTGGTAATAGATCTGGAAAAGAATCAGCAAATGGTAAAAAAACTTTAAGGCCAGGAGGGAGAAATGGAAGAGATTTTCTGGCTTGGTCTGGGAGATGTCCATAATAGCTTTTCCAAAGTCTTAAATTTGCCAGATTTAAATAAAGCCCAAGGGGTAATTATTTCCGGGGATTTAACCAATAGAGGCAATAAAGCAGAAGTTCTTGAGTTTTTGCAGCAATTAAAAAAGCAGGTGCCTGTGGTTTTCGCTCAGATAGGCAATATGGATAGCAAAGAAGTAGAAGAGGCCCTGGAAGAGGCAGGGGTTAACCTGCACAGGAAAGTGGTCTATGTGGAGCCTGGTTTATATGTGGCTGGAATGGGATATTCTACGCCCACCCCTTTTGGCACTCCTTCAGAAGTAAGTGAACAGACCCTGGCTACCTGGTTAGGTGAGTTAAAAAGTAAAGTTCAGGATAAAAGTCCCTTGCTTTTTGTTTCCCATACTCCTCCTTATGGGACCAGGTGTGATACCTTATTTTCTGGAGCGCATGTGGGAAGTAAGGCGGTTTTAGATTTTATTCAAGAAGTAGCACCAGATATTTGTCTTACCGGGCATATTCACGAGGCCAGAAGTGTGGATGAAGTGGGTGGTACTCTGGTGATTAATCCCGGGACTCTGGCTACAGGTGGTTATGTGAAGATTATTTTTCAAGATGGTCGGTTGGAAGTGGAAACTTCTTTTTAGTTGGAGGGTGGTATAAAAAAGATGATTTTTTATTCCTGGAATGTAAATGGCTTTAGGGCCATACTTAAAAAAGGTTTTTGGGATTGGTTTTTTTCTACCCAGGCAGATGTTATATGTTTACAAGAGACCAAGGTACATCCGGAGCAGCTTGCTCCCCGGGATAAAAATCCTCCAGGTTATACTTCTATCTGGAATTATTCCAAAAAGAAAAAGGGGTATTCAGGGGTGGCTTGTTTTTGTCGACAAGAGCCAGAGGATTTTTACCTGGGGTTTCCCAGTGGTTTATATGCAGATGAAGGCAGAATGATTACTTTGGTCTATCCAGAGTTTTATCTTTTAAATGTTTATTTTCCCAATGGGCAGATGAATGAAGAAAGGCTTAAGTTTAAACTGGGGTATTATGAGCATTTTTTGGAATATTGTCAGGAGCTTAAAAAAGAGAAGGAGTTGATTATTTGTGGAGATTTTAATACTGCTCACAGGGAGATTGATTTGAAAAACCCTAAACAAAATGAAACCCGTTCTGGTTTTTTGCCAGAAGAGAGGAAGTGGCTGGATAAATTTATAGCTGCTGGTTTTGTGGATACCTTTAGAATGTTTGTGCAAGAAGGTGGGCACTATACCTGGTGGGACTATCGCTTTAAGGCCAGAGAAAGAAATGCGGGATGGCGAATTGACTATTTTTTTGTCTCTGCTGGTCTTAAAGACAGGGTCAAAAGGGCCTGGATTGAAGCTCAGGTCTATGGCTCTGATCACTGTCCCATTGGTTTGGAAGTAGAAATTTAAGTAGGAGGCATTATGAACAGTGCAAGCAAGGTTATGGTGGGCAGAGTTGGTAAAGGTTCTGCTTACCTGGATTTGAGTCAGGCTTTAAGCGGAATTTTGCTAAGTCTGTTTATGCTGGGACATACCCTTTTTGTCTTTGGGATTGTTTTTGGAGCAAAATTTTTTGACCAGGTAGCGGGTTTTTTGGAAAGCACCAATTTAGCTCAAATAGGCGGGCCTATTGTGGGTTTGATTTTTCTGGTGCATTTTATTTTAGCTGCGCGAAAAATTCCCTTTACCACCAAAGAGCAAAAAATAGTCTGGAGACAGGCTTTAATGTTAAAGCACAGTGATACCTGGCTCTGGTTGGTTCAGGTCATTACAGGAATGTTGTTATTGCTTTTAGGGAGTATTCATGTCTGGGTGATTTTAAATGATTTGCCCATAACTGCCTTAAAATCTAAAGAGCTGGTTCAGAGTGGGCTGTGGTTGTATTTTAATCTACTGTTTTTATTCTCAGTGGCTTTGCACCTGGGAATAGGCCTGTATCGGGTAGGAGCCAAGTGGGGTTTTGTTACCAGAAGTAATCGTTTTCAGGTAAAAAAGGTGATTTGGGGGCTTATTGGTGGTTTAATTTTATTGGACCTTATTAGTTTATTTCGTTTTTACTTCTTATAAAAAGGGGAAGTTATGGTGGAGACAATTTATACAGATTTGTTGTGTATAGGAGCAGGGCTGGCAGGAGAAAGAGTAGCTGTAGAGGCAGCAGAAGCTGGTTTTAAGGCTATCTGTCTTAGTCTGGTGCCGGCCAGAAGGTCTCATTCCTCTGCAGCTCAAGGGGGAATGCAGGCTGCTTTAGGTAATTGTATTAAAGGTGAAGGGGACAACCCGGATATTCACTTTGAAGATACTGTCAAAGGCTCTGACTGGGGCTGCGATCAGGAAGTGGCCAAACTTTTTGCTGAAACAGCGCCCATTGCCATTCGACAACTGGCCTATTGGGGAGTTCCCTGGAATAGAGTGGTGGCAGGAAAATCCTTTTATTACAAAGGCGGACAAAAGTTAGAAAAAGAAGAGAAAAAAGAAAAAGAAGGCTTGATTACAGCCAGGGATTTTGGCGGGACAGCCAAGTGGAGGGCCTGTTATTGTTCAGATGGTACCGGGCATGCCATGCTTTATACCATGGACAGTGTGGCAGTGAGCAAGGGAGTAGAAGTACACGATAGGGCAGAGGCCATTTCCCTTATTCACGACGGTGAAAATTGCCTGGGTGCAGTGGTTCGCTGTTTGCGTACAGGTAAGCTTAGAGTGTATCTGGCTAAAGCGACCTTAATTGCCACAGGTGGTTTTGGTAGAATCTATAGAGCTTCAACCAATGCAGTTATTAACGAAGGTGGAGGCCAGATAATTGCCTTAAATACAGGTTTAGTGCCTTTAGGCAATATGGAAGCAGTCCAGTTTCACCCCACTGGCATTGTTCCTGGAGATATTTTAGTGACAGAAGGTTGTAGAGGTGATGGGGGAACTTTGCTGGATGTAAATGAAGAAAGGTTTATGCATATTTACGAGCCAGCAAAGGCAGAATTGGCTTCTAGAGATGTGGTCTCTAGACGCATGGTAGAGCACATGCGTAAAGGTTTGGGCGTAAAAAGTCCCTATGGGGAGCATTTGTGGCTGGATATTAGACACTTAGGAGAAGCCCATATTAAGACCAAATTAAGAGAAGTTTATGATATTTGTATGAATTTTTTGGGAATAAATCCTGTGCATGAGCTTATTCCTGTGCGTCCTACCCAGCACTATAGCATGGGAGGTATTCGCACCAATAAGTGTGGAGAAGCTTATGGTTTAAAGGGTTTATTTTCCGCAGGAGAGGCTGCTTGCTGGGATATGCATGGCTTTAATCGTTTGGGGGGAAATTCTCTGGCTGAAACAGTGGTAGCTGGAATGATTGTGGGCAAGAGGATAGTGGAATTTTTACAGGAAAGGGAGGTAAATTTTAAGACTTCTGTTGTGGAAAAGGAAGTAAAAAAACAGGAAGAACGCATTGCCAGGCTCATTTCTGGTGGTAAAGAAAATGTGTATAAAGTGCGAGAAGCCATGCAAGATGTCCTTATGGACTATGTGGGTATTTTTAGAAATGGTAAAGACCTGCAAACAGCTGTGGATAAGCTGCAGGAAATTTTGGAAAGGGCTAAGAATGTGGGCTTAAAGTCCAGTGGCAAAGGAGCCAATCCAGAGCTTACCCTGGCCTTGAAAATTGAAGGTATGGTTAAATTGGCTCTGTGTGTTGCTTACGGGGCCCTGGAAAGAAAGGAAAGTAGAGGTAGTCATGCCAGAGAAGACTATCCCTACCGCAATGACCGAGATTGGTGGGTAAGGACACTTGCCTATTTTGAAGAGGGCAAGAGTTTGCCTACCTTAAAATACGAGCCTGCAACTAAAGAGGTCATTTTACCTCCAGGAGAGCGTGGCTATGGTGGGGCCAAGATTGTTCCCTTTGATTATCCCAAAGACAAACCTCTTCCCTTTGAAGAGGAAAAATAACAGAAAAGAGGTCTAAAAATGCCTAGAATGCTGCAATTTAATATTTTTCGTTATAATCCCCAGGATGAGGATTCTAAACCACACATGCAGACTTTTTACCTAGAAGAAACTCCTAATTTGAACTTATTTATTGCTTTAAATAAAATAAGAGAAGAGCAAGATCCTTCTTTGCAATTTGATTTTTGTTGCCGGGCTGCTATTTGTGGGGCTTGTGCTATGGTTATAAATGGCAAGCCCTCTTTAGCCTGTAAGACCAAAACCAAAGACCTTCCAGACCAGATAAATCTTTTGCCTTTACCTGGATTTAAACTGGTGGGAGACCTTTCTGTAGATACAGGTAGCTGGTTTAGAAGTATGAATGAACGGGTAAAGGCCTGGGTGCATCAGGATAAAGAATTTGACCCTACAGCAGAAGAAGAGAGAATGGACAACAGTTTGGCCGAAAAGATTTATGAATTAGATAGATGTATAGAGTGTGGTTGTTGTATTGCTGCCTGTGCCACAGCCCAAATGCGTTCGGACTTTTTAGGTGCTGTAGCCCTAAATAGAGTGGCTCGTTTTATCTTGGACCCCAGGGATAAGCGTACAGAAAAGGAATATTTTGAAATTATTGGAACAGATCAGGGGATTTTTGGTTGTATGGGGCTTTTGGCCTGCGAAGATGTGTGTCCCAAAAATATTCCTTTGCAAGACCAGTTGGGCTATTTACGACGCAAAATGGGGCTGGGAGCAGTAAAAAATTATCTTTTCTGGCGCAAAGAAAAATAGGAGAAAGGAATGCGAGTAATAAGGGCTTCAGAAATTAGTGAAGCTGTAGCTAAGTTGGTAGTAGAAGCCAATTTGTTTTTGCCTGAGGATGTAAAAGAGGCTTTACATACTGCTCTGGAAAGGGAAGAAAGCGAGGCTGGGAAAGAAATTTTAAGCCAGCTCATTGCCAATTATAAACTGGCAGAAGAAAGTGGCCTTCCTCTCTGTCAGGATACTGGTTTGGCCATATTTTTTGTAGAATTGGGAGAAGAGGTAAAGGTAGAGGGCAGTTTAAAAGAAGCTATTCAGGCTGGAGTTAGACAAGGGTATGAAAAAGGTTATTTGCGCAAATCCGTGTGTGATCCCTTTTCCAGGCAGAATACCAAAGATAATACGCCAGCTATAATTCACCTGGACCTGGTTCCTGGAGATAAGTTGAAGATAAGTTTTATGGCCAAAGGGGGCGGGAGTGAAAATATGTCCAGGTGCACCATGCTGGCTCCTGCTCAGGGATTTGCAGGGATAAAAAACTTTGTTCTGAAAAGAGTAAAAGAAGCTGGGCCCAATCCCTGTCCGCCCATTATTGTGGGCATTGGCATTGGAGGAAGTTTTGATCTGGCCCCAATTTTGGCCAAAAAGGCTTTGCTTAGACCTCTAGATAAGTTTCATCCTGACCCTGAGATAGCTGCCAAGGAAAAGGAACTTTTAGCTGAAATTAATAATCTGGGCATAGGTCCCATGGGACTGGGAGGGAAAACAACCTGTCTGGGAGTAAAAATAGAAGTCCATCCCTGTCATATTGCTTCTTTGCCTCTGGCAGTAAATATTCAGTGTCATTCGGCTAGGCATAAGGAGGTTATCCTTTAAATGAGTGAATATAGATTACAGACACCTTTGACTGAAGAGGATATTTTGCAACTAAAAGTAGGGGATAAGGTCTTACTTTCAGGTATAATCTATACAGCCAGAGATGCTGCCCACAAACGCTTGCTGGAAGCTTTGGCTAAGGGAGAGGAGTTACCCTTTCCAGTAGAGGGTGCGGTTATTTATTATGTAGGGCCTTCACCTGCTCCTCCTGGAAAAGTGATTGGCTCTGCAGGGCCTACCACTAGTTATAGAATGGACAGTTATGCCCCTACCTTGCACAAGCTGGGAGTAAAAGCAACCATAGGTAAAGGTAAAAGAAGCCCAGAAGTAAAAGAAGCTTTGCAAAAATATAAAGCAGTTTATTTTGGGGCCACAGGTGGAGCTGGAGCCCTTCTTTCCAAGTGTATTAAGCGCGCTAAAATAATTGCCTATGAAGATCTGGGTCCAGAAGCCATCAGAGCCTTACAGGTAGAGGACTTTCCCCTTTTGGTGGTCAATGATGCCTATGGGGGAGAACTTTATGTGACCTTTGATTAGAAAAATAGTAAAAGTATGTTTTTAAATAATAGTTAATATTTTAAAATAGAAAAAACAATAATAACAATAAAAAATAGGAGGAAAAGAAGATAAAGAAAAATATTTTTAGTTTTTTTAATTTAACTTGTCAGAATTGAACTAGATTAAAATTGATTATTAACTTTATTTTTTTCTGAGATAATAAGGGTTAATAGTTTTAAATATTATCCTGTAGTAATTGCCAGAACTGAGAAGTATTATCTTTTCTTTAAATTTATTTCTTTGGACAGGGACTCTTAATTATTATTGTCAATCCGTATCAGTAGTATTTTCACTTTTAATTCACACCCAAAGCGTTTAATGTTTCTTTGCTATTAGCATTAAGTAGATATATTAGTGTTGCATATATCTAAGACTTCTTGCATTTTATTTTCAATAAAAATTATGTTTTTTAATTTTTTATTGCTGGTTATTTTTGTATGTTTATTGTCTTTTTTTATTTCTGGTAATATTTAAGGTGCTTAAGGTTCAGGTGTTCGTACATTCAAAAGCATTAAATGTGTGCTAACAGTATATAACTAAATAGCCTTTAGATTTTCCTGCAAATTGTAGTCAGGGATATTTACAGGCTTAAAAAGATGTGATAAGGTTAAAATACTTAAAAAAATATTTAATATCTATTTGATATTATTGGTAAATTAAAAATAAAAACAAGAAAAATTTTAACTCATTTTGGGGTTTAAAAATTTTCTGTTTTTTTGGTGTTTATCAATATAAATTTAATTTTAAAAGAATATAGCTTATTTTAAAAGAATTGAATGTGCTTTTAGAGTGAACTACAAAAGTATTTGTATTTGAGTATGATATGTAAAGTTATTTTGAATATATATTTTTATATGTGTACTATATCTTTTTTAGGAGGTAAAAGATGGGTAGGCTAATTAAGATTGGTCTTTTATTTTTACTACTTTACTTTTCTTAACCTCCTCCACTCTTTGGGCAGAAACAGATGCGAAAGGTTGGAAAGATCATCCCTTTGTAAGCAGAATGCCGCAACATTACATCTATAGCTGTGAGACTGTTGATTGGGGTGTTGCTGATTTTGTCAATGAACAAAGGGGGAAGAGGTTAAGATTGAGGGGAAGGTGTTCAGGATTGAATTGGCCTCCTATAACTTTTCAAGGCCTGATTCAATGAACCATCTCTATAAATGGGATGGAGGACCACCATGAAAAAGCAGATTTATTTTAGCCTAATTTCATTATTTTTTCTTGTTTTATTTAATCTTCGGATGGCTGAATCTTCAAGCCCTGAGGAATGGAGCCAGGCTTATGAGAGGCTCCATTCCCGGATTGAGAAAAATTACAATCAACCCAAAGGAGATCCTCCTGAATTGGAGCCTTATTTACAGTGGATGGAGGCCAAGGCCAGAGACAGGGATGAAGTTGAAGGCATTTTAGAAGAGATAAAATAGCTTGTACAGCAGTATCCGGAAAATCAGGACTATAAGATGTGGGGAGCACGCTTTTCTTCTCTTTTGCGTTTGGCTCAAGGTTCAGGAGAGACTACAGTTAACGGAGCTGTGTTGAAATTTATGCGTATAAGAGACCCCAGGTCCCCCAAGGCTGCAAATTG